>NZ_CP007056.1:0-300000 GCF_000517625.1 Halostagnicola larsenii XH-48 | reverse complement strand
GTATAAAGAACGGCGAGAGTTCCTCACGCTCGAGAAGTTCCCGCCCCGGTTTCCTGCTTGATACGGAACGGCTACCCGAACTTGCCGGTGATGTAATCTTCGACGCGGTCGCTTTCGGGGTTCTCGAAGATCTTCGAGGTTTCGTCGAACTCAACGAGATTGCCGCCCGTGAGGAAGACGGCCGTGCGATCGGAGATGCGCGCGGCCTGTTGCATGTTGTGGGTGACGATGACGACCGTGTACTGCTCGGAGAGGTCGGTAATCAGATCTTCGATTTTCGAGGTTGCAACCGGGTCGAGTGCGCTTGCCGGCTCGTCCATCAAAATAACCTCCGGGTCCGGGGCAATCGCGCGTGCGATGCACAGTCGCTGTTGTTGTCCGCCCGAGAGGTCGAGCCCCGAGGAATCAAGTTGATCCTTTACTTCGTCCCACAGCGCGGCGCGTTCTAAGGCCTGTTGGACCTGGTCGTCTAGGTTGCCGTCGTCCTCACCCTGCACCCGCAGGCCGTAGGCGACGTTGTCGTAGATCGACTTGGGAAACGGATTCGGCTTCTGGAATACCATCCCAATTTTGCGACGGAGTGCAACCGGATCGACATCGTCATCATAGACGTTCTTGCCGCCGAACTCGAACTCGCCGTCGACGCGGCAGATATCGATCAGGTCGTTCATGCGGTTGATCGATCGCAGGAACGTCGACTTTCCACAGCCCGAGGGGCCGATGAGCGCCGTCACCTTCTTTTCCGGAATTGGCAGGTTGATCCCGTTGAGCGCTTGATCATCGCCGTAGTAGACATCGAGGTCGCGTGCCTCGAGGAGTACTCGGTCGGTGCCGGTGGCCTCGTTCGATACGTTCGATCCGTCGCCGAGGCCGTCGGTGCCCGGCGTCGGTGTGGCTTGCTGACCGTTGAGCGGTTCGTTTTCCGTGGAAGT
Organism: Halostagnicola larsenii XH-48; assembly: GCF_000517625.1. Lineage (GTDB taxonomy): Archaea > Halobacteriota > Halobacteria > Halobacteriales > Natrialbaceae > Halostagnicola > Halostagnicola larsenii. Next base: position 299,068 of record NZ_CP007056.1, on the reverse strand, counting down.
GGCTGAATCTTGTGGCATTAGGAATCCCTCTGTTGGTACCGGTTCCGAATGAGAATCGCAATTGAGTTGATCGACAGGAGGATGACCAGCAGCGTCACCACGCCAGCCGCGACGACGCCGTACTGGAACTCCATTTCGGGTTGGTCCGCCCAGGTGTAGATCTGCATGGGCATTGCACTGATCTTACTGAGGAGGCTGTTCGGAACGCCGAAGACTGCCGTCGGCGCACCGATCATGATCAGCGGTGCGGTCTCGCCGATCGCGCGGCCGAGCGCGAGGATCGTTCCCGTGAGGATGCCGGGCATCGCTCGTGGCAAGACGACGTTGCGGATCGTCTGCCACTTCGTCGCCCCCATCCCGTAGCTGGCCTGTCGTTGGGAGTCGGGCACGGAACGGATCGCTTCCTGAGCCGAAATAATGATGATCGGCAGGATGAGCAATCCGACCGTAAAGCCAGCAACGAGCAACGTCCCGAATCCGATGTTCAACAGGCCCACGAACAGGCCGAGTCCCAGCAGTCCATAGACGACCGACGGGACGCCCGCGAGGTTGGCGATATTGAGTTGGATGAACCGCGTGAGGTAGCCGTCGCTTGCATACTCCTCGAGGTAGATCGCCGCGCCGACGCCGAGTGGGAACGTGATCAGTGCGATCAGCGCCATTAGCGCGATCGAGCCGACGATCGCGGGGAAGAATCCCGCCTGATACGGGTTACTGAAGCTCGGCATCCCGGTGAGAAAGCCCCAGTTTAACCAGCCAACGGCATCGACGACGACGTTGGCCAGCAACACTGCGAGTGCGAGGATGCCGAACAGTGCCGCTCCGAGTGTGAGCCAGCGGAACGCGACGTCTTTGGTTCGGCTTACGCGACCGAAGCTAGATCCGCCGGTGGCGGTCTGGTCGGTATCGGTCGACATCAGCGATACACCTCCCTGTAGCGCGAGGATACCCACTCGCTGAATAGATTCATTGCGAACGTGATCACGAACAGCGTCAGCCCCACCGCGAAGAGGCTCTTGTACTGAGTCGACTGGCCGACGACGTCGCTGGCTCCGATCTGCACCATCGCGGCGGTCATCGTCTGCACCGACTCGAGGAACATTCCGGCGGGGTCGGTCAGTTCGGCCATACGTGGGGTCTGCCCTGCAGCGACCGCCACGATCATCGTCTCGCCGATGGCTCGAGAGAGCGCCAGAATGTACGAGGAGAGGATCCCCGAAAGCGCCGCCGGAACGACGACCGACGTTGAAACGGTGAACTTCGTCGCGCCGAGGCCGTAACTCGCTTGGCGCAACGAATCGGGTACCGAACTCATCGCGTCCTCGCTGATCGAGGAGACCATCGGAATGATCATGATGCCGACCATGATCGAGGCCGAGAGCGCGTTGAACGTCCCGATCGGGAGGAACCGATCGAACACGGGCGTGATGTATACTAGTGCGAAGTATCCGTAGACGACCGTCGGAACGCCCGCAAGCACCTCGAGTGCGGGTTTGAGGTACGCCCGCCGTCGATCCGAGGCGTATTCGCTCAGATAGATTGCCGTTAGAAGTCCGATCGGGAGGGCGATCAACGCCGAGCCGATCGTAATCGTAACCGTTCCGGAGATCAGCGGCCAGACGCCGTAAAGATCGTTCGAGGGTGTCCATTCCGTTCCCGAGAAGAACTCGAGTGGCGAAACGACCGCGAAGAAGTCGACGGCATCGTATAAAAGCGTCAGGACGATCGCAACGGTCGTCAGAATCGAGAGGAACGCACACACTGCAAAGACGTACTTGAACGCGACTCCGCGAACGGAGCGAGCGTTGTCGTGTGTGATATCCGGTGCGCTCATCAGGCCGTCACCTCCTCGATATTTCTGTCGAGTTTCTCGAGGTTCTCGTCGCGGACGTCTTCGGTGACCGGGACGTACCCGACCTCGTTGACGAGATCTGTCGACGAGCGCTCGAGGTAGTATCGGACGAAGTCCTGAACTTCGGGGCGCTCGAGCGATTCTTTGGCGACGTAGATGTACAGGTTTCGCGACAGCGGCGTATACTCGCCGTCCATCGCCGCCTCGAGTGACGGCTCGACGCACCCGTCGCCGTCGTCGATTCCGAGGGCCTTGATCTGGTCGGGGTTTTCGTCGTAGTAGGCGAATCCGAAGTAACCGATGGAGTACTGGCTCCCTCGGACACCCTGTACGATAGAACGGTCGCGCTCGGTGCCGCGGTAGTCCGTTCGGTGAGTCTCCTCTTCGCCGATGATCGCCTCGACGAAGTACTCATGTGTTCCTGAGGTCGTCGCGGAGCCGAAAAACTCGATCTCTTCGTCGGGCCACTCATCACGAACGTCGCTCCAGCGCTGGGCACCCCCTTCGCGCCAGAGTTCACGCAGTTCCTCGACGGTTACGCAGTCCACCCAATCCGCTTCAGGATGGGTGACTACCGTCAACGCATCAGTTGCGATTGTAAATTCGACTGGTTCAACACTGTTTTCTGCGCACTGTTCTATGTCGGCATCGGCTATTTCTCGGCTTGCATTGTTGATGTCCGTCATGTTGGGGCAAAAGAAGTTCGAGAAGCCGCCCCCTGTTCCCGTCATACTGATCGAGACGGTCACGTCGTTTCGATCCTCGGAAAACGATGACGATATCACCGAGGTGATCGGGAACACGGTCGAACTTCCAGCAATTCTCACCTCCTTTGCCGCGCCAGCAAACGTTCCAATACAACCGGACAGTCCCGTCACGCCCGCGAGACTTGCGCCGGCCAAAAATTTCCGCCGGTTGATTCCAACCGACGGCCCAGTGGTGTCTTTCGACATCACTGAAGCATCACCAGTAGCCAAATAAGTACCCTACTATGATAACTATATATTGGTATTTAGTTCGGGGACCAACTCCGTGTTCCGGATTCCGACATTCATAATTGTTCCTATGCTGAACGAGAATCTGAGAGGGTTTATGTACGGATCGATGATTCGAGAGTATGAACCTCAATAAAGGATTTGTTCTTGCCCTCGTCGGCGCTCTTCTCGTGTTGGCAATTTTGCTCGTCGAGCCATTTCTCCAGTACGTCCTTGGTGCGGTACTCCTCGCGTACACACTCTATCCAATCCAGATCCGTCTCGAAGAATACACGTCGTCGATGATCGCCGCACTTTCTCTCGTGACTCTCGCCGTCGTTGGATTTGTCACTCCGTTCGTCTTGGTCGTTGCATCCATCATGGGTGACGCGACGCGTATTCTCCGAAATGTCGAAATAGAATCCGTTCAAATAGCGGAGATCGAATCTCTCATCCAGGAGTACACTGGGCAAAATATCGATATCGTGGGAGAACTCTCCGGTTCAGGACAGAGGATACAAGCGGTGGTCTTCGAGCAGTCAGCCGAAGTGTTCAACTCGATCACCCATTTCGTGATCGGGATCGCGCTGGGTCTCTTTCTTGTGTATTACCTACTCAAAGACGGCGACAAACTGGTCGACTGGCTCTATCGAACGGTTCCACTTCCAGTAGACATCCAGCGTGACCTCCACGACGAAATCGGCGACATGATGTGGGCCGTTCTCTTCGGGCACGTCTTCGTCGCCGTCGTGCAGGGTGGCGTTGCTGGAGTTGGATTCTTTGCAACCGGTATTCCCAACGCAACGTTTTGGACGGTCGTCATGATGGTTTTCGCGATGGTTCCGCTCGTCGGCGCGATTCCCATCTGGGGCGGCGCTGTCGTCTATCTGTTCGTTTCAAGCGAGCCGTTGTTCGCCACCGCGTTGTTCGTCTATTGTGTCATCGTTGTCGGACTCACTGACGACTATCTTCGTCCTTTCGCAGTCGACCGGTACGCAGACCTCAATCCCGCCGTTATTCTCCTCGGCATCCTTGGCGGTGCGTACGCATTCGGGATCATGGGTCTGTTCTTCGGCCCTATTATCCTCGGCGGATTGAAGGCGACCCTCGGAATCGTTTCCGATAGCTGGAGCAGACTCGACAACGGGCAATAGTCGAAGCGCGATCGGGTGCTGGTGTATGTGAACTGCCCGAAGCTACGTCTCAACGAGGTACAGCACCCTCAGAAATTACAATCCGTCGAAATCCTCGAGCGGCAACAGGTTACTCTGAACAGCGCCGTCGCCGGTCACGCGAAGCTTTACAATGGTGTTCGTGGTCCGTCCATCGAGGTTCGATACCACATGTCAATGGACGCCGTCGTCTATCAGGGACCGCACGACGTAGCCGTCGAAGCGGTCGATGAACCGGAGATTGAACACGAAAACGACGTGCTCGTCGACATAACGACCACGGCGATCTGCGGTTCGGATCTCCACATGTACGAGGGCCGAACCGCGGCCGACCCCGGGATCGTCTTCGGACACGAGAACATGGGAACCGTAAGCGAGGTCGGCGACGCCGTCACGTCGCTCGAGGTCGGCGACAGGGTCGTGATGCCGTTCAACGTCGCCTGCGGGTTCTGCCGGAACTGTGAGAACGGTTACACCGGCTTTTGCACCAACGTCAACCCAGGCTTCGCCGGCGGCGCGTACGGGTACGTCGCGATGGGGCCGTACAAGGGCGGACAGGCCGAGAAACTGCGCGTGCCGTTCGCGGACTTCAACGCGCTCAAACTCCCCGAGGGAGACGTACACGAGGATTCCTTCGCGCTTCTGGCCGACATCTTCCCGACTGGATGGCACGGAACGCGACTCGCGAACCTAGAGCCAGGCGAATCGATCGCGATTTTCGGGGCCGGCCCGGTCGGTCTGATGGCCGCCTACAGCGCCAAGATCCAGGGTGCGTCGGAGATATATGTCGTCGACCGGGTCGAGAGCCGCCTCGAGATGGCAGAAGACCACTGCGACGCCCGCGCGATCAACTTCGAGGAGAGCGATCCCGTCGAACAGATCAAAGATGTCCACGGCGGCGGCGTCGACAAGGGCGTCGACGCGGTGGGGTATCAGGCGATCGACCCCGAAACGGATCCGGGCGACGAGGCGTACGACCCGGCCCGCGAGAATCCTGCGGTCGTGCTCAACCAACTCATCCAGACGGTTCGCCCGACCGGGCAACTCGGCATTCCGGGACTGTACGTTCCTTCGGATCCCGGCGCGCCAGACGAGATGGCGGCGCAGGGTCGGCTCGGTATCGACTTCGGCAAGCTATTCGAGAAGGGGCTAAAGCTGGGCACCGGGCAGTGTAACGTCAAGCAGTACAACCGAGAACTGCGGGATATGATCATCGAGGGCCGGGCCGACCCCAGCTGGGTCGTCTCCCAACGCGTCGACTTAGAGCGCGCGCCGGAGATGTACGAGAAGTTCGACGAGCGCGAGGAGGGCGTCATCAAAGTCCTGCTCGAGCCGTAGCCGTCTCGCCCAGTCGGACCGAATCGAAGTCACGGTCCGCAAGCGACTCTCGAATTTATTTTCGCAGCCACACGGAGGGGTGATCGTCGCGGAGGTGGTCCTGATACCGCTTGGCCAGCTCCGGGTGGGTGTCTCCGACCGCGTGCCACTCGCAGTGCTCGCAGGCCCGTTCGATCGTTTCGGTCGCGTTGCGAACGTAACCGCTCTTTCGATTCATGTAGACGGTACCTCCGTTGAACCGTTGTCACTCTTTCGTCTCCAACCTCGTCCGCCCACGGAGCTCGGTACTGCCCGGCACACTCGACCGGTCGTGAAGACCGACGCGGATCGGTCGCCAAAACGGGTATAGCTTCGACCGACGTACTCGAGGACATGTGCCAGTATTGCAGCTACGTCGGCCACGACGGCTGGACCCGGCTGCTCGAGTACGACGACGTCTATCAGGACGCTCTCACCGACCGGACGGCGGATCGGTCGACCCACGGTTTCCACGAATCCTGGGACGAGCTTCGCGAGGACCTCGAATCGTAGACCGCGCGTCGTGACTACAGCGGAAACGGATCGGTCGTCGGCTCGTAAGCGGGTTCGTCGTCGTCGACCGTACACGCCTCGAGTTCCTCGCGGATCCGCCCCTCGTTCATCTCTCGACCGATGAACACCAGTTGGGTGCGACGCTCGTCGTCTTTGCGCCACTCGCCGATCGGGCCGGCCCTGACCGATGGACCGGCCTGACTGACGCCGATCACCTCCTCGCGGCCCGCGACGTGACAGACGCCTTTCGCCCGGACGATCGCTCCGTCCCAGTCCTCGAGCCACGTCGCGAGTCGTTCGGGGTGGAACGGCCGAATCGACCGGAAGACGAACGACGAGACGCCGTGGCGCTCGGCGGCGCTCGTCAGATCCTCGCCACCGTGATCGTGCCCCCCGCCCTCGTCGTGATCGTCCCCCTCGCCGTCACCATGATCGTGTCCGTCGCCACGCAGGTGACGTTTCCACCCCTGTGCGCGCCGCGCCGCCTCGAAGTCGAAGCGGCCGGTATCGAGGACGACGTCCGGATCCACCTCGGCGTAGGTCGTCCGGATCTGCTTCGCCCGCGGCTGGAGCCGGGTGACGACCGCCTCGATCTCCCCGAGTACGTCGTCGGGAACCATGTCGACCTTGTTGTACAACAGGACGTCGCAGAACTCGATTCCCTCCACGAGAACCTCGCTCAGCGGGCGGTCATCGTCGGGTTCTGCGGCCCCGGGCAATCGCTCTCCGGCGTCGAACTCTTTCCAGAAGCCGTACGTATCGAGCACGGTTACCATCGTGTCCAGTCGGAACAGGTCCGTCGGATCTCCGTCGCTCTCGTCCGTACCCTCGGTGAACACCTGCGCGACGGGGATCGGTTCGCTGATCCCCGAGGACTCGACCAGCAGGTGGTCGAACGCGCGGCTCTCGGCCAGCCGCGCCGCCTCCTCAAGGAGATCCCCCTGCAACTGACAGCAGATACAGCCGTTCGAGAGGTCGACGATTCCCTCCTCGTCGTTTGCACGCGCGATCAGTTCCGCGTCGATGTTTACCTCACCCATATCGTTGACGATCACTGCTACCCGTCGGTCTCCCGGGTTCGAAAGCACGTGATTGAGCAGCGTCGTTTTGCCCGCGCCGAGGTAGCCGCTGACGACGGTCACGGGTATCGCGTCGGCATCTGTCATACGGTATCTACCCTCACGACGTGGCGACTCCTAAGTGTCCGGTCGACTCTCAGGGACTCTCTCGAACTCGAGACTCTTCGTCGAGTTTCTGGAAGCCGAGTGATTCGAAGAAAACACGGCTGTCTATCGACTAGTTGAGATTGGACGAAGCTAACTGATCATCTTAGATGTCTCGTCGCTGGAACACCACCTGACTGCCGATCAACAGAACGGTAAAGACCACGAGGAGTACTCCGACATCCGCAAGCTGATACGTGCCGTCGATGAGGATTGGCGTCGGTTCGTAGTAGTTCATCGGACTGACGTTCTGAATCCACTCATACCCCTCGGCGTTCGCGGTGACCGACTTGATGAGGAATAGCGCGAAGACGAGCCCGATCGCGGCGCGTTTTGCGACATCTGCTCGGTCGAAGATCACCGAGAAGACGGTCCCAATCGCTGCGCAGGTCAACAGGTACGGGATCGAGAGCGCGTGCACGAGCACCAGGTGGGCCAAATCGATGGACTCACCGATAGCGGCTGCACCCCCGTAGACGACGGCAGCGACAACGATGTTGACCGCAATGATCGGAACGAGCAACGCGCTGAACTTCTCGATCAGTAACCACGACCGAGAGACGGGGAACGACACCAACAGATCCATCCGATCATGCTCGACATCGCCAGCAATCAAACCGCCCGCCGCATACGCGAAGTACAACCCGAGCCCGAGCACCCAGACGAAATTGTAGACTTCCGCCGCGAGAAAGCCCTCGATCGTCGCAATCGTCTCGATGCCGAACGCCTCGAGCATCGCGGGTGGCAGCGATTCCATCGCCTGCGTCAGCCCTTCGACGTCAAGCACCGAGAAGTACCAGACGAAAAATGCCACGAGAACAGCGATCCCGCCCGCTAATGCGGCTGTCCCGCGGAGTCGGCGGCTCGCCTCGTACCGCGCGGTTTCAAACATTGGTACCCTCCATCGGCGGATTCGCTTCGGAACCGTCGGTTCCGTAGAAGTGCATGAAGATATCTTCGAGCGGCGGCTCGCGGATTTCGACCTCGTGGACATCGTGTCGCGCGAGCGCCTGAAACAGCGGGTTGTAGTTGCCGGCGTAGATGAACTGGATCTCCTCACCGACGGTGGTCACGTCGAAAGCGCCGTCGAGACCACTGAAGTCCACCCGTTCGCCGTCGGCGGTACGGACGTGGACGCGTTTACCGCCCTGATCGAGGAGCGTATCGATGTCTTCGAGTCCGACGAGTCGCCCCTCACGGAGAATGCCGACGCGGTCACAGACGCGCCGAACCTCGCTCAATACGTGCGAGGAGAAGAAGATGGTCGTCCCGCGCTCGCGTTCGCCGCGAATGAACTCGTTGAACTCCTCCTGTTTGAGCGGATCCAATCCCGAGGTCGGTTCGTCCATAATGACGAGGTCGGGATCGTGCATGAATGCCTGTACGATTCCGAGCATCCGCTTGTTGCCGGTCGAGTACTCGCGGATCGGGCGTTCAACCGGCGGCGTAAAGACATCGAGCAGTTCCGAACGACGTCGATCCCCTTTGACGGAAGCGTGATAGTTGAGGACGCGCTGGCCGGTCACCTCCTCATTGAACCCGAGGTGCGCCGGCAGGTACCCGATCCGTTGTTTCGCCTCAATCAGCGCATCTTCATTGCGTACGTCTGCCCCGAGGACCGTCGCAGTACCCGATGTCGGGGAGATCAAGCCGAGCAGCGTCCTAATCAGCGTCGTCTTTCCGGCTCCGTTCGGACCGAGGAACCCGAATATTTCGCCGTCTTCGACGGAGAACGACAGCGAGTCGACTCCGAGAACGCTCCCGTAGTCCTTCGTCAAATCGTTCACTTCTAGTGCGCCCATAGCCGTTCATCAACTCTATAACTAAATACGTTTTTCGGTCATAGAGTCATGACCGATAACCAATCTGGTTATGAGGTCCCGGGAGAATATACTGGTATGCCCGGTTTCAGCGATGAGAAACGAGAACAAATCAGAGAACAACTCGTCGAGAGCGGCCGAGAGCTCCTGCTCACGTACGGGCCGAAGAAAACGACTGTGAAGGACGTTACAGATCCCGTTGGAATTGCGAAGCCAACGTTTTACCAGTTTTTCGACGCAAAATCGGACCTCTACATCGAAATTCTCCAGCGCGAATTTGAGGAGTACATGGAGAACGTGCGTTCAGAGCTCGCGGGTGTAGACGAACCGCAGGAAGCGCTGGAGCGATTATTCTGGTGCTACGCTGAGTTCGGCGAAGGAAACCCGTTCATCCAACAAACGGTCATACAGGGTAACTACCAAGAAATCATCGGGAGCGGGTCTGAGAAGCAACTCGAGGAGCTCGTTCAGGCGGAAATGGCGGAGTTCATCCCCCTTCTCGAAGGCATCCAGAGCCGGAGTGACGGACCGCTCGCGGAAATGGATCCATTCATCGTGCTAGGACTTATGGGATCTTCGATCGGGCTCTTGGTACTACACCGGGACGAGTACGAGCAATACGAGGGTCAGTTTGAGGGCGTTGAGCAAGGCTACTACGGACAGGTACAGGAGGCGTTAATCTCGACACTCGCGAGAGGTCTCACCGTTGAAGGGTAACAAACGGTAGCAGGACTAGCTTGCGTCGTATTCGTCTAACTACCGTCTGATACTGGTTTGGAGCGCTATCACCGTAGTCTCGATGTTCAGCAGTTGATACCCGTTTCGGGCCTTCTCGGTGAGCGGCGCTGGTCATCATTCGAAGACCGTCCGGAGCGCTTCGCCAGCGCGTTCGTGTGCATCGTTTGCTGCTTCGATATCGGAGAACGGTTCCGAGAGTTGACTCATGTTAACGAAGTCGTGAATCATGTCCTCATAATGAACGTGCTCGACGGAAACGCCCGCATCCTCGAGCGCCTCGCCGTAGGCGAACTGTTCGTCGCGGAGGGGATCGTATCCGCTGGTGAACAGCGTCACTGGGGGCAACTCGGCGAGGACTCGTCGGGGAGCCCGAAGCGGCGACGCGCGTGGGTTAGCTCCGTCAGTGTCGTCACGAAGATAGTGGTTCCAGAACCACACCATCCCTCGAGCTGTCAGGAAGTAGTTCTCCGAGTTTTCCTCGTAGGATCGGGTAGTATACGAGTGATTTGTCACTGGGTAGAACAACAGCTGATGGTCGATTTGCGGGGAGCCGATATCCTTTTCGATAGCCATCTGCGCGACGACGGTTGCGAGCGTCCCGCCTGCGCTTTCGCCGGCGACGGCAAGTCCCCGACCGGCCCCGATCTCGTCCGCGCGATCTGCCACCCACTTCGTCGCAAGGTAAGCATCCTCGACGGCACCGGGAAACGGATGCTCCGGCCCCTTTCGGTAATCGACGGAGACAACGACGCACTCGCCCTCGCTCGCCAGCGCGCGGGCGACCGTATCGTGCGTATCCAAGTTGCCGACGACCCAGCCACCGCCGTGGAAGTAGACGACTGCAGGGAGGTTTCGGCCCGGGCCCGGATCGTAGATCCGCACCCGGATGTCACGCGCGTCCGCCCGAATTTTGCGCTCGTCCACTGTAGCGATCGGTTCGGGTTCGACGTCCGGCGTGAAGAAGTCGCCGAGCAGCGCTCGGGCCTGTTCAGGAGACAAGTGGGTGATATCTGGTGCGTCCACTTCCACTAGCGTGTCCAACACTGCCTGGGCATCCGAATCGAGTTCTGTAGCGCGTCGCTCTTCGAGTGGTATAGTAGGCATTTCACGTTCTCACACACCATTGAACACGATAAAGGAGGTACGATACGGAAGAAGAGTGTACGAAAACTGCGAAACTTCTCGGCCTCGGCAAAAACACGTGTTGGTATTCGTTCGAACAGGAGAGAGGAGACCCCTCTACGTCATAGAGCGCTTTCAGTCGACGTGAATGAACTGACGAACGACGAAATCGCTGCGCCGAAGCGGGAGTTCAACGGCAAACTATTGATCCCTCGAGAAAGGTGATTACTCCACGAAAAGCGCGACCGACTCCATGATTCGGACCTCGAGACGGAATACATCGGCGATTTGGATAGAGCAGCGACGTGATAGAAACCATCAAACCGCTGTCAAACTAACGATACAGCATGTCACTCGATGTCGAAATTCCTGAGCCACCTACGCTCGACAGCCCACAGGACCCAGGAGACTACGACGCCGTCGTCGAACCGGACGAGCGGGTAGGCGATAGTACGCCTCGTGAAGCGTTGGCGACGTTCCTCCGAGACGGTGCCTGGGAAACCGGGTTCGACGAATGGCGGGACCAAACGTACATGACGCTGGATGAGTTCGAGTTAGTGCGCGAGTTGGGCTTGATCGACGAATACGATTTTTACTGGAACGTGGCCGCAGAAGACGTCGGGTATCAATCACCACCAGTCCCTGCGGATCTGCCGGCACCGTATGATGAGATGTTCGATCGGGGAGATATTCAGGGTATCGAAGAGGAGTTGGACGAGCTTGGACGAACCGTCAGCGACGTACTCGAGACCGATTATATCCACCGTAGCGGGGAGGAGTTCGGGTTCTTTTCCGATTACTAGTCGATCCGTTCGTATGGAACTGCAGGATTGACTCAGTCTGATTTGCTTCGCGCGTTCTCATGTGTGATCGCCCAATTCGACGACCGTCTTGTACTCTCGAAGTGTTTTCCTGTAATGGGGATCGTACCGCTTGACGGCTCACTGCAATCGGGTGCTGCATTACGCCGCGTACTTTCGACGTATGGCGATGTAACAACTCACGTGCTCTACGAGCGGTGCAGGCCGAGGGCCTCGAGTTCCTGCTCCCGGTCGTAGAAGGTCATACGCTTAACTAATGATTACTATGTGACTTGTGCATTTCGGTCGTTCAAATTCAAGACCTACTTTCGCTTTCGAACGACGCTTCCGTGAGTACCTCGGCGATGGTCGATCCGATCCGGGCCGTCTGCTCGAGTCGCTGGAGGACGCGTCCGTACAGGTACGCGTTGGAACCTCCTCGCTCGTACAGGATCTGATCCAGTTGCGTGATCGACTCGAACGTCTCCGCGCACGTTTCGTTCGCCCGTTCCGTGTTCTCCGACAGAGCCAGTCTGACCACCGCTCGCGAATCGGCTTCGATCGTTTGCACCGTACTAGCACGTAGTGATACCGTCGCAGACGTCGCCGGTATTATGGGTCGCAGTAGCCTGCCCCGAGGTAGACCGAACGACTAACGGGTTATCGGCCGTAATAATCGACCATGAACAGACACGAGATTAGTGAGCCTCAAGCGGGCCTCGACGGACTCCCGCTGGAGACGGCGATCACAGTCGTCGACGATGAGTCAGCAGAGTCGGACACGATACGTGAGACGCTCGCTATCGTTGCTGATGACGGCGTTATTCGTCGGACAGCCGTCGACGACGCACTTGCGAACGCTTCGAAAGTAGTAACAACGGCGGAGACGCGCACGGAACTGGCAGCCGCTTCACTGGAAGATGTCAGCGGCATCGCTGCGCCCGTATCGGAGCTGGATATCGTCGCGATGCGACTCAATCGCTTTGGGGCGCGCCTTGACATGGTCGAAGACCGGACGGCTGATCTCGGCGACCGCATCCAGACGATCATCGCCCACAAGAACGACGGGAATCTTTACGACCTCGCCCGGGAAATACGACGGGTTACAGTGACGGCCAATGAAGTTCAACGCGCCGCCGATGAACTCCAGTTCGAACTAGAAAACTTCGGGGAGTGGCTCGAAGACGCTGATCGCCGGACCGAAGAACTTATCGACGATATCGAGGCGCTCGAGCAATCGCTGGACAAACTCGAGGACGTTGCCACTGAGCTATCCGGCGATAGTACTGAACTCGAGGAAGATGCTGCGGTCGTGTGGATACAAGCGACGATCCAACACCGTGTTACCGCGCTAATGCTAACGGATCTGCAAGCAGAACTAGCAACACTCCGAGAGTGGGCCGCGAACGAGGGGTCCAACCCACCTTCGGGCGTCGGCCAGCGCCTCGAGGACCTCGAGGCGCGTCACGATGCGTTGGGCGAGCGATTCGTCGATCGTGCCGAGTCTGGGTGGCACGAGCGCTTCGACGACCGGGTGGCAAATCTCGACGATGCGCTGGATGAGATGGAGCCACCAATCGCGTGGAGGGACGTTGAGACCGTCGTCGAGGAGTACCGACCCACCATCGAGTAGCGACGTTTCGGCCGACGACAGCGGAACGAAGAAACCAACGACAGAAGGAGACCGAAAACCCGGGATTAGAATTTGGTGCATCAGGTCCGGCTGTCAAGATTTTCAGTACGTACTGCGGCCCGAACGGCGATCGTGGCGACGGCGCGACCGTGGTTGGCAGTTCTGCGGAGGTGGTCGAGTGCGCTGGTCAGCGCGACTGCCGTGGGAACCGACTCCACGCGCGAGCCGTCGAACAGCGTCTGTTCGAGCGTCTCGACTGCCGCGACGGCCTCGTCGCGATGTTCTATTGCCTCGTGGGCCGTTCTGACACAGTCTCGCTCCTCGAGGACCGCGGTCACCGCGTCGTCAACGGAACTTCTGGCGTTCTCGGAAGCCGAACGTACGTCCGCGGCGACCTCTTCAGAGAGTGGTTCTGGGAGTTTCTCACCGATACGAGCGGTCCGAACTGCCCGGTCGACGACGGCGTCGAGTCGGCGGGCGGTCGTGTAGTAGTCGAACAGATCTGTCCGCGAAACGTTAAGCCGGTCGAGTTCGTCGAGCGACACTAGCGACCGCGAGAAGTGCCTAGTGATCATCCGGGCGAAGCGGGCAGCTCTGTTTGCGCGCTTATCGATGTGGGCGTGAGCGTCATCGTCCGCGTCGACAAACGCGGCTGTCGCGTCTCCGTGTAGGGACAGCGCGACGTACTGGAGTTGAACGAGCGCCTGGTGAATCGAGACGTTCGAGGAGTCAAGCAGGTGCTTTACCGTGATTTCCGTTTTGGACTCGGAGAGAATATCCATCCCAACTAAGTTGCGCACTGCCGACCGTGCCCCTCGGCGTCCAGCGTCGGTGAACGACGTTCTCGGCGTTAGTGTGACGGTCTCGAAGCCATCAGCGTGGGCCGTCCGGATCGCTCGTTGGATCCTCTCGGGGTCGTCACCGTCAACTTCGACGGTTGCCCCGGCCAGTTGTTCGACATCCTCTGCCGAAGAACGGACAACGATCGATCCGTCGAGGTGCGAGTACAGCCGTAGCTCCATGCCAGCCTCCAGCCGGTTGTCGGTCGCCCACTCCTTGGGAATCGAGACGGTGTAGGTACCACCGCCGACCTCCTGTAGCTTTCTCGTTTCCATAGGTTACGTCATATCCTCGCCAACACGAGTTGGATCATGAGTCTCAGTAGATCAATGCTGGATCGTTCTCGACCATGTAGTGAGTACGTGCAGCGATATTGACGGCGTGGTCACCGATTCGCTCAAGGTCGCGGATCGTCAGCAGTACCCGCGAGACATCGTCCAATACCTGCTCGACGCTCCACGTATCGGACTCGCGTGCGATCAGTTCGCGCACGACCGCCTCGCTGGCACGCTGACACAGCGCATCGATTTCGTCGTCACGGCTGGCAATCGTCCGACAGACGTCTGCGTCGTCCGTGACGTAGGCGCCGATTGCCGCTTGCACTTGGTCGCGAACTTCTTCGCCGATCCCGTAGCTATCGACTCCGGAGAACCCCTCCGAGACATCGGCCAGCGCGTAGTTAGCGAGGTTCGTCGCCAGGTCACCGATCCGTTCGAGGTCGGTGAGGATCTTGAATGAAGCGGCGACGAATCGCAGGTCAGAGGCGACGGGCTGTTCGAGGGCGAGTAAGTCTATACAGTCGCCCTCGAGGTCGAGGTACCGTTCGTTGACGGTTTCATCGCCATCGATCACCTCGCGAGCCAACGCCTCGTTGCTGTCTTCAAGCGCGACCAGCGCTTGCCGGAGCTGGGTCAGTACTGTCTCGGCCATCGATTCGACGTTGGCACGCAACTCGGTGAGCGATTCGCGGTATTCCTCGCGGGCCATGCGTATCACCCGAATTTACCGCTGATATAGTCCTCAACGCGCTGGCTTTCGGGACTCTCGAAAATCTTCTCGGTGTCGTCGTACTCGACGAGTTCGCCACCGGTTAGGAAGACTGCCGTCTGATCGGAGACCCGGGCCGCCTGTTGCATGCTATGGGTGACGACAACGACCGTATAGTCTTGTGCGAGATCCTCGATAAGGTCCTCTATCTTCGAGGTAGCGATCGGATCTAGCGCTGAGGCCGGCTCGTCCATCAGAATAACTTCGGGATCAACTGCCAGACACCGGGCGATACAGAGCCGCTGTTGCTGGCCACCTGACAGACCCAGTGCGTTGTCTTCCAGTCGATCGCTGACCTCCTCCCACAGCGCGGCTCGCTCGAGAGAGAGCCTGACGAGTTCCTCTTCTCTCTCGGGGTCGGCGCGACCGGTCAGTTGCGCGAGTAATCCCGTCTCGATGTCACCGTGTTTTCGCGGCCCGTAGGAGACGTTCGCTCGGATCGATTTCGGGAAGGGGTTCGGGCTCTGGAATACCATACCCACGCGCTTGCGTAACTCGACGAGATCGACTCCGTCCTGGTAGATGTCCTCGCCGTCGAGTTCGACCGTCCCGTTGATGCTGGCGCTACGGATGCGGTCGTTCATCCGGTTGAGACACCGTAGGAACGTCGACTTGCCACAACCGGAGGGTCCGATAAGTGCTGTGACGCTCTGTTCGGGGATATCTATCGAGACATCCTTCAGTGCGTGGTCGTCGCCGTAGTGGACGTCCAGATTTTCGACTGCGAGTTTCGTTTCACCGTCGGCATCATAGTTGGTCCACTCCGGTTGCGTTTCCTCGACGGTTTCGCCGTCGGTCGTCGATACTGTCTGTTCGTCTGTACGGCTGGTCACGTCAGTCGCGTTTGCAGGATCTGTTTGACTCATTGGTGGAGTTTCTTTCTGAAGTAGTACCGCGTCGCGATGCCGATCGCATAGAACACCAACACGACGAGCAGTAGCGTCAGTGCCAGTCCCCACGCGAACTGCGTGGGGTCCTCGATGTTCCCGCTGAGACCCGCCGTGATGAGTGCATACAACTGGTAGGGCAGCGCACTTGTCGCCTCGAGCAGCGAGGGATTGCTGACGAAGGGGGGCGAGAAGCTTAGCTGGAAACCGCCCAGAACGCTTGGAGCGGCTGACTTACCCGGTAAGACGCCTCCGCCGGTCGTCAGCAGGATGGGTGCCGTTTCCCCGGCGATGCGGCCGATCCCCAGGATAACGCCCGTCGTAATTCCCGGGATCGCCGCGGGGAGGACGACGCTGCGGATCGTTTTCCATTTCGAAACGCCCAGCGCTGCACTGGCGTCGCGATACTCGTCGGGGACTGCCAGAATCGCCTCGCGGCTCGTGATCAGCACTAACGGCAGTAGCATGAATCCGAGCGTCAGCATGCCCGCGATCAGCGATTTCTGGTTGCCAAAGCGTGGAATGAGGAAGGCAGCGCCGAAGAGTCCGAAGACGATGCTGGGCGTGCTCCAGAGACCGTTGGTCGCTATTTCAACGGCACCAGTGAACCGACCCTGCTCAGCATACTCGCTGAGGAAGACCGCAGCGCCGACACCGGTCGGAACTGCGAAAAGAACGGCGCCGATGACCAGCCAGATCGTGCCGACCAGTGCGGGAAACACACCTGCAACGTCGACTATCAACGAAGCGCCGTTAGTCAGGAACGGCCAACTGATCACTTGTCCGCCACCGACAGAGAACCCGTGGAACAGGCCGGGTAGCCCTTTGACCACGACGAATCCAACGAGTCCAACCAGGACTGAGAGGATCGATAGGACGACCAAATAGATCAAGACATACGCGCCGATGTTGCGCCCGCGGGAACCAAATCCTCCGTAGGCTTTGGCGGCCGACCAGCCGGTTAGAAGCGATGCGAATATCACGACGACTGGGACAGTGGTGTCACCGAACAGGGTCGCGTTGTAGCTGACGAGTACCCACTCCCAACCGGGACCGATGATGCCGGTTGCGAGCGCTACTCCGCCGAGGACGGCCACGCTTCCAGCCGGCAGCGTCGAGCCGATATCTTCACGGGGGAACGCGGTCACAGCAAATGCGACCGCCCCGGCGACCAGTCCGACGGCCATCCAACCGACCGTTCCGAGGCCAGCCGCGCCAGCGACGAGTGCGCCGATCGCGAACCAGACGCCAGTGAACGCGACCGCGGCGACAATACCTGCGCTGGATTGGGGTCCGGTATCAACGTAGTCCAGACGCGAGGCGAGACCGAAGCCGATGACTCCGATCCCGAGCGAAAGCAGCGCTATTCCCAGCGCTGTCGATAGCTGGACACCTGCGACGGGGGCGGTGATTTCGAGGATATCTGCCAATGTGAGTAGTCCGACGACAAACGCTACTCCGGAGAGACCGACCGTAGCGGCGACGGCACCCTGATAGGTGCTGCGGCCTTCCCGGACGAGTGCGGTTTTGGTCGCACGGCTCATGACTCGGCCCCTCCGAGGCGCTTGCGCATGCGCATTTCAATGTACTGTGAGAAGATACTGAGACACAGTACGGTCACAAACAGGACGATGCCCGCGGCGAAGAGTGCACTTTCGTGGACGCCGGTGGAAGGGCCGTAGCCTCGAGCGATCAGCGACGTTAGCGTCTCATAGCCGTAGAAGACGTTGGTTACCGGATCGGGAATTGCCTGGGTTCCTGCGAGCATTACCGTCGCGGCCATCGTCTCACCGATGGCGCGGCCGATACCGAGCAGTACGGCCGCCGAGACACCCGAAAACGCCGCAGGAATCGTAATTGACGTCATCGACTGCCAGTCAGTTGCGCCGAGAGCGAGCGAGCCGTCCTTCATCGAGTTAGGAACGCTTGTCAGGGCGTCTTCGGCGACGGAGACGACCGTCGGTAGCGCCATCAGTCCGACAACTAACCCAACGAACAGATACGTCGACCCGCCGTTGAGTGCGAACTCGGTGCTCGCCCACGGGTTAATTACCGTAAAGCCGATGAAACCGTAGACGATCGAGGGAATGCCCGCTAGTATCTCGATACCGGGTTTGACGAGTTCTCGAACGGTCGGCGGCGCAATCTCTGCGATGAACAGCGCCGCTGCCACTCCCAGCGGGGCCGCCACGAGGGTCGCAATGGCCGTCACCATCACGGTTCCGTGGATCATCGGCAGCAGCGAGTAGCGAACGGGATCAGTGACCGCGTCCCACCGCGTCTGGATGAACATCCCCAGTCCAGGCACAGAGACGCCGAATACGGTCGCGCTCTCGTACTGGAACACCGGAATCGCCTCGTAAAAGATGAATACAACGATCAGTCCCAATGTGACGATGGTCACGCTGGTCATGGCGAACGTGACGGTCCGTGCGATTAAGGCCTGGTATCTGACCCAACCGTAGCCAGTCGAAACGAGAAACATGGCAAAGGGAATAGCCGTCCACGATGACGCCAGCAGAAAGCCCCCGAATGCGGCCAGAAGCGACCCAATCGACAGGATGACTGTCGCGAGCGCGGCCGACTCCGTCTCGTTGACGAATTCTCGAGTCTGGCGAAGCCGCTGCTCGACGTGTTTCCTCCAACTCCGAATCCCGAAACCAGTTTGTGAACTCATAGTGTCATAATATTTGTGTATGTTTCCGTGAATCGTGCCAGAACGGTTGGCCAGCCTACTCCTGATCGGGGAGCTTTTCCCTCTCAGCTTCCAGATCGGCGGTCGGCAACGTAATGTAGTTCTCGTCTTCGACGAACACTTGTTGGCCGAAGTCGGTCAGGAACATATTGAGGAACGCGGCTTCACGCTTGTCCGTCCCGTCGGGCGTGTCGTCGTTGATACGAGTGTACATGTGAAGGTCGCGGTTCAGCGGATACTCGGCGTCGAAGATTGTATTCTCGGCGTCGGGATCTGGCTCGTAGACAGTTCCATCAAAGTCGATGGCGACTGCCTGAATGCCCGACCCTGAGAACGCCAGTGCCATGTAGCCAATCGCGTTGTCGTTATCCTGCAGGGTCTGCTGGACCTGCTGGTTCTGCCCGAGGCGAGTATCAACTTCCATCTCCGCCTTAGCGTCGCCGAGCATATTCAATCGGAAGGTGGTGTCGGTTCCCGATCCCTCGGCACGACCGACCGCGTAGATTTCTCGATCGGGGCCGCCGACCTCGCTCCAGTTGGAGATATCCCCCTGGTAGATACCCCGAATCTCTTCGCCGGTGAGCTGTTCGACGCCGCTATCGTAAATTTCCTGACTGACGAAGACGGGCTGACCGTCGCGACCGACGACGTGGTCGACGTAGTTTTCGTCTCGTTCGTCTTCGCTGATATCGAGCTCTGCGGTGATCGGTCCCGAGGAGTTGCCGATATCGACGAGGCCGTCGCGGACGGCCTCACAGCCAGTTCCGGAGTGGCTCAGTGCGACCTGCGTGCTGAACGGTGGATTCGACCGTTCGCCGGTCGCCTCGAAGCCGTACAGTCCTGCGAAGTAGTCGGCAATGTTTTTGTCAGTCTCGATCTGATCCCACCCTGGGACCGTCGACTCATCACTAGACCCCCAGTACTCGCCGTCGTCCGGTGGCGAGTTGGAGTTCCAGTAGGAACTACCCGTGTTCGAAATGGGGTACACCGTCGAGGATCCTTCGGCGCTCAGCGTGTCCGAAGATCCGGAATCGGAACTCCCGCTCCCGAGACATCCGGCGAGTCCAGCAGCTCCCACACCAGCAGATGCAAGCAGGTATTTTCGTCGTGATACCCAGTCCGCCTGACGCTCCGCATCCCGTGACATCACCTGATTCGAGACAAGAGCTTATAAAAAAGGTTTATAGTAGGGGTATAGCCGGATACCTATCTCTCCGTGACAACTGTTGCTGGTATTAGGGATTGGTACGGGTATAGATAGATACATACTGATATAGAGATACTCACGGCCGAACTGGCTACAGAGATTTGCTGGTTGTTATCGGTGAGCATACGGTACCTGCCAACAAGACCGGACGATGGCGATACTTTTATTCGACCGTTCTCGAATTCGCCAGCATGAACTCGAGTAAGCCGATCTCGAACGAATCGACACGAAACGATTCGTCCGAGGAGAGAGGAGAGTCGCAGGCTGAGGGACCACCGCGGGACGAGTCGGTTCGCGAAGTCGTCGAACAATCTCGAAGCGGTGCGCCGGCAGCGGGTGCCGTCGTACGCGATCGGTTCTCGTCGGACGAAATATTCCACCGTATCGTCGCTGCAGCTGACGAGGAGATATCCACCGGAACTCGAGAGTTGTTTTTCAGCGCGTTAGCCGCCGGGTTCGCGATTACGGTGACGTTCATGCTTTATGCGTCGGTGACCGAAGCGGCCGGCGGCTACGGAAACGCGCCGATCGTCGGCGCGCTTTTGTATCCGCTCGGGTTCATCTATATCATTCTCGGAGATTATCAGCTGTACACCGAAAACACGCTCCCGCCGGTCGCACTCGTCCTCGAGCGGTTGGCGAGTATTCCAGCGCTCTTGAGCATCTGGTCAATCGTGTTGATCGGAAACCTACTGGGCGGCAGTTTCGGCGCTCTTATCCTCGCAGAGACCGGCGTGTTTTCCCAGGATGTCATGACAACCGCAATCGAGATGTCCCATACCGGTGTCGAAACGGGTCGGTGGTCGCTGTTTTTCAAAGGGGCCTTCGCTGGCCTGATCGTCGCTGGCGTCGTCTGGCTCGATTACGCTTCACAGGATACGATTTCCCGACTCGTGATGGTTTACATCGCGTTTCTGGCAATTCCGCTCGGAAACCTCTTTCACGTCGTGGTGTCCGCAACGGAAGCCATGTTTTTGGTCTTCCACGGTGAACTGGCGCTTCTTACAGGTGCGACGGACTTCGTTCTCCCGGTTCTCCTTGGAAACACCATCGGCGGCGTATTGCTCGTGACCGTCGTTAACTACTTCCAGACCGTCGAACGCAATTATCAGGAACAGAATTACCAACTCTCGCCACGGGAGATGCTCTTTGGGAAATCTAACCCGGACGAGACCGACCCCTGACCGATCTGGCTTGTACACGCTGCGTACGCCTGTGAACCGAACTGTTCGAATCGATGAATCCCCGTTCACCGAACCGAACGGATTTCGGTGATTCGTTTTGAATCGGCGTGGACACGGAAATATGACTGAACGATCACTCGACATCCTCTCGAGCCTGAAGACGCAGGAATGCTCCGTGAATCTCCATAACTGAAAAGTACTACTAGCACCCTCGAGTCGGTATGGACGCCACGTTCAGCCACCGCCCGTCGTATACGCATCTCACAGTCCAACTCGAGACCGGGGAATCGCTCGTCGCGGAGCCCGGGGCCATGGTCGGTCATTCATCGACTGTTTCGGTCGAAACGACCAGCAGCCGTGACGGGATTCTTCGCTCTGCGAAGTCCCTTCTGGGCGGGGAATCGATGGTTGCGAACGTCTTTACGGCGGAGGACGGCCCTGGTCAGGTGACGCTTGCACCGCCGACTCCGGGCGACGTGATGAGCCACGACCTCGAGGACGAAACGCTGTACACGACCGATGGGGCATTTCTCGCCTCGAGTCCTGACATCGACATCGATTCGGAAATCGCGGGTATCAAATCGATTCTGAGCGGCGCCGGATTGACGCCACTTGCGTTGAAGGGTACCGGTACCGTATTCATCGACGCCTACGGCGGTCTCGAACGGTTGGATCTCGAGGCCGGCGAGTCCTACACGCTGGACAACGAACACGTAATCGCCTGGGACGACAGTATCGAGTTCCAGACCCGTCGAGTCGGCGGCCTGAAGTCGTCGCTTCTGAGCGGTGAAGGGCTCGTCTTCGAGTTCACCGGTCCGGGAACGGCCTGGTATCAAACGCGGGACCTCGATGCCTTCGTGACCGTACTCGGGCCGCGGCTTGCCAACGGCGATAGTTCCTGATCGGCACGAGGAGGTTTCGAACGCGTGTTCGTATTGTAACTCCTTTCGCAGAGTTCTCTCATCGGTCGGTGGTTATCACGACGGAAATCCGGCTGTCACTGGTCTTCGATCAGTCGCTCACGTCGGATGGAATTCCATCCTCGCCGGGATTCGGTGCCTGTCCGCTCTCTCTTTCAGTTCGCTTGACGATCCACTCTGCTATGTAGACGCTGCCAACACCGAGCACGGCACCTGCAACGATATCGAGCGCCCAGTGAATGCCGAGGTACATCGTCGAGATGACAACGCTGGTGACGACGAACGCCGCGAGCGGGAACCATCGGGGGTACTCTTTGCGGGACCGCCAGGCGAAGACCAATACGACCACTGCCAGCGACGTGTGCAGTGACGGGAACACGTCCGTGTTTGCCGACACCGCTGCCGTGAGATCCTGCGTCTGTGGATAGAACTCGTACATCAGGCCGTCAACGCTCGAGAGGTGGTTTCGAGGGCCGTACGCGATGAACAGCGTGTAACAGATGGCTCCGATGACGTAGTTGAGCAGGTACGCGACGAGTAGCTCTTTGAGGTGTCGCTGGGAGGTAGAGAGGAAGTACAGAATCGGCGCGGTGACGAGGAGGTACGGGAAGCCGAACATGTACATCACCGTGAAGAATTCGATCGTGGCATCGGGGATGACGTCTTGAAGAACCGGGACAAAATCACCCTCGACGGCGTACAGCCCGTCAGTGATGTCCAAGCCGATAGACTTAGAGAGTTCTACACTCTGTTTGTGTGTGCCGCGCTTTGCGAGAAAGAACAACGCCGCAGCGCCGAGGTACGGGGCAACGTTTCGAAGTCGCTGACCTAACTCGACACGTGCTTGCGAGAGTTGCTGTGACTCGAGGCACAGCACGCAAGTTATTAACAGGCCAGTTAGAACGGCGATACAGGTCAGGAGGGTTATATTCAGGAGTGCCATTCGTCGTACCCATACGCTTCACGCGGATAATGATAGATGTTTTGAATTTCTCCATCGGAAATTTCTGTTCGTAGTTTCGATTACAAACCCTTCAAGGCGCGTTCGCGAGACGATATCGTGGAAACAGGAGCCCCGCCCTCAGCGAGTGCGTCGGCGCGAGTAGGTGGGGTAGTTCACGATTGGGACGGGTTGACCGGTGAACGAAGCGAAGCCAAAGAACTTAACCCGAACAGTTGGACTCCCGGCCGGTTCCAGATAGGGAAAAGAGTCATGCGTTGTGACTGGTGCGCTATGTGCTTATGTGGCTCTACGGTGTGGTACTCCTGCTATGTCGCTCAGCACCGCAGTATCGCTCAGTTTCGTTGGAGGTCGACCGTAGATGTGTACCAGACTGGTATATCTCGGACCCGAAGGACGAATCCTCACGGCGCGTTCTATGGACTGGAAAGTAGATATCGGGACTAACATCTGGGCGCTGCCTCGAGGCGTCGAACGGACCGGCGAGGCCGATTCCGAGTCGATGCACTGGACTGCCGAATACGGGAGTATCGTCGCCACCGCGTACGATATCGCGACTACTGACGGGATGAACGAAGCAGGTCTGGCAGCGAATCTACTGTGGCTGTCGGAGTCGGAGTATCCGGATTGGGATGGCGAGGAACCCGCCATGTCGATCTCGCTGTGGGCCCAGTACATGCTCGACAATTTCGCCACGGTGGCTGAAGCCGTCGAGCATGTTCGTGACGAAGACTTCGTGGTGGTCTCCGAGACTGTTCCGGGGGAAGACCGATTGGCGACGCTGCATCTCTCCCTGTCGGATGCCACCGGAGACAGCGCTATTCTGGAGTACGTCGACGGCGACCTGGTGATTCATCACGACCGCGAGTACCAGATCATGACGAATTCGCCGACCTTTGACAAGCAACGCGCACTGGCCGAGTACTGGGAGCAGATCGGCGGCACGGTAATGCTTCCGGGCACGAACCGGCCCGCCGACCGCTTTGTTCGGGCGAGTTTCTACACCGACGCCATTCCGCAGGTCGAGGACTGCCGCGAAGCGACCGCCAACGTGTTCAGTGTGATCCGCAACGTATCGGTGCCCCACGGTATTACCACCCCGAATGCACCGCATATCTCCTCTACGCGCTGGCGAACGGTCGTAGATCACAAGGACGGGATTTACTACTTCGAGTCCGCGCTCACGCCGAACGTGTTCTGGGTCGAACTGGACAACATCGACTTTTCGTCCGATGCTGACGCCCGGACTCTCCAACTTGGACCGGACCAGTCCGAGGTCTTCTCGGACGACGTGTCCAGCCACTTCACCGCCGCCGATCCGTTCCCGTTCCTTGGCGTCCAGACGACGTGACGTTCGAGGCTGGCGAGGAAGCCGCTCCACTGATTACTGACCTACTTTCGTGTGTCACTGCTTCTGTCGATATGTTCGTGTGTCCTCCTCGAACCGTCACGGCTACCTAGAAAGTGATTCTATACATACATTCCGCTCGTTTAACAGTGTTTAATTACGGTTAATTCGGGTAAACCGACCGATAGCGTCTGAACGGTGAACGGCGCTTATTCAGTCGCTACCCGTTATTCGAACCAGTATGGTCGGTATCAGTCCGGATCAATTGACTGTCGGTTCCGTTATCCTAGAAAATTCATCATATTCGGGATCAGCGTGTACTCGAGCGGGGTTCGAACAGCTCCGTTCAAACGCGACTCTTCCAACCTTAACCGCTAGATTGCCGTGGTTTGACTGCCAGTTCGGTGCGGCCGCACGTTCGACTATTGACGCCGCGGATACCTGCTGGCGCCCTATCGAAGGTCCGCAGCTGCAGAACGGATCACCGAATCCAGTGAGTCGCTGGCGGCTCTAATCGTCGTGATTTCTCCAATGCAACTGACCGAGCTATCCGGCGCTGCTCTTCCGAGTGGCCGTTCGAGTCCGTTTTTCGGAGCCGTGACTGTCCACCATCGCTCGAGGACTGCCGATTCTCGACGAACGTTGTCCGCGTTGACGACCGTCCCGCTCGAGTCGACCACCCCGCGAACAAAAACGACACGAGGGTTGTAATGGCAGAGCGAATCGATAGCATCGATACGGTTCGGATCCTCGCGATGGTGTTCGTCGTCATCATCCACACGGACCCGTTCGAGGGACTGGGCGCGACTGCCAACGGATTCAACTTCGTTCTCGAGTCGACAGCACGCTTTGCAGTGCCGTTCTTTTTCGTCGCTGCCGGGTACTTCTTCGCCACGAAAACTGCCACGAGTAACCCGACCGGGTATCTCGTCGACCGATTGACTTCGGTCAGTTCGATCTACGTGTTCGGACTCCTCCTTACGACTCCGGTATTCCTGTTAAATATGGGTATCGAAGCTGCGAGAGCAAATCAGAACGTCCTCGCCGCCGTATTCGACAAAGGCATGGAGTACGTCGCGCCCGTCGAACTCCTGTATTACGGAACCGCCGTCTCCGAAATTCTGTGGTTTCTGCCGGCGCTCGCGTACTCGTACGTCTTCATTTATCTCTTCATCAAACTCGAGAAGACGACCTACCTGCTACCGGTCGCATTCGGGTTCCACATCGTCGGACTACTGGGCGTAGAATATGCCATATTCGGCGAAATACCGATCCAGACGAGAGATCCGCTGTTCTTCGGGTTCTTTTACACCGCGCTGGGGTACGTCATCGCCACGAGTGAGTGGCGTCCATCGGCCGATCGACGATTGGTTTACCTCAGTGCAACAGTCTTTTTCGGTGTTTTCCACGTCGTAGAGCGATATGCGTTCGGATACGTGCTTCAGGATCAGACGGTTGCCGAGGGGATCTACGCCCCGAGTTACACGATCGGAACGATTTTAGTAACGGTTTCGCTATTTTGCTTTCTCCTGGCGACCCCTCGCCTCGGGCGGGGAACCGTATTACCGGCCCTAGGGAGACGGTACGCTGTCGGGATTTACGTCGTCCATCCCGCAGTCCTGTTCGTCCTCGTGCAGTTTCGCGACGAACTCTCGCTCGGTGAGACGGTTCTGTGGCACCTCGTCTTTACCCCCGCGACGTTCCTCGGCGCGTTTCTCGTCTGTCTCGTGATTTCCGAGATCGGCGACACGTCACCCCGTCGGGTTCCGCTCTCGATCGTTCGTCAGTTACGAAACAGGGTTCCCGTGACCTAATTGGCTGAGTCTCGAGTATGACTGGTCGTGAAGGTTTGTCGTCCGATTCAGAGTACGATACAACGGACAGATCATATAAAATATTTTATTTAACAGAAACGTTGGCTCGAAGTTGATTAAATTACTTGAGTTCTATGTGACGGTGGTTGTACCAATAGGATCTCTGGGCATGGTTGCTATCAACGATACCGTTTTTACTGGCCTGCATTGAGGAATTCAAAGGCGTTCTCTCAGTTCACAACATTAATTTGTAGATTAATATTATATTCAACTAATGATTCAAGACCTGATCCTCAAGCTCGTAGGAGCATTTATTGGCTTGTCTATTGCTGGCTACGGCTGTTATATGATATACAAAGGCCGTGAGAAATGGGCTAAGAGCGACCGTCTTGATGACATTGATACAACACCGATTAGTGGACTTCAATCTGGGACGGTCGGAGTTAAGGGGACTGCCTATTTGACCGAGGATACGGATGTAATAGAATCACCTATCGAGAAGAAAAACGCACTGGCAGTTCACGTTACGGTTGAGGAATGGAAAAGTGGTGAGGATGGTAAAGGCTGGATCACTATTCACGAAGAAGAACTAGGGGTGCCGATATCCGTTGGGGATGAAACTGGAGAGGTTCGAGTCGAACTCCCTGATGATGGTGGGTTGGATATAGAGCAGACACAAACAAAGGTCGATAGCGATGACGAGCCGCCGGTGCGGATTCAACAATACATTGAGAACGAACCGAATATCGACGAAGGCACGCGGCACCATCACGGGCCGGTGAGCATCGGAGATCGTCGACGCTACTCGGAGGGAGTGATCGAACCGGGCGAGGACGTTTATGTGGTAGGAACGGCCCGTGAGGTACAGAGCGATTGGGGCGAACAGACCGGCGTAATCGACGAACCAACAGAGTCGGGTCAGTTTATCCTCTCAGATAGATCGAAGGCGGAACTGGTGCAAGAAGCAAAGCAGGGTGGCCACAATCAACTCGCCTTAGGGGGAGTCATCGTACTCATTAGCACGCTGTTCACGATCATATTCTGGATAAACGCGTAACGTCACAGAGCGAGAACCACATGCACCCGTATCGAACAATTTGGTTGGATAGCAAGTCTTTCATACTCGTTCATCTGCTCGTTCCGAGCGGTTTATGAAATTATTGGGTACCTTTATACGCGCGTCGATAGTCAATTGATTGTTAGACAACGAACGAAATCCCTCCCTTGAACAAGAACTGATGCGTTGTTCGAGAACGTTCTCGAGGCTACTTTGGGATCGTATCGTCTGGCGTCGACAATACCTAGCAGAGTGACCCATGGATGGAACGAATCGCCTCGCTTCGCTTTTCGTCGAATCGAAATCCAATACCGTGCTGGCGTGGATATTCATTGTGTTTCTCGTTGGAAGCGTCGTCGTCGGGATCCCGCTCGGACGGTACGAGGCGGCGCTTTTTGGTCTGGCCGCGATCGTCATCGTCGTTGGGCCGGCTATTTCGCTCCGCGATCCGAGAGTCATGCCGCCGTGGTACTTCCTCGCGCTGATCTGCCTGCCCGTGTTCACCGGAACGTTCGTTCCGCACTCGCTGGTTACGTCGTTCTTCCCGAGTTTCGCCCTCGCAATTCTGGGGCTCTTACTGATGGTCGAACTTCAGCGGTTTACGACCCTTCGGCTGGTCCCGTGGTTCGCCGTCGTCCTCACCGTGTTGTTCACGCTCGCGCTAGCAGCCCTCTTGACCGTTTTGCGCTGGGTGGCAGACCTGTTCTTTGACACGTCGTTCGTACTCGACGGCCGCTCTCAAAACGCGATCAATACGACGATCATGGTCGAGTTTATCCACGTCACCGTCTCGGGAATTCTCGCCGGAATCGTCTTCTACCTCTATTTTCGTCGAGGTCCCGGACGGCCCGCCTCGAGCATGTCGGTCCCGTCCAGATTCGAGAACGAAACGCCGGTCGAATCAGCTGTCATCAGTAATCGACTGAACGTTTCACCCGTCCGACAGCGTCAGATCGTCGGCGTGATGCAAGTCGTGCTCGTCGGTATTTTCGCCTACGGCCTCTGGACCCGACAGCTACCGTTTCTTGTCAACGCCGCCGTCGCCCTCGCGATTACGTTCGTCCCTGCGGCCCTCGAACGCGACTACGGCATTCCGATCGAGCCCGGACTGGCGCTGTGGATGACCAGTGCCGTGTTTCTCCACGCGCTCGGGTCCGCCGGATTGTACGATCTTATTCCATCCTGGGATACGCTCACCCATACCCTCTCTGCGACGGTCGTTGCGGCGGCAGGGTATACGATTCTCAGGGCGATTCACCTGCACGCGAGGCGGATTCATCTTCCCACGTGGGCCATGTTCACCCTCACAATCGTGTTCGTCCTCGCGATGGGCGTCGTCTGGGAACTGCTCGAGTTCCTCGTCGACCGGAGCGCGCTCGCTCTCGGCCTCGAGCCCGTCCTCGCACAACACGGGATCAACGATACGATGAGTGATCTCCTCTTCGATGGCCTTGGAGCCGTCGTCGTCGCGATCTGGGGGACAGTCTACCTTGTCGGCGTGTCAGAACGACTCGCGACCCGACTCGAGAATTGGTCTAACGGCTGATCACGGGGTGTTTCGGCCTCGACTGAGCGATGTTCAGTGATCGGTACCCGCTCGTAACCGCGAACGATCGTTTTGGCGAGTCTTCCGCTCAGAGCACTATCGAAAGCCCGCCGAAGAAGCCAGCCGTGACGAGCAGCCGTCCCAGGCTTCCAAGAAACGTCGCAATCGCGAACCTCGTGTAGTTACGCTCGAGGACGGCAAACGCGTAGATCGAAATCGTATCCGGGAAAAAGGGGACCGAAAGCGCCATGGCGAGACCGGCGTATCCGTACTGCTGTGCGAGCTGAACGGATCGTTTCTCCGACCACTCGAGTATGTTCCACCGGGAGTTTCGCAGCCATCTGGTGATCGGCCCCGAACTCGCGACTTCCTGACCGATATGGAACGCGAGGACGCTGCCAGCAGCCTTTCCCGTCGCGCTTACGAGCATAATACTCGAAAGACGCGCCCACGACGGGAGGCCGAGATCGATCGGTGCGACCAGAACGACTTCGCTCGGTCCCGGGAGCGCGAACGCGATCAAAAACGAGTAGACGAAGATAATAACCATTCCGAACCACCCCGTCGCCGATTCGACGATGGCTTCGAGCCCGCCAAATACAGCGAAGAGGGGCACTTCGAGTGTAAAGAGTGATACCGGTGTGAGCATGTGTTTACGTGACGTGTGGGTGTCGTGTTCGTACAGCGGCCCCAGGGGACCGCAGACTGTCGTCGTTCGACCGACCGGGAGTTCCTCGTTCGTGGCGAACAGCCATTATCCCTTACCGGAGCGGGATACTACTTCCTCGGAACTCACGGTTTGGGTGGGTTCGGATTCGGGACGTTATCTCGTCGCTCTACTCCGGTATCTGTCTTCTGTTGGGTCTTGTATTCCTTTCGTTTGCGTCCTTCTGCCCCACCCTGACTCTGGGTGATACCGTTACGTTCGAATCCGCGTGACGCCCGGAGGTAACCACGGTTCGTTCGGGGTATCACTGTGGTCTGGTTCGCTGGGGCAGGGAATGCGTCTTCGACGTGTAGTCAGACACACGTCAGTCATAGGAATCTTGTGTTTTGTTGTTTCGCCCTCTTTTATGAGTGCACTTACGTGAGTGTTTTCTGCGTGTTCTCGACTAGATAACCACCAATCCATTTTTCGAACGGCACGAGATCGTCCTGTGGGGGGTGGGTCATCGTCGACGGCACTCGAGGAGGGAAAGATGGGCCAGACTATCCTTGGTCGATGGACACGAACGGCAGCGTTGCCTGTTCCTCGGCGGAGTAGCCGAGCACCGTCTTCTGGGAGACGTTCGTGGGCGTAGTCACGTCGATGAGCAGCGGTGCAGTATCGACTGCACCGGCTTTCGCACCGCCGAAGCGGTGGCCACTGGCCGTCTCCTGTACCGGGCGGAAGGCACTGTACTCTGCCGAACCGACACCTGCGACAACCTCTAGGTCGGCGGGGTCGGTCCCGCCGAAGGCGGCGCGGTCGATCGTCAGCGTGACCGTGTCGGCGTCAAAGTCGACGGTAGACTGGGGGTCGATGGTGCTTCCATTATCGTCGGTCAGCGTCGAACCGCCGGCGTCGACGGCAGCCATGGACCACCCGCCAACGTGGAGGCGGTAGTGCCAGGGCTGCTCGAAGGAGACGTTCGCGCCCAGATCGTCGAGACTTTCGGTCGTGCCACCGCCCGCGCTGGGGTCGCGAACCCACAGGGCGAACAAGTGCGGCGAGAAGCGACCGCCCCATACGTCGTAGAGGTTCTCCACCTCGAACTCGAACTGGACGAGACTCGGGGTCTGTGCGACGGAGACAGACCGGAGGTCAAACGCACCCGACTGGTACGCGTCGGCGGTTGGATACGTGTACGTCCCGGGACCGTAGTCGTCGCTCTCGGGGTCGTCGATAGTAGCGATGGTCTCCGGCGGCGTGACCGTTACCGTCTTCGCGGCGACCGTCTCGCCGTCGGTCGTCTGCACCGCGACATCGTAGGTTCCAGACTGGTCGATGCTGTAAGAGAACTCGTATGTCTCATCGCTAGAGTTCGGCGGGAAGCGGGCGTTCACTGTGCGGACCGTCTCTCCGTCGACGACCAGTTCGACGGTTCGCCCGCCGATATAGTCGCTCTGGTTCGATCCCGTCGCTTCGACGAACGGTTCTCGGATGAACACTTCGTCCGCGATGTCGACGCTGACGTCCTGTGTAGGTCGCTCGTAGGCCGGCAACTCGGAGACTTCCTCCCACGAGGCCGGGTACAGTCGGACGGCGGTCCCACCCGACTCTACCATCGATGCCAGAAGCGTCGTGTCGGCGTCAACTATCGCTCTGTCGATGCGAACCGGCTCGAGGTTGGCGTCATAGCTCGCCTCGATCCCATCTGAGTAGATTTCGGCGACGTACTTCCCTTTGGTGTGTCCCCTTCCGCGGCCGTTACTGTTCGGCTTATGATGGCCGTTCCCCTTTTCGTGGCCTTTCCGCTTGCCAGGGGCTTCGTCGAGGAACTCGAGCGACACGTCGATAGCGCGACCGTTCTCGTCGGTCATCGCGCCGACGTACCACTCGTCGTCTTTCTTCCGCGCCGTAACCATGTACTCGCCGATGGCCGACTCGAGGACGCGCGTATCGTCCCAGCCCGCGGCCGGGACGTCCTCGATAAACTGGAACTCGTCGACGGTCGGTCCCCGAATCGGTGCGGTTTCCGGCTCGGGCATCGGTTCGTCGGCTTCCGTAAGCGCGACGGAATCGAGGTTGAACCCGCCGGTGTCATCCGCTGTCAGTGCCACGCCGACGGTTTCGGTGTCCCCGTTTAGGGTGATGGTCGTCGAGACGTCGTTCCAGACATCCCAGTAGTCGGTGGGTGGGAACGTGACCGCCGCTGCGGGCGCTCCATCGACCATGACGGTCGCTGTCCGGGGTTCGTCGGCGGGAACTGCGTTGTCTTCTTCGTCGCTAGCGTACCGCAGGTGGAGGTCGTACTCGCCGGCGTCGACGTCCTCGAGGGTCCACGTGATCGTCGAACCGGCGGCGACGCTGTTGGGGTCGACCTCGACGTACTGCTCGCCCTGCGCGTTGGCCCAGCTAGCGGCCGTCGAGACCCCCTCGATCTCGGCCCACTCAGCCTGTGCGACATCGCCGACGCCGAGCGTCGCCGGCTGTTCGGCGAGGTAGGAACTCGGCAAGTCGGCGGCCATCTGCAGCCCGCTGAAGTACGTCGGGTACATCGCGAGCTGCTTGGCCCGCGTCGTCTCGATGCCGCCCGAACCCGAGTCCATGTCGAAGATCCCCGGCGTGTACTCGACGGGGCCGCCGAGCATGCGGGTGAACGGGAAGGTTACATGGTGTGAGGGCGGGACGTGGCCGAAGGAGTCGTACTCCTGGCCGTACACGCCCTCGCTGGTCATCAGGTTCGGGTAGGCCCGACGACGGCCGGTCGGATGAACCGGCTCGTGTATGTCGAGCATCTGTCGGTTCGCCGCCGCCGTCCGTGCGACGAGGTGGTGGTGGTTGACCAGCACCTGATTGTGGTGGTTGTGGCCCTCTCCGGCTAGGTTCCCATCGTCGTTGACGTAGCCGTTCTTAATCGAGGAGATTCCCAGGTCGTCGTACAGGTCGAATGCGTCATCGATCTGGGACTCGTAGTTCCTGAATCCCCCTGCCGTCTCGTTGTGCATCGTCATCTGGGTCGGCGGATCGAGGCTCGGCCCGTAGTCGGTGACTGTCTGGAGGTCGAAGTCCGGATAGGACTCGGTGTAGTCGAACGCGTCACCGCCGCCGTCGGGGTAACTCGACCAGCCCTGGTTCCACCCTTCAACGAGCACGCTCGGGATATCGTGCTCGCTGGCGAAGTCCATATACTGCTTGACACGTCCGGTTTGAGCGCCGTGATTGCCTGAACGCATCCCTGTAAACTCCCAGTCGGCGCGGCCGGTGATCATCAACCACCAGACGCCGATGAACTTCTGGGGCTCGATCCAGTCGACGCCCTGCGGGAACTCGTCGGAGTCGTAGTCCTCGTTGAGGTTGACAATGAGATTCGACTCGATGAGGTCACCCGGACGCTCGCCCAGTTGGATCGTTCGCCAGGGTGTTCGGTGTGGTGCCGACGCCGACACCTT
Source organism: Halostagnicola larsenii XH-48 (assembly GCF_000517625.1). Taxonomy (GTDB): domain Archaea; phylum Halobacteriota; class Halobacteria; order Halobacteriales; family Natrialbaceae; genus Halostagnicola; species Halostagnicola larsenii. The sequence continues at coordinate 266,264 of NZ_CP007056.1, read as the reverse complement.
CGTCCCGTCGGGCAGGGGTGCCAGCGTAGATTCGAAGGTCGTCTCTCCTTCTTGGGAGGGCTCGACGGCCATCGCCCCGTAGTCGACGAGGTCCGCCTCGTGAATGCTTAGGTATATGTCATCGTCGGCTCGCATCGTGATCGGCGTGTGCGCACCGCCGAAATCGCTCTGACTGCCGATCTCGCTCAAATACGTCTCATTATATATGTATTCGTAGCTATTGAAATCGTTTGGGATCCACCAGGATGTATAATCATCTGCGAAGGCAAACTCGGTTTGTTCAGATGTGACGACGAAATTGCCGAAGTTCCCCTCCTCTGGAAAAACGTAGCGGAACCCGACACCGTCGTTGAACACCCGAACCTCTATCGTTAGTGCACGGCCGTCCGTCTTCTCGGCCAAGCCGAGGCGCAATTCCTTGTAGTGCTCTCGGATCTCGTCGTACTGGTCCCAGACTGGCGTCCACGTCTCGTCAACCGCCGATCGCTCGCTGCCGGTGACAGTGACACCGTCGCCGAAGCTGGACTGGTTCTGGAATTCAAAGCCCAGCCCAGCATCGTTAATGACGGTAGTCCCGTTGTAGGCGACGCTGTAGGTTGGCGCCCCATCCACGACGTCGACCGTCACCTCGACAGTGCCATCAGGTGAGGTAACTGTCTGTCTGGCCGCATCATCCCCGTCCGTTACCTGTGCAGCGACCGCCTCTGGCACAGATACCGAGAACGCTGACGCTGCTAACAGCGATGTGATTCCTCCGACAAACCCTCGCCGATTCACGTTTACCGGAAAATCATGTTTGTGGTTCTCAGACATCATCTGTCCTGTGAAGATTAATAATGATAAAGTTAACTATTATAGTAGTATATCTTATGTAAGACTATCCAATCTGTATATAACAACCGGAGATCCCGAAGAGGGGAGTGGGTCCTGTCGGGAAGATCTGGATGTTACGGTTCGCTGAGCCTCGTGGTCTCGAAGGGTAATTCAAATCGGGATGAGCAACTCCTGTCGCTCCCCGACCGACGGTTTCGCGTTAGTAACGATCAGTCATACCCATCAAAAGCAGGCCACGTATCCAAAATTCCTCGTCACAATACTGACAATCAATGTCCAATGCGACAACGAAACTTCGGACGCAACGACATACCAACTGGAACCGATCCTCGAGAGTGTTCACGCTACAACTGGGCCGGTTGTCGACGTTTCCGTCCAGAGAGCGTGTTTCTGTTTACCTCAACTCCACGCCCGATCTCGATACCGCGTCGAAGTTCCCGTTCAACGGCAGGGACAGTCGTCGGATTTTCGAGGACTGGTCACGACGCTCGGGTTCGGCGAAAAATGACGGGAATGGACTAGCGTACTAGCCGATGTCGATTACTCGACCGGACTCACCGACCTCCTGAGATACGAGAAAACAGTCGAAACCGGGTGAACTACCCGGTCGATCGCTATTCGCTCGAGTTCTCGCTCGAGTTTTCGATCGTGGCGTTATCGACCGAACTGTTCTCGTCGCTTTCGTTTTCCTCGATAAGTTCGTCTTGTGTATCTTCGGTCGATTCGTTCGTTGATTCTTGCTCGTCTGTGACGTTCTGGTCGTCATCGCCGTCCTCCGGGACCGAGAGTTCGTCGCCCTCACCCGGTGGAACGAACTCCATCACGACACCAGTATCGCCTTCCGGAACGCCCTCGCGGTTCGCGAGGACGTAGACGTTGCCGTCGGAATCGCAGCCGAACTGCCGAACGAAGTAGGGGAACGTGCCACCCTCGGTTCCCGTGACCTGGAGTTCCGTCATGTCCCAGAGTTCGTCTCGAGGAACCACTTCGTCTTCCTGGTCGTCATCGTCGCCGGACGTGTCGTCCGTCTCACCATTGCTCGTCTCCTCGTCGTCCTCGGGTTCGGCGGCCGCGAGGAGTCTTCCCGCTGGCGCCTCTCGAGCTGGGTCGGAGGTCCAGTCGCCGAAGATGTACTGCCCGTCCAGTTCCGGGATCTGGTCGCTTTCGTAGACACAGCCTCCAATGATCGTGATTCCAACCGATTCGCCCTCGTAAACGTGGGGGTACTCGACGATCGGATCCTGTAGCTCCTGACCGTCGTATGGCGATTCGTCGGGGGCGGTGTCCGGGCACTCATCGGGCGGGTCGCTCGGACTCTCGGTGCTGAAACAGTGGGTCCCTTCCTTGACGTTCCAGCCGTAGTTGCCGCCGGCCTCGATAATGTTCGCTTCCTCGTAGAGGTTCTGTCCCGCGTCGGAGACGAACAGTCGGCCCTCGCTGTCGAACGAGATGCCGAACGGGTTGCGAAGTCCCCAGGCATAGTACTCGGGAAGGGTGTCGTCCACGCCGACCAGTGGGTTGTCCTCCGGGACGGCGTAGGGCACGTCATCGCACTCGTGATCGACGTCGATCCGGTGAATACCGCCGAGTAAATTCTCGCTCACGTCCTGGCCATTGCCACCGGCGTTCTCGTCGTACCAGTCCTCCACGTGTCCTTCCATATCGTCGTTCGCACCGCCACCGTCACCCATCGGGACGTAGAGGTAGCCGTCCGGTCCGAAGGCCATCGGTCCGGCGTCGTGGTTGTACTGTGGCTTCTGAAACTCCATCAAGACGCGTTCCGTGTCCGGATCGGCCTGATCCGAACCGGGTTCGGCTCGGAACTCGGAGACGACTTCGACGTGACTCCATCCCTCCGGCGTTTCGTCGTTCGGCGGCGCGCTGTAGTGGACGAAAAAGCGACCGTTCTCGACGAACGATGGGTGGAACTCGATTCCCAACAGTCCGCGCTCGTCGTAGGCCTGCTCCGGATCCGCGTACGACCCCTCGAACGTTCCGAGTTCGACGAGTCGGTCACTGATGTCCAAGAACGGCTCGTCCTGCCGTTCGTCGCCGTCGACGACCCAGATCTGACCCGGTTGGTCCGCGATGTAGTAGCGATCGTCTTCTCCCTCGGCGACGGCAAAGTCGGTAGGGGCCGTCATCCCCTCTGCGAGCGTCTGAAGCCCGATTTCGGCACCCGGCTCGAAGAACGCAGTCGATGCACCGTCCACCTCATCCTCGGTCCCGTCGTCGGTTTCATCGCCGATCGAAATCTCGCCGCGCATCGTCGCCGCGTGGGGCTCACAGTAGTATTCGGCCATCTCGCCCGAGGCTTCGAACTCGAGCGTCTGCGTTTCGCCCTGTTCGCTCATGAGTTCGGTCCGCTCGAGATCCTCGCCGCTGTCGTCGACGATGACGATGTTGTGTGCCTGCCCGTCGAGGTTCTCCCACGTTATTTCGTACGTCGTTCCTTCCTCGAGCTCGAGCGTTGGGTTGGTTTCGCCCTCGATGTCTTCTGGAGCCACACCTTGCCAGCCGCTCGTCTCGCCGCCGAGTTCGAACGTTTCGGTGTCCTGTGCGAGCGCGGGATCACCGATTGCGGCGAGGCCGCCCGCGACTGCGGTCGCCTGTAACAGCCGCCGTCGCGTCGTCGGCCACCAGTCAGGGTCGCTCGAGGGTGTAGATTCGGGACCGGAGTTCGTTCGTTCGTCAGTCTGTTTGCTCATGTCTACTCGTCGTGTGTCATCGACAGCTTGCATAACGTCAGCGGCTGTTCCCTCGAATTCCTCGGCTCAATCCATTGTTGCCGGTGATCTCCTTTCGTAGGACTGTCGCGTCCGAACGTAACGCTCGTTTACTCCATTTAATATCTATTTTCTCGGGACGACTGTCAGCGACGGCTGAACGTGAGTAAGAAATCGATTGTTGGGCGAGGTCGTGTCCTCACTGCTGGCCTTTTCATTCCGATAGCTCGGACTCATCACGTTTGGGAACCGACGAAGCGGAGTGCAACCCGAGATCAGTTGACCGAGATGCGCCACAGAACGGCTCGAGCGAGAACGGGACAGCGCCGCCGGGCGTAACGGTGGGCTTTTCGATGAACCCTCACCGTCTCGAAATCGAACCGCCGAGAACGGCGGCGAGTTAGTTTCCGGAAAGGTCCCGTTTGCGGACCTGACTCAGATCGCGGTGTTCCCCGAACGGACACACCGTGACCGAGAATTCGGTCTCCTCGGGTTCGACTCTGTACGCTTCGGGCGTCGGAACGGGCGTGCCGCCGACGCCGGTCACCGCGTGATCGAGGTTGAAGCCGATCGAATCGCGCTCTCGCAGTTCGTACTGATAGTCGGCTTCGGCGAGGTTCTCGTACTGCGCTACGCTGACGTTCAGCGGTGAGGAGCCGGCTGCGGCCAGTCCGGTAGTGCCGTCGGAGAGGGCCGCCCAGCGGGTGTCGGCCTTGTTGCCGTTGTCCTGTGGCGGCAGGTACGGAACGTACTGGTCGTCTACCGATCCTTCGTAGTGGCCGACTCGAACGCCGCTCTTTCGATCCGGGTAAGTCTCCTCGGGGCCGCGTCCGTACCACTCGAGCCGATCGAACTCCCGTGGGACCTCGAGTTGCAGGCCGATTTTCGGCAGCCACTCGCCGGCGTCTTCGACGAGGCGGTCGGTCGGGGATGCCTCGACGTCTACCCGTACCGCGCCGGTCCCGAACACGTGATAGCGATAGGTCGTCTCGAAGCCAGCGGGTGCACCGTCGACCGCACCCAGCGCGCGCCCGTCGACCTCGAGGACGGGCGTGTGTCTCTCTTCCATCATCGTGATGTCGTCGACCTCGTACTGGATGTCGTCGAGGCCGAGGTCGTACCAGTTGGGTGCCGGGTGTGGACCCCAGTCCTGAAGTTCGTTCATGATCGGGGCGCGCCAGAAGTTGAGCAACGGCCCCCGCGTTATGAGTTCCGTGCCGTCGTACCGCATCGAGGTGAACGTTCCGAGCGCGTCGTCGATGGTGTATTCGAATTCCTTCCCGATGATCGCGATTCCGTCGTTTGTTTCTTCGGCATTGACCGGTGGCAATCTGTTGGAGCTATTTGGCAACCTGTTGGATCTCTTTGGTTTGTTGGGTCTGCTAGGTCCACGCTGCCTGTCAACGCTATTTTGACTGTTCGCTTCGTTCGGTCTATCTGGTTTGTCGAGATCGGTGGCCCTATTCGAAATCAGATCGGGGATGTCGATCGGAATTTCGAACTGAGCGAACGCGATCTCGTGACCTTCGTCGCTCCAGCTAGTGCGCTCGGGGACTGTAACCGAGATATCCAACCAGTATTCGATCCCCGGAATAGGCCAGATTAGGTGCTCGAGACCGTCGATCGAGACGATTTCGGTCGAAGATGGGGGCGTCTCGAGAGTGAGCGTCCCCTCACGAACTGTCGTGTCGGCAGTCGAGAGCGTCCACGTAACCTCGAAGGCATCCAGGCTCGTGAACTGGTGGTGATTCGTCACGTACAGTTCGCCTTCCGAGAGCTTTCGTGGCTCGACTTTTACCGGCTGGTGGCACTGCTTAAGCTGCCACATCTCGGGTTGTGGACGGCGGTCCGACCAGATCGTTCCGTTCAGACAGAACGCGCCGGCGGGTCCCTCGAGGTGGTAGAACTGGAACGGTTCGCCGTCGTCGGTTTCGTCGTTCAGGTCCTGGTTGACCCAGTCCCAGATGAACCCGCCCTGTAAGCTCTTGTCCCGAAGAAGGTCCTCGAAATCGTACCACAGAACGGTGTCGTCCATTGGTTCTTCGGCTCCCACTTCATCCTCAGAGAGCGTACCTTCGTGGACGGCGACCCGTTCGACGGTCCCGCGCAGGAATCGATCGCTGCGCCCGTCGGAGCCGACGCGCATAGAGCTATCACTTCGTCCGAATCGTCGACGCTTCCGGTCGGCGGTATCGATCTGTTCACCGTCCACGTAGAGCCTGAGCTGGTCGTCCGAGCACACGCCCGTCAGCGTGTGAAGACCGGCTTCACCGCTGGCGATCGATCCGGTTGCCGAACTGTGTCCCACGGTGAACTCGACCGTGCCGTCGCCGCTGACAACGATCTCACCCCGTCTTCCGAGCGAGATGACCGGCATTCGGTCGTCGTCACCGATGTCCCCCACGTCACCGACTACGGCCTCGATGGTAACCCCTGACCGTCGATCCATCTGTTCAATCGATGGGATGTCGATATACTCTCCGTTCCCATCGAGTCTGAGCGCACCACCGTCGTCCATTCCCGCCACGACTGTCGGCGAGCCGACGAGCACGCCATCTGCATCGCCGACGCGGTCTCGAACCCGTCGAACCGGCGGCTGAATGTAGTCGTTCCACATCTCGTCGATGAGGCCGAGGCTGTTGCCCATCGCGTGATTGTACTCGCCCATGACGACCGACCGCTCGCCGTCGCCGGGCGAACCGTCGCCGCTTGAGAGATCGCCGAATCGGGGACTGTCGCTGACGTCCTCCCCCGCACCTAGCTTTGCGAGCGTCTCCGCGTCAATGTAACGCGGCCCGAGCATGTCGCTATACTCGACGTCCCACCCGCCGTGGTTCGGCTGATTGGACATGAGTCGGTCGGGTGCGAGCGCCTCGATTCCGTCCGCGTCGAACGATTCGACGGCTTCGCCGGACAGCCGTGTCGTCGATTCCGTGTCGGCAGGGATCGTCGGGTCGTCTCCACCGAGCGCCAGCGCGGCCATATTCAGGTGTTCGGCGCCGGTGCCGGCTTCGTTGCCCGTCGACCACGAGAACACCGACGCGTGACTGCGATCGCGCAGGATCATGCGCCGGAAGCGCGCGACGGCCTGATCGTGGTACGCCGTCGTCTCCGACAGCACTCCCTCCCACCAGTGAGTTTCGCAGTTGACCTCGTCTTGGACGTAGATTCCGTACTCATCCGCTAATCGGTAAAACGTCGGGTCGTTCGGGTAGTGGGAGGTTCGAACGGCGTTTAGGTTGAACTGCTTGAGGAGTTCGAAATCCTCGCGCATCGTCTCGAGCGGGACCGTTCGACCAGTGTCCGGATCCGTCTCGTGGCGGTTGATTCCGCGGACGTTGACCGGTTCGCCGTTGACCGTAACGTGCCCGCCGGGCCCGCGTTCGGCTTCGTAGGATCTGAACCCGACTTTTTCGAGCAACACTTCGCTTGGCTCTGCGTCGCCGTTCTCGGCCGCCGGAAGCAGCTCGAGAACCAGCGTGTAGAGGGTCGGATCCTCGGCCGACCACTTCGCCGGGTCCGTCACCTCGGCCTCGAGTGTGGCGACGCCACCGCCGTCGGTGACTGCGGTCGACGTCTCCCAATGGCCGGTTTTCGACCGTCCGTCGGGTTCGTAGAGGGTTGCTCGGATCGTGTACGCCTGGGTATCTACAGACTCCCCCGTATCCGCAGACTCATCGATGCCCACAGATTCCTCAGCATTCGCAGTGTTCTCGGCATCCGCGTTCGTATACGCCACGAGTTCGGAATCGACCCGAAGCGTCGCGTCCTCGTAGTCGTCGTCGAGCTCCGTTCGGACCGCGAAATCGCGGATGTGAACCGGCGGCGTCGAAAACAGGTACGCGCTACGGTAGATGCCGGCGTACTTGTGCATGTCGACACACTCCATAGCCTCGCCGTCGCTCCAGCGGTAGATCTGGACGGTCAGGTCGTGGTCGCCGCCGGGCTCAACGACATCCGTGATATCGAACTCACCCGGTGTCATCGATCCCTGCTGAAATCCGACGTACTCGCCGTCGACCCAGACGAAGTACGCCTGTTTGACGCCCTCGAAATACAGAAATATCTCCCGTCCGTTCCAGTTCTCCGGAACCGAAACCGTTCGATTGTAGACGCCGACCGGGTTCGGTCCGTCGTCGCCGACTCCGGGAACGTCGACCATCCCGTCGTCGTCGGGATACAGGTCCCACTCGAGCGCGGAGTCGTACCCGGTCCACGTCGGCTGCCAATTCGTGTAGACGCGCTCGTCGTACCCTTCGGTTTGCCACGGGCGCGGGACCGAAATGTCGTCCCAATCGTCGAACGTCTCGAACGAATTCGGGAGGGCTGACGGCCGCTCGAAGAACGCGAAGTTCCACGTCCCGTCGAGTCGTTCGAAGTACGGCGAGCCGTCGAATCGCTCCTCGAGTTCGGTGAAGGGCACGTCCGAGTCCATCGCCTGAGAAACCGATTCGTAGGGAATCGTCGTCGGCGTGTGGGTCGGTTCGCGGTTCTCTTCGAAGACTCGCGGATCCGCAAGATACGCGGAGAGATCTCGAATCCGGCCCGGTCCGGACTCGTCGTTCGTCTCGAGTGCGTTGACATTCCCAACGCTTCCCGCGCCGAGCGCTGCAATGCCGCTTGCGGCCAGGAACGTCCGTCGAGATGTCGAAAGGTGCGCTTCGCCCGATCGCTCTTCCGGTCGATTTCTGTCAGTGCTCATAGTGATCGGTGGAAGACGAGAGCAGACTCTGGTGGTCCGTCCGTCCCACTATGCGAGTGACCATCACACAATATGATATAAACGTATGTATTTGAGATTAAGCTTACATATTTCCAAATATGATACTCAGTATGGATGTTGATAGTCTATCGAATAGTCTCCTCTCAACAATGATCAGTAGTTCCGACTTTATCAGTCGGCCGAAGTTTGTGGTGGCAGTAACTGTAGATAGACGTACTCTTACTGAACTATAGGCTTATTCTCATTTACAGAACGACAATTACATATAGAAAACAGCTGGATTCTCTTATTAGCTATCGAATCACTCCCAGTCATAAATATCGCTCTCCTATAATGAATGTGTCTCAAATACGTTCCTAATGGAAATTTGTACTTACCATCACCATACAGGGCAGAATTCGTCGATTCGTTCCGTGTGTTGTTCCAGTATCTGAAGACGCGTATCAACTATCTATCAAGTACTGACTATCGACCGGTTCTCGAGAGAAACAGAACGATATTCTCCGGTCCAGAACAAGATCGGTGCTTCCCCCTGCGCCGCCAGGGCGCCCATAGAATCGATATCACGCTATCTACCCCGAACGAACCGTACCGGTCCAGGCAGTTTCGAGCGCCGAATCGATCGGATCGATGGCTTCGAACCCGCAGAACCCTATCCGACGAGATGCAGAAACGTATCCGACGAGCCCCACCACGCTGGCTTTAGCTCTCCGTTCGAGCTGTAACGACTATTCGTTACTGATCGGTGGAGACGGTGATTCTATCGCCGGTGTAGGTAACAGCCGATCCAATCTCGTCAGAATCGGAACCGGTTCCGACCCCCGAACTGACGACCACCGGCTGTATGTCTCGAGTCTCGACGAGCTCCGCAAACGTTCCTGCGCGGTCGTCGATCGTGAGTTCCCGTGCAGTGTCGTCCCATCGCAGCGGTGTGATCGCGTACTCGCCGTCCTCGTACTCGTAGCCGTCTCCGGCATCCTCGTAGAGTGCGAACGACCCGTCGCGGCCGGGATAGATTCGCAGTTCCCACGGCGCATCGATCCGGTCGGCGGTGTGCTGGACGACCGGGCCCATCGGGAGGAGACTCCCCGCACGAACGAACAGCGGAAGTTTTTCGATCGGGGCGTCTGCGAGGATCGTCTGGCCGCCGTCGTACCGTTCGCCCGTCCAGAAATCGTACCAGTCGGTCCCGGCCGGGAGATACACCTCGCGGGCTTTCGCCCGCCCCTCGAGTGGCGTCGATTCGGGCCCGTAGTACATCGGTTCGGTGACGGGACAGACCAAAAGCGCCGGCCCGAACATGAACTGGTCGGCGATATCGTGGACGCGATCGTCGCCGCGAAAGTCAAAGGCGAGGTGTCTGAACATCGTGTAGTCGTTGTGGGTTTCCCAGCCAGCCAGCGAGTAGATATACGGAAGCAGACGGTATCGCAACTCGTCGAATCGGACGAGCGTGTCGTAGATCCTGTCCCCCGGTTCGCCGAACCGCCACACTTCACGCGGCGTGTCGGTGCCGTGTGACCGAAAGAGCGGGAGGAAGGCACCGAACTGGAACCATCGCGTGTACAGCTCTCGATAGCCGCAATCCTCGTGGCCCGCATCGAAATCTCCGTTAGCGTAGAACTCCTCGGCAGTGTTGTCCGCGACGAAGAACCCCCCGATATCCAGCGTCCACTTCGGGTTTCCGGTGGCGGTAAACTGGAGCCCGTCGGCGATCTGTTTCCTGAACCGCTCCCAAGTCGCCTCGACGTCGCCGGACCACGTGACCGCGCCGTAGCGTTGTTGGCCCGGATAGCCGCTTCGCGTCAGATTCAACACGCGCTTTTCGTCCGTCGTTTCGCGTTGGCCCTCGTAAATCCCGCGGGCGTGATAGAGGGAGTAGGCGTTAATGTAGCCCGGGTCGAACACGCGTTTGTAGTCGCTCGTGATCGCTTCGAGTCGCTGCTCGGGCTCGAGGGAGTGCTCGAGCCCCCAGTCGGGATTGTACGGTTCCGTGGAGTCGGCCCACCAGGCGTCGACGCCGTGGGAGAACAGGCCACTCTCCGCTTGCTTCCAATAGCGCTCTCTGGCGTCCGTCGAAAAGGCGTCGTAGTAGTTGACCTCGTTATCGGGTGCCGAAAGCTCGTGATCGTCGAGCAGGTGGCCGTTGTCGGCCATCTCCTCGAAATCCTCGCCGACGATCATATTCGGCCAGATAGAGATCATGAGACGGACGTTTCTGTCGTGGAGCCGTTCGGTCAACGCGTCGGGATCGGGAAACCGGGACGGCTCAAACGACTTCTGCCCCCATCTCCCCCAGTCGCCGCCGGGACCACCCCACGCCTCGAAATCCGGATCGTCGTCGGTGGAATCTGGCCAGTACTGCCAGTCCTGTACGATGCAGTCGAGCGGAATCTCCCGGTCGCGGTATTCGTCGACGATCTCGAGCAATTCCGCTTGCGTCTCGTAGCGCTCTTTCGATTGGACGTACCCGTAGGACCACTTCGGTAGCATCGTCGCTCGCCCGGTTAACTGGCGAAACCCGGAGACGACCGCGTCGAGTTCCGGCCCGTACACGAAGTAAAAATCGAGTTCGTCGACGCATTCGGACCAGAAGTAACTCCCGTGGCGGTCGTCGTGAAACGTCGACAGCGAGTAGGTGTCGAAGAGGATCCCGTACCCCCGCGTGGAGGCGATAACCGGCATCGAGACCTTCGTGTTGTGCTGGTAGAGGTATTGGTCGGTACCCCGATAGTTCGCGATGCCGTCGTCGTGTTGCCCGAGTCCGTAGATTGCCTCGTCGTCGTCAAACTCGAGCGTGAGTTTCGTCGAGTACCCCTCCCGCTCGAGGGTTTCGCGGGGACTCGCGGCATTTTCTCCGGCGTTCTCACCGACATCGTACGGAGCGCGTTCTTTCCCACCTTCGGCGGGTTCGCGGACGAGGAGCGTACCGTCGGCGTCACGCCAGGTGAGCGCACAGGTGGCTTTCGAGAGCTCGATCCGGAGAGTAGCCGTCTCGAGCGTTACCATCGTCTCGTTTTCGGTAACCGACCACTCGACGTCCGACGACGATTGCTCGACGATCATCGGACTGTTGGTTTCCGGGCTGGTAATCGGTTCGTCGCCGACGGCGACTCTGACTATCCGACTGTCGACGACCTGGAGGCGGAGTACTACGCCATCGTCCGTTTCGACGAACAGGCCCGACGAATCAGTTCGCATCGCTCCGTACTTCATAGGTATGCGTTATCGGCCCACACCTTTACTGTTTCTCTCGCTCGACTCGAAGAAAGACCCGGAACGCGCCACATCGTGTTAGTCCGCATCGCTCGAGCGATCGAACGAGTCTGCAGAGTGCAACTCGATCTGTCCGGTCAGGAACTCCTGGACATCGATCGACTCGCCCGTTTCGGCGCTCTCGATCGCGGCGAAGACGAGCGCCATCGTCTGGAGGCTGGCGCGTGCGGTCGTTTCCATCGGTTCTCCGCCATTACACCACTCCGCGAATCGTTCGATAAGCCGGGTGTTCCCCCACTTCGCGCCGCGCTCGAGATCGACCCGGATTCCGTCGGTGGTGCCAGTGTGACCGAGACACCCTTCCGCCGATCGATCGTACGGGAACCGCCACAGGCCGCCATCGTTGAGGACCAGCGACGCGTCTCGACAGTTCGCTCGGATGTGCTCTGACCACCACCCATTGAACGTCGTGGCGGCGGTATTGAGTCCTTCGTAGACGACCGTCGAACCGTTTTCCATAACCACCTGCACGATCGCGTTCGGATCGCCGGCGAAATCCGAATAGGGCGGGTTCCACGAGTGACAGAACACGGTTTCGACACGGTCGCCGGCCATATCCGCAAGCAAATCCAGGTGGTGGACAGCGCCGTCGACGAGCATCGGATGCTTCTCGAGATCGTACAATCGCTCGCCGGCCCAGCTTCCTCGAGATCTTGCGTTGACGGCGTATCTGCCGTACAGGTAGTCAGCAGGGCCGTGCTCACCCGATTGGAGTTGTCGTCGAAGCGACGACACGTCCTGTCTGAACCGATGGGTCATCGTGATCCCCATCTTCGTTCCCGTCGCTTCGACTAATTCGACGATGGCGAGCGTGTCCGCCATGGAATCGGCGATCGGTTTCTCCGCGAGGATATCGAGGTCGTACTCGACGGCGAGCGAAACGAGCTCCGGGCGAAATTTCGGCGGGACGACCAGTGCGACGGCATCCGCATCGCATTCACGCATTGCCGTCTCGGCGTCCGTGTAGCACCGCTCCTCCTGGATTGATAGCGCATCGACGGCGTTCGCCAGCGCGCGTTCGTCGACATCGACGGCTGCGACGACCTCGACGGTGCCGTCTTCGACGTTCGGCGGGAGGAATTTTCGACACCAGGCTTCGCCCTGATTCCCCGTCCCGATCTGTATGAGTCGACAAGTCACGTCGAATAGTTCCACGGAGTGATTACTTGAAAGTACCGGGGGACACGTCCGCCGCTCGCCCTCGAGGTCCTCTCTGGCTTGTCGACCGCAGGTGACGTCGCCGTCGCTGTCAACGTAACCTCACTCGAGGTGAATCGTATCGATGCGAACGCTCCCACCGCGGGTGACGACGTAGAGTTCTCGGTTGTGTCCGACCGCTCTGTCCAGTGACATCGTGACGTCCTGGTAGTCATAAACGCCGCCGGTTGACGGCGCTTCGGTTCGCCCGAGCACTCGTCCGGAGGGCGATCCCGACCGGAGTTCAATCGTCGTCCCGTCGCTATCCGCGCTGGCAACCGAAACCGTCGCCTCGCTGGGCCGCTCTCGTAAGTCGACGGTGGCGAACGAGACCCACGACCCGTCGGACATGCCGACGACCGTCCCATCCGCTTTCGACCGATCGAGCAGTTCGATGTCGTCCCACGACCAGTCGTCGGCGTCGACCAGTCGCGTTTTCTCGGAGAGGTCTCGAGACCGAATTCGTTCCCCATCGACGCGAAGGCGCCCCCAACGGCGAATGTCGTCGGATGCGGAGCCGACGAGGACTGCTTGGGTCGACCGCTCGACGACCTGTTGCCGGCTGGTCACGTCCCAGATCGAAAACGCCTCGTGGTCGATACTGACCTCGACGCGTGTACGCTCGCCCGGCTCGAGGTGGACGCGTTCGAACCCGCGAAGAACCAGATCCGGCTGCTTCGTTCGGGACCGGCGTTGGCTCGTATAGACCTGCACGACTTCGTCGGCGGCCATCGATCCGGTGTTGGTCACCTCGACGCTGATCGTCGCTTCGTCGCCGGCCCGGAGCATCCCGCGCGGAGAAATGCGGAGTCGGCCGTACTCGAAGGAACTGTAGGACAGTCCGTGTCCGAACGCGTACAGCGGGTCCGCCTGGCCGTACCGGTACGTCATTTCCGTTTCGGCGATATTGTACTCGAAGAGATCCGGCAACTGGTCGACCGACCGCGGCCACGTCTGTGTGAGCCGACCCCCCGGTGCGCACTCGCCGACCAGGACGTCGGCCAGCGCCCGACCGGTTTCCTGGCCGGCGTGACTCGTCCACAGGATGGACGGAACCCGGTGATGCCATCCCTGCATCGACACGGGATAACTGGTCTCGAGGACGACCGCGGAACGCGGGTGAGCGTCGGCGACCCGCTCGACGAGTTTGCGCTGTGCCGGAGCGAGCGCGAGGTCGTCGCGGTCCTGGGTTTCTCGGCCGCCGATCAGGGGGTGCGTGCCGACGGTGATAACTGCAACGTCGGCCTCGGCTACGGCCTCGAGCGCGGTTTCGATGCCGTCCTCGCGCACGTCGATTTCGAAGCGAGCGGCCGCGGATTCCTGCTCGGCGCTTACCAGAAGCGACCCGTCCTCGAGCGCCACGTAGCGGTCGCTCGCTGGATGTCGCAGGGCGATCGTATCGTCGTCGACCTCGACGAATTCGAACCCTTCCTGGACGTTCTCCCACCCGAACGGCCGCTCGGCGGCGTTGACGAGCTGTTCGTCCTCGACGGTCACGTACCGATCGTTCGCCATCGCCTGGAGCGTCCGGACGCTGTCAGTCCACTGGACAACTTCGAACTCTTGTACGCTGGGGGCGTCTGTCTCGCCGAGTCCCAGCACCCCGCCGCCTTTTCCGACGCCGGCGGTGACGTACTCGCCGGTGGACTGTTCGACTAGCGCGATTTTGTCGGCCCCAACGGCGGTCGAGATCCGCTCGGCTCCGAGTTGATCGCGCAGTCCCTCTCTCGGGGTGATCCGATACGGTGCCGTTCCGCTGTACCAATCTTCGAACACTCGATCGGAGAGCGGACCGAGAACGGCGACGCGCTCTTCGTCACCTATCGGGAGGACGGGCTCTCTCCCCTCGTTTTTGAGGAGGACGGCCTGCTCTCGAGCCGCTTTGCGCGCCAGCTCTCGGTGTTCGGGCCGGCCGATGACCGCCGCGGTCTTGTCGGCGTAGGGCTCCGTTTCAGTCGACGTCAATTCACCGAGTCGAGACCGGACTGTCAGCACGTGGCCGACCGCTTCATTGAGGTCGTCCTCGCTCAGATGCCCCTCCTCGAGCGCCGCCAGTATCGCCTCGACGGTCGCCGTGCTATCGGATCCGTACTCCGTGAAACTATCGAGACCAGCGATCAGTGCCGCCGCTCGAGCGCGGGTTTCCGATTCGAAGTACTCCTGTGCGCCGGTCAGGTTCACGGGTGCCCACGCGTCGCTGACGTTCAGTACCGCTCTCCCATCGGGTGCCCACTCGCGAACCCGGTTCAGGAGCGGGGAGGCCGTCATCGGTCGCCCGTTGAGGACGTTGTACGACGCCATCACACCAACTGCACCGCCCGATTCGATCGGTCGCCGGAAGAACGGAAGGTAGTAGTCGTGGAGCAATCTGGGCGGCACTTGCGCGTTCGTCGTCGTCCGCTCCGTCTCGTTGTTGTATCCGATGAAGTGTTTGAGGATCGGCGCAGTCTTGAGGAAGTCCGGATCGTCGCCTGTGAGTCCGTCGAGATACGCCGTCGCGATTTCGTCGTTCAAGAGCGGGTCCTCCGAGTACCCTTCTTCGTTCCGTCCCCATCGAGGGTCGCGAAGCGGATCAACCGTCGGCGACCAGACGTTGAGACCGACGCCGCCGTTACTCGCGTCGTGTTTGCCACGAACTTCGTCACCGACGGCGTCGCCGACTCGCTTGATTAGCTTCGGATTCCACGTGCTTGCGAGACCGATCGCTTGCGGGAACACGGTCGCTTCGCCGAGCCAGGCGACGCCGTGGAGCGCTTCTGTCCCGGTCCGAAACGAGTCGAGATCCTCGCGGGGGATCGGGGGCTGATACTGGTGAAGTAGTGACGCTTTTTCGTCGACGGATAACTCCCCGAGAAGGTGGGCTACCCGACCGTCGAACGACGCAGATTCGTCGTCCGAATCGGGTCGTTCACTATCGTCTGCGCCCGCCGTTCCGGCACCGCCAAGTACTGACAATCCTGTTCCCGCTCCGACACTCAGGAGTAACTCTCGCCGCATTTGACTAACCATTGGTGATGTCTCCACCAATAGCATAACTGAATACTACTAAAAAGTTATCTGCTAAATTCTCCATAATAAGAATGAAACGAAGAGGAATAGTCGCCTGTTATGGCGATGAGCGTTCGAATACGCGCAATCCTTGTCGTCTCGCACCGAACGGCCAAACCACTCTTGGACGAATCTTTATGTATGTTTGTTTCGATATTGCACGCATGGGTTCAGTCCGGCTAGACGACGTAACCAAACGGTATAGCGATGTCATCGCAGTCGATGAGATAAACATCGACATCGAAGACGGCGAGTTCATCTCTCTGGTCGGCCCCTCCGGCTGTGGGAAATCGACGACGCTCGAGATGGTCGGCGGCCTCACGAAACAATCGGAGGGACGGATCTACATCGACGGCGAGGACGTCACGAACCTGCCGCCGAAGGATCGGAACCTCGCGATGGTCTTTCAAAATATCGCGCTCTTTCCGCACATGGACGTATTCGAGAACATGAGTTACGGGTTACGAATACAAGGTGCGGATGAGGAGGTCATCGACCAACGCGTTAGCGAGGCAGTAGACACCTTAAAACTAGATGGAATGTTAGAGCGGATGCCGAGTGAACTCTCCGGTGGCCAGCGCCAGCGCGTCGCGATTGGACGGGCCATCGTCCGAAATCCGGAGGTGTTCCTCATGGACGAACCCCTCGCAAACCTCGATGCGAAGCTTCGCGTACACATGCGGACGGAACTCCAGCGCATTCAACGGAAACTGGACGTGACGGCGATTTACGTCACTCACGACCAAGAGGAGGCGATGACGATGTCCGATCGGGTCGCGATCATCAACGAGGGTCGACTCCAGCAGATCGACCCACCGCTGACGTGCTACGAACGGCCGAAAAACGTCTTCGTCGCCGGGTTTATCGGCTCTCCGTCGATGAATTTTATCGACGGATCGCTCGAGGACGACCGATTCGAATCGACTCACGTGACCGTCACCGCGACTGGAATTGAAGATTCGAACGCCATCACCCTCGGCGTTCGGCCGGAGGATATCTATCCCGTCGAGAGCCACCGTCGTTCCCAAACGGTCGGCTCGCTGCGTGCGTCTGTCGACGTAATCGAACCGATCGGCGAGAAGATGTTCGTCTATCTCCTCCCTGAGGGCCACTCCGAGACGGAGCCAGCGGATATCGACCAAGAGTCTTTACTGATGAGCGTTGATCCGGATACGGAGATTGCTGAAAACGAGACCATTACGGTGACGTTCGATCAGTCGAGCGTTCATCTCTTCGACGGCGACTCCGGAGCGGCTCTCGTTCACGGGCTAGAACGGGAATCGCCATCGATGTCGTAAGCTTCGAGCAAGCGTCGTTGCAACCGAACGCGTTCTGACGCGGAGACCCTGGCGTACCGTGTTTTCAGCACAGAGATTGTTGCATAATGAAAACACATTTATAGCTACTTCCAGATGGCATGAGTATGGTTAGCAACCATCGACAGCAAGCGTCCAGCAACGGTACTCGTTCGCTCCGTCGACGACGATTCGTCAAAACCGTCGGCACAGTGGGGATAGCTGCTACCGTTGCTGGTTGTTACGGCGGTGGTGGCGGCGATTCGGCGCTGCAACTGACCGCCACGAACGAATGGCAGAACAACAGCGAGGAGATTACGCAGGCGCTGTACGACGCTGGACTCTCAGAGGATATCGAACTCGAGTTCATCAGCGGCGGGGAGACGACCGATGAAATGCAAAATCAGTACTCCCAGTGGCTTTCGGCCCGGCAGGAAAAACCCGACCTCATGGCGTTCGATAGCGGGTGGACGCTGCCATTTATCGCCCGCGGCCAACTCCAGAACCTCGAGGCGGAGTTACCCGACGGCGTCCTCGATACGGTCCACAACGACTACTTCGGCCAAAGCGTCGAGACTGCAACGGGCCCGGACTCGGAGCTCTACGGCGTTCCGTTGTACCCCGACTTTCCGACCATTCAATACCGGAAGGATCTCGTTTCTGATGCTGGCTACGACTGGGAACAGTACCGGTCGGATCCGATGTCGTGGGAACAGTTCTCGCATGAGCTCAAGGACGTGTTCGAGCAATCCGACGTCACGTACGGATACAACTGGCAAGCAGCGCCCGAGATTCAGCTGTCGTGTTGCGTGTTCAATGAGTTTCTGAGTTCGTGGGGCGGGGCGTACTTCGGAAATCCGGAGGAAAATCTCTACGGAGAGATCGGGGATCGGCCGGTTACGGTCGACGAAGAACCCGTCTTAGACTCGCTCCGGATGGCACGGACGTTTATTCACGGAACGGACGCCCCCGATACGCTCGACGAGTTCGCCGGTGAAATCACGTCCACGGAAGCGTTCCAGTGGGGATTGTCACCTTCGATGCGGCCGTTTACCGACGGCGATGCGGTCGCGCTCAGAAACTGGCCATACTCGATCAACATCAACGGTGTCGAAGACGCGCTCGGGGAGGATATGGGCGTGATACCGATGCCGTACGGGGTACCAGCGGGCGAAGGCGACTATCCCGGTACCGGCGGTTCCATCGGCGCACTCGGGGGCTGGAACTACAGCGTGAACCCGAACACGAATCGACTCGAGGACTGTCTCGAGTTTCTCGAAGCGTTGACATCCGAGGAGTTCCAGCGAGCGAACTTCGAACTCGTGGGCCACATTCCGCCGAATCCCGAGGTTCTCGAGAGTTCGACCGATGTCCCGATTATGAGCCGGTACCTCGAACCGCTCTCGTTTGCCGGCGAACACACGATGGCCCGACCGGCGACGGCGGTCTGGAGTCAGCAATCCGATCCGGTCGCCCAGGAAGCGAACGCTGCGCTCATGGGCGATGTCAGCGTGAGTGATGCGATGTCCGAACTTCGATCGAGACTGACCGATCTCGAAGAGTCCGCAAGCGAATCATGAGTCTGGAAGACCGCTCCTCGACGAGCCGCGATTCCGCTTCCTACCGGGTGGACCTCACGACGCTCAACTGGCTCGAGCGCCGGAGCGACACGCAATTCGTGTATCTCATGTTAACGCCCGTATTCGCCCTCCTGGGGACGATGGCTATCTGGCCGCTGGTCTATACGGGAAATATCTCGCTGCACGCGGATGCGATCACGTCCGCCGATCCGGTTGGTTCGTTCGTCGGCATCCAGAACTACGTCGAGATTCTCACCGGCCAGGCGAACCTGCAACGGCCGTTTTTCAGCCTCTCGGATCCGTTCACGAGCGCCGTTCCTGTGACGTTGCTCTACACGATAATTGCCGTAGCTGTCGAAACGCTGTTCGGCCTCGCGATGGCGCTCATCCTGAACAAACAGTTCCGGGGACGGCGGTGGGTACGCGTCGCGATGATTCTGCCGTGGGCGGTTCCGATCGTCATCCAGGGGATGATATTCTATCTCATGTTTCAGCCGTCGATCGGCTTTGCCGTCGAACCCCTCAACGAACTCGGGTTGATCTCGACGACGCCGCTTGCGACCAGTCGGGATGGACTGTTGATCGCTATCATCGCCGACATCTGGAAGCAGTCGGCGTTTATGGCTCTGCTTATCCTCGCAGGACTCCAGAGCATCGATCGAAACCTCTACGATGTCGCCAAAGTCGCAGGAGCGTCGAAGCTCCAACAATTCAGGTCGATTACCTTTCCGCTGATCCTTCCAGCGCTCCTCGTTGCGCTCCTCTTTCGAACGATCGGCGCGCTCAAAGTATACGGCCTCGTCGAATCGACGGCGGGGTGTAACACGGTGCCGACGCTCAGTTGTCTGGTGATCAGCCTCTGGAACGCGAACAGATACGGATCCGCGGCGGCGGTGGCGTTCATTATCGCCGCCGTTATCGGGATCTTGCTTCTTGGCTACCTCGTCCAGATTCGCCGCCAAGGGAATGGAGGTATGTGAATGACAGAATCAACCACCGACGAGAGAAACGTGATCGAACGGACAGCACACCGAGCGCTCCACGACCCCGATACCGTCTACCGGTGGCTGACGTACATCGGCGCCGCCTTCTTCATACTCGCGTCACTCTTTCCGTTTTACTGGTTGTTCGTCCTCGCACTAACGCCGAACCGGGCGATTTCTGATATGGGTATCGTCCCGAAAGGCTTCAACGTCGGCGCGTTCGTCGAAGTCTTCGACATCATTCCGTTTCACCTCTATATGCTCAACAGCATTATAATCGCGACGCTTTCGACGATTCTCGTGTTGCTGATCGGCAGCATTGCGGGATACGTCTTCGGTCGATACGAGTTTCCGGGTCGAACGCCGCTACTGCTCGGCATACTCGTGATTTCGTATTTCCCGCCCGTCGCGTTTCTCATCCCGCTATTCAGGCTCTTCACCGGGAACGTGACGCTCATTGGATTGTCGTCCCCGGAACTGTACAATACTCCGTGGGGGATCGTCATGCCGCTGAGCGCGATTACGCTGCCGCTGATCATCTTCTTGCTGACCACGTTCTATCGGCAGATCCCCGACGGTCTCGAGGACGCTGCGCGAATCGAGGGCTCGACCCGAATCGGGGCCCTCGGTCGAATCATCGTGCCTCTGTCGGCTCCTGGCGTTGCAACCGCCGGAATTTTGACGTTTATCATCGTCTACAACGAGTTCTTCTTCTCGTATCTCATGGTCAACGGAACCGCGAGGAACTGGTCGCCAGTCCTCCACGGTATCCTGTCGTTTCAGGGCTCACAACAGGTCGCCTACAACCTCATGGCCGCAGCGAGTATCATCGGCGTCATTCCGATGGCGATCCTCGTCATGATCGCCCAAGAGCGCATCGTAAGCGGTCTCACGCAAGGCGCACTCAAAGAGTGATAACTCTTTGCTGACCGCACTCCTTTCTCACGAGACACACTGGCTCGAGCCGTGCGTTTCGAATCGGTGAACGAGATGTCGACCGCCGCGGATCCAGTATGGCCGCTCTCGCGAGAACAGCGACAACGTGGCGGTTACCGGGAGCGACATAGTACTACCAGCTATTCGTGCTGAGTGCTCTCTCGAGACGTAATCGTCGGACCGGGACACGCGAACTCGGAGTTCACACTCGCAGACGCAAACCGGTGTAATTGGCCTGTTCATTCATTGTGAATTGTTAGCAACGTACTTTCGGTTGCGGGAACGCCTCCCTGTGAACGCGTTCGTTGTATCGGCCGTGTTTACAAGAATATGGGTGTAAAACATGGTATTTGGGACCAATCCTCTCTCGTCAATCAATCGCCTTTCGTACACCACCTCGTCTCTCGACATTCGTCCGCCATTGCTGGCGTTTATCAATAATGAACGGTTCCGACAGATCTAACGTTTTGAACTGTTTGTGAGCATCTGCTGTCACCAGTCCGATCGATGCGGGCAGAATCCGGACAACCCGCATGTACAGGAAACCGAAATGAGCATCGAGGTATTTCATCAGAGGAAGAAAGAGGCTTCCATCCTCCTACAACACGTTGATGCCATACTACCATGTTTTATATATGTATATATTTTAGAAAATTGTACCAGGGCAACTAAAATGATAGCGAGAAGAAAATCGTCCAGTATCGATAGAGTTCGGACCGTAGCGTGGGGACAAGGGTTACAGGAAAAGCCAACACGTGATCTCATACTTCGAGGTATCCGTTTCAGTAATTTATTCTCGAGGTACCACGCCATCTAAGCCGAATAGCGAGGATACAGTAACTCCATGGATTGCGCTCGCTATTGCCTCGTGAAAACCGACTCCGCTTCACTATTCGTCCTTCAGGGCGGACGAAGCGGTTGCTTTGCCTGGCTCACATCATTTGAACTCCCTAACCTATATGTGAGATGACTATATTCCCATACCATATGAATACTAGTATTTCTACGCCTCCTGTACTACGCTGAACAGTCGGATGAAGTCATTCACTCACTCGGTACGCCACCATCAATTCACCAGACTCACGGAGTCCGCAGAACAGTATCGGGACGGCGGGAGTGAAAATTAACGGCACGCTCAAACACGAGACGGTCTGTCCACCTTTTCGGGGTCGCACACGTTCGATAGCGACCGCGCCGAGCGTTACTGCGGCGTCGGCTCGAGGTTCTGCAAACAGCGCCCGAGCTGTCTCGAGCCGGGTTCGTTGCTCGCCATGTTCACCTCACGCTCTGGCAACTGTCCCTGGGTAAAGGCAGTTCCGTCACGTTGTTTTCGGCTGAGTTCGCTCGGGCTGACGGACTGGGAACGATTCGTCTGGATTAGATCCGCACTCGATTTGAATTGTTTCTCAAGTATTTCTCTCCACCACTGTATCTGTATAGCCCTGAATTCACTAATATATCGCATTTAGGCAATATATGGAGGATATACCGAAATCATTAATTGATGAACTATTCAAATAGGTATCGATGGCGCAAGCAACAGATCGGCTTCGTCGCTACCTCGACGATGAACTCGGCGACTGTCGAAGTGAAGATGTGAAACAGCGTCTCGACGAGCTGAGTACACTGGAGGCGGCACTTGGATCCGAACAGGTCACAGCTGAACTGGGTGTCCTCTCGGCGCTCGCCAATGAAACTCGGTACACGCTCGTTCGCGTTCTCGTGGCGGCCGGCGAAGAACTGTGCGTCTGTGAACTGCAAGCCGTCGTGGACGTGACCGAGAGCGGCCTCAGCCATGCGCTCTCGAAACTCGCCGACGCCGGACTCGTTGACGGCCGGAAAGACGGCCGGTGGAAGAAATACCGTGCGACGAATCGCGCCGTTGCGTTGGTAACTCTCCTCGAGGGAAGCGTGAGCGATGAGTAACGTCGATACGCACGAACATGGTCCAAATTGTGAGTGTGAGAGTTGCGGAGACCCGCGGTCGATGGACTTTTTGGATAAGTACCTCACCATCTGGATCTTCGGAGCGATGGCCATCGGCGTCGGCCTCGGATACGTCGCGCCAACGGTTACGCAGCCGATCCAGGACCTCCACCTCGTGGAATTCGGGCTAATCCTGATGATGTACCCGCCGCTGGCGAAAGCCGACTACTCGCAGCTTCCGACGGTATTCAGCAACTGGCGCGTGCTCGGCTTGAGCCTCGTCCAGAACTGGCTTATCGGACCGACGTTGATGTTCGCGTTGGCTATCGTTTTCTTCAGCGGGCTCGTTCCCGGCCTCCCGGCCCGTCCCGAGTTCTTCCTCGGACTCATCTTTATCGGAATGGCCCGGTGTATCGCGATGGTACTCGTCTGGAACGAGCTCGCCGAAGGGTCGACCGAGTACGTCACCGGACTAGTCGCGTTCAACAGCCTCTTTCAGATCGTTACATACGGGGTATACGTCTGGTTTTTCGCGCTATTCTTGCCCCAGTTACTGGGAATGGAGGCGCTCGCTGCCGGGATTACGACCTTCAACATCTCGCCCGATCAGGTATTCTTCGCCATCGTCGTCTTTCTCGGTATCCCCTTCGCAGGCGGAATTCTCACCCGCTACGTCGGCACTCGGCGCAAGGGCGAGGAGTGGTACGACGAGGAGTTCGTCCCGAAGATCGATCCCCTGACGCTCGTCGCCTTGCTGTTTACCATCGTCATGATGTTCGCCACGCAGGGTGACAATATCGTCGCCTCTCCGGGCGATGTCCTGTTGATCGCCGTCCCACTGACGATATACTTCGTCGTGATGTTTCTCGTGAGTTTCGGGATGGGACGGGGGGTCGGTGCGGACTACTCGACGACGACGGCCATCGGCTTCACCGCGGCCTCGAATAACTTCGAACTCGCAATCGCCGTTTCAGTAGCCGTGTTCGGTATCGGCTCCGGCGTCGCGTTCGCGACCGTCGTCGGGCCGCTCATCGAAGTGCCGGTCCTCCTCGCGCTCGTCAACGTCGCCCTGTACTTCAGGCGGCGTTTGGACTGGGACGGGTTCGAGGCCGAAAGCCTCGATTCGTCTGCACTCGAGCCGACAACTAACGACTAACCACGACGATTCCAATGACACCTAACACCGAATCACCAGATCCGATTCGTATCGCCTTCATGTGCGTCCAGAACGCCGGTCGCTCCCAGATGTCGACGGCATTCGCAGAGCGCGAGCGCACCCGGCGCAACCTCGAGGACCGCGTCGAAATCCTCACCGGAGGGACCCATCCTGCCGACCGCGTCCACGACGAAGTAATCGAGGTCATGGGCGAGGAAGGAATCGACCTTTCCGATCGAACGCCACGAGAGATTACGAGAGCGCAATTGCAGTCCTGTGATTACGTCGCAACGATGGGCTGTTCGACGCTCGAGGTCGGCGACGTCGGAGAGGACGTCGACGTCCGTGACTGGTCGCTCGAGGATCCGGACGGACGCGACATAGAGCAGGTTCGAGAGATTCGAGACGAAATCGAACGACGTATCATCGCGCTGTTCGACGAATGTATCGGTCCCGTTCAGTGATTGCGTTTCAACCGACTGTACACACGTCGACTCCGGGTTGCGTATTCGACTCTCGTCTCGGACTCTAACGAAAAGCGGAACGAACCGCTCGTGTGCCAATAGCTAGATTATCCTCGAGAGTGGTTCACTAGCTACGACGAATATGGACGAGCACGAGGACACCCGCACTTCGGACGAGAGAACTACGTCCGGGATCCGCGGTGATCGGGACGGAAGTGAGCACGATCAGGGAGATCACGGCGGAATGCACGAGGGTCACGAAGCGATGTTTCGCCGTCGGTTTTTCGTCTCGACGTTGCTTTCGATTCCGGTCTTGCTCTACAGCGACATGCTCCAGGAATGGCTGGGATTTTCCGTCCCGGCGTTTCCCGGGAGCGAGTGGATCAATCCGGTTTTCGCGGTGATCGTCTTCGCCTACGGTGGCGTTCCGTTCCTTCGAATGGCGGCCCCGGAACTGCGCGATCGGTCGCCGGGAATGATGACGCTCATCTCGATGGCGATCTCGGTCGCGTTCGTCTACAGTATGGCGAGCGTCGTTCTCCCGACCGAGTCGGCGTTCTTCTGGGAACTCGTGACGTTGATCGACATCATGCTGCTCGGCCACTGGATCGAGATGCGATCGGTCCGACGGGCCCAGAGCGCACTCGACGAGTTGGCGAAACTCATGCCCGACACTGCCGAACGAATTATCGACGGGGGCGAGACGGAGGAGGTTCCCGTAAACACCCTCTCGGAAGGCGACCTCGTGCTCGTGCGACCCGGAGCGAGCGTCCCCGCAGACGGCGTCGTCGAGGAGGGCGACTCGGACGTGAACGAGTCGATGATCACCGGCGAATCGAGGCCGGTTTCGAAAGAGCCGGGCGACGAGGTGATCGGAGGGACGATAAACGGCGACGGAAGTCTCCGCGTCCGCGTCGACGCGACGGGCGAGGAGACGACGCTCGCGGGGATCATGCGCCTCGTCGAACAGGCCCAGGGCAGCAAGTCACAGACGCAACTACTCGCGGATCGAGCCGCCGGCTGGCTATTCTATGTCGCTGTCGCAGCGGCGGCCGTGACCGCCCTCGCGTGGACGGTCGCCACGTCGTTCGATGCGGCGGTCATCGAGCGAGTCGTTACCGTCCTCGTGATCGCGTGTCCGCACGCGCTCGGCCTCGCTATCCCGCTCGTGGTCGCGATCAACACCTCGCTTGCCGCTCGCAACGGAATGCTCGTTCGGGATCGCATCGCCATGGAAGAAGCGCGAAACCTGGATACGATCGTCTTCGATAAAACCGGGACGCTCACCGAGGGCGAACACGGCGTCGTCGACATAGCAACTGTTGACGACATCGACGAAGACGACGCTATCGCCCGTGCCGCTGCAGTCGAAGGGGACTCCGAACACATGATCGCCCGTGCTATCCGCCAAGCGGCAGTCGATCGTCGCGTTCGTGTTCCGGATTCAACGGATTTCGAGGCGATGAAAGGTCGAGGCGTCCGTGCACGAGTAGCGGATGAAACGATCTCTGTCGGCGGTCCGAACCTCCTCAGACAACTCGACGCTGGGGCCCCCTCGAGCCTCCAGCGGTTCGCCGACGAAGCCGGCGAGAACGGACAAACCGTCGTCTACGTCGTCCGCGAAGGAGAAACGAGCGACGGAACCGTCAGCCAGCACGCCGAACCCATCGCCGCCTTCGCCATGGCGGACGTGATCCGAGACGAGAGCTACCGAGTCGTGGACTCGCTTCACGAACTCGAGATCGAGGTGGCGATGCTGACCGGCGACTCGCGGGACGTAGCCACTGCGGTGGCCGACGAACTGGGTATCGACACGGTGTTCGCGGAGGTCTTGCCCGAAGACAAAGACGAGAAAGTACGGGCGCTACAGAAGCAGGGAAAACTCGTCGCGATGGTCGGGGACGGCGTCAACGACGCCCCCGCACTGACTCGAGCGGATATCGGCATCGCCATCGGAAGCGGAACTGACGTCGCCGTTCAGTCCGCAGACGTCATTCTGGTTCAGAACAACCCGATGGACGTTACCCGTCTGGTGAAACTGAGCCGAGCGAGTTACCGGAAAATGCAGGAAAATATCCTCTGGGCTGCCGGGTACAACGTCTTCGCTCTCCCGCTCGCAGCGGGCGTCCTCGCACCGATCGGCGTTCTTCTCTCTCCGGCCGTAGGAGCGTTGCTCATGTCTCTCAGTACGGTTATCGTCGCGATCAACGCGCAACTACTCCGTCGCGTCGATCTGTCTCTCTCGAGTCTCCCCGGTCGTTCGTCACAGAACGGTGGTCAGCCGACCGGACACGGCGACCGACCGATCGAACGAACGGACCGATCCTGACGCAGCCCGCCGAATATGCTGTTCTCACGTCCTGGTGTTGTGGCTGCATCGGGACTTCCCGATGCGTTCCGTCTCAAGACGACGGTGATGTCGGCTGAGGGCCTCGTCCTGAAGGATCTCCGCACGAAGTTCGGTCAGCAGTAGTGAGTCAACGATGAAACGGTATATTCAGTACACCAGACGAGCGACCCGTCGGCGGGCGACGGTGAGTCGCATCACCGATCGCGTTTCGTCTGTGGTCTGTCGCCCGATGCTTCCGATCGAGCCGGAATTTGTTCGGTATACTCGAGTACCTGTTCGGTGGGAGTGATACGCGCGGTGTTTTCCGATTCGAGCCGTCTCAGAGCTTCCGGACGCCCGATCGCGAAGAGACAGTCTCCCGCCTGAATGATGTGATCTCGCTTCGGGAGCGTTTCGATACCGCCGTCGGTGGTCCGAGCAGCGATAACGGTCACGTCGAGCGCCCCGATCGAGCTCCCGATAAGCGGACTCTCGGCCGTAATCTCGACGGTGCTCATCGTCTCGTCCTCCCGCCGCAACATCGCAGCGAACTCGCGTTCGGGGTTCGAATCGGCCGAGAGCGTCATCAGCCGGTAATCCTCGGTCGGATCCATCTCGGATGCCATCGCTTTGTCCATCGCAAGCGTTGCGACCGTCTGGACACTCCCTCGGAGTTCTGCTGTCCCGAGTAGTGTTTCGACGCCGTCGTCGTCCGTTCGCCACACCTGGACTGTATCACCCGCAGTTGCGCTGTAAGGAGGGTCCGCACGGATCGCAACTGCCGCGGACTGTTGGGGTAGCGTCTGCCCGATCCCGATCGGACGCTGGCCCACGGCGAGATACTGGACTGACCCGTTCGTATCGAGGTCCACGTCGACGTAGCCGATATCGTATCCGTCTGTCAGCCGAGCGGCGATCTGGGATTCCAGTTCCTCTATCGTCAATCCCCGCGGGAAATCCATCGTTTTCCCGGAGAGTATCTTCTTCGTTTCCCCCTTTACTGCATCGTAGCCATCGATGTCTTGGACGTCCTCTGGCAGGGTAACCGTGATGAATCGGCCAGTGGCCCGAACCAGCGGGCTGAAATCGGGCGCGACGGTTAGCCATGGTAGTTGCTTCGAGGCACCAACCGTGTTGCCGACGTATCGGCCCGCATACGACACGACGCCGGCCGCGGCGAACGCCGAAACGTTGAGGATCGCCTCTTCCACAGTGACGGGATCGCCCGTGTTACTGATGAACTGGACGAGGGCCAATCGAGAGTTGAGATAGATCGCGACGACGCCCAGACCAACGATAAGTGTTGCACCCGCAGGGAACCGCTGTCGGACCCGCACCTGGAACACGAACGTGACGATCGTCGTTACCGCAAACGCCAGCAGCGACAAGCCGAGTATGCTAACCAACGCCGCTACGAACGAGTGAGTGAGCGCCGTCGATATCAGGCTCATGCGATCACCCCCTCAAATTCACGGAGCTGAGTTGGCTTGCCGACGACGATTAGCTCGTCACCGCTCCGGAGTTCAGTCGAACCCCGCGGAGCGATGAGCACCTCCGACGGACGTCGGATCGCTAGAATCGCCACCCTGTAGGCGTCACGAATCTGCGAACCGCCGATCGTGGTGCCGGCGAGTGAGCTCCGTTCGCCCACAACCAGTTTCCGAAATCGGTTCCCGTGTTGCCGAAGAACCGCGATCGTTTCGTACTCGCGCTGTTTTCCCCGCGAATTGACAACCATCGGTGCGAAGTCGTTCCGAACGATCCGCTTTCCCTCGGCGAGGGAAACGGCGATGGTAACGAACCCCTCTCCTCCGGTCGTCGTCATCTTCGGGATGAGTTGTTTCACACCGTCTTGGATACCGTCAGTTTCCTTCGACGGATCTGGTTCACTCTTCGTCTCGACCTCATTCGTCTCGACGCCTTTCGTTCGGGCGCTAACCATTGGACCCGTAACGTCGCCGTCCGGGAGCCGAAGCGTCACGGAGTCGCCCCGGGCAACACCGGTCGGGAGGAGAGTCTCAATCGTTACAGCCCGCTTTCTGGGCGGTACGCGCCGAGATAGTCCGGCAGCAGTCGGCGCCCCAGCGATATGTGCGCGTCCCTTTTTGTCGATGGTCACGCTCGCTTCGGCGAGTTCGTAGTCGGCCATCAGACGCTCCTCGAGCCGGGATTCGAGCGCCGAAACCGAGAGAGCAACGGGGAACTTCCAGGAACGATTGGCGATCTGTTCTCGCAGATCCTCGGACAACTGAGGGTACCCCTCGATGTCGTGTATCTCCCCCACGGGCCGAATGCGGACCTGGCCGTAGGAGTCGACCCGCTCGGCCAAGTCGGTGGAGAGTTTCGCCCCCGGAATGGATTTTAGCGTCAGCCTCCGAGGCGTTGCATCCGCGAGTGTGTCTCCTTGACTGTGCGCCCATAGGCAAGCCATCAAGATCACTAAGACAGCAGTGATACCCGTCCAGCTCCCGGAGAGTGTCGGGTCCATCAGCCCCATTAACCCGCCGGACACCCCGGCGAGTGTCCCGCCCAGTGCAACGACACCGAGGGCGGGGACGGTAACGGCCGTGAAGTATTTGAATATAAAACCGATGGAAAACGCGATGAACGCCGGGAAGATGGCGGCGAGTAGTCCGAGATAAATTCCAAGTAAAACGTCCGTAATGGGTGCCAGAACCATAACTGGCTTCAGTTACTGAAGCAGTATATAAATGCCGCTCGTTCGTGTCACTCGTTTTAGATACTCAGATGACCCGCCGGAGAGGAAAGCAGAGTGGTTCGCTCGAGTAGCTCTCGGAGATCCAGCAAAACGCCCCGCGTCGCCGCCTCTATTCTCGTGAGGCGGCTCCAGTCGAAACTCAGTTTTTCCCGAACCGCTCGCCGATCGCCGACGAGAGGTCCGTGAGGTAGACGCCGCCCCACAGCGCCACGATGACAGCACCCACCGAGTTGTACACGACATCCCAGAGGGTATCGTAGACGCCGTACTGGGTGAGCACCGACGCGGTACCGAACTGTTCGGCGGCGATACCGATCCCGAACTCGAGGAGTTCCCAGAGCACGGCGAACGCGAGCACGAACAACAGCATGATCACGGCCATGAATTTCGGCGGCAGATACACGGTATCGGAGTGCTCGTCGATCGCCCGAACTGTCGCGTAGCCGACGGCCGCCACGACCGACGCCGACAGCGCGTGGGTCAGGTGATCCCACCATTCCACTCCGGAGTAGAAGTTCCACCCCATCCCGGGGATGCCAACGGTGCCGAGCGCGTGGAGGAACGCAGCGCTGGTGACCCACAGCGTGATCCGCGGGTCCATCGGAATCTCGTAATCCCGCTCGAGAAGCGCCGGGAGCTGGGTTACGACCAAACAGACCACCGTGTTGACGATGACGCCGACGCTCCCCCGTTCGATGCCGACGAACAACAGCCCCACGAGGCTGATCTCCATCAAGTACGACAGTTGGCGCTGTCGACGCTGGGAAGCGAGTCCACGGATGAGCACGTTTTTCATCGGTTCTCACCCGCGCGATCTTGTAACACGTCGTCTTTGATCTCGGCTGGCAGCCGGTCTTCCATCGTGATACGTCGGCGAAAGTACAACGTGAACACGACGCCAGCGAAGAGTCCGGCGATCGTCGAGTAGATCCACTCGTACATTAACGCCTCGTTGGTCGTGATGAAGTTCGTCCCGAGATAGACGTCGAATCCCCACTGGACCAGCCCCCACAGCGCCGCGGCCGCCAGTGTCGACATCACGACGAGGACGACCGCAAACCCCGGCGACAGTCGAACGGCCGTGAACGACTGGAGTTCGACCGCGATCACCAGCGCGATCGCCGCGACCGCGAAGTAGGCGGCAAACTGGCTCGAGAGCCACTCCGAGCCGAGTGCGAGTCCGACGACCGGCAGCGCAGCCATCAGTAACACCTCCCAGGGTAACATTACGTACGGCGTTCGGTAGGCCAGCGGCGGAATCACCGCCAGCACGAGCAACACCAGCGCGAACAGCGACCACAGGACGCCCGTGACGACCACGATGCCCACGCTGGCGCTCGCCAGCAGGGCGACCAGTAGCCAGGCGATGATCGCGTTTCGGCGACCGTCGTCGAGTAACTGGTCGAGTTCAGAAAGCGACATACAGGGCGTTAGGACTTCGAACATAAATTATGTATGGCTGTCGGACCGGTTCTCACGAGCGAATTGTGAAGTCAGGCTGTCACGAATATCGCAATCGAATACACGGTCGCGTACCCCCAGAGCGCCGCGGTGATTCCGGTCAGCGCAGTGAAGGCAACCTGCAGCGACGACGCGTGCACGCCCTCGAGTTCGCCGGCCAACACCCCGTCGAACGTCGGCAAGCCGAACCACTGTCGAAGGTCGGTCACCGACGCCGACACAGCGGATCGTGCCGAGAAGCCGGCACAGACGATCCCGACTGCCAGAATTGAGAACACGAAGTGATACGACACGTCGAGCGTCGGCGGTGTCATCACGACGGCCACCATGCCGTACGCGACACCGATGCTCGCGCGTCGATCGACCAACCTCGACAGCGAGTGGTCGGTGACGCGGGCGATCGCGAACGCCGCGAGCCAGACGACCGCTAGCTCGAGCGCGAACGCACCCAGCAGGTGAACCGTCGCGTCGTCGTGGAGCATCACCCGCCCGTCGAACACGCGAACGGAAAGCGGGTAGAACAATTGCGGCGGTTCGCCCGTCACCAGGTCGCCCCATGGGTGAGACAGCAACCCGGCCGTGGCGGCGAGTCCGATCGTCCGAGCCGAAAAGTCCGTCGCGATCCGACACAGCAGAGCGACTCCGACGCCGGCGACTGCGAACAGCCCCATCACAATAGCCCCGAGCGGGCCGCTCGAGAGAGCGGCCACGGTGACCAGTCCGACAAGCACGGCGGCACCGACGCCTCGACCGATGGTCCGGGTCAGCGCCGAGCCGTTTTTCGCGCCCGTCCAGAGTCCGAACGCGGGACCGGCCAGCAGCGAGACGATCAGCGAGTGGGTCATCGCCCGGTGGACGCCCCGCGTCGCGTCCCAGAACGTACTCGGGCGAGCGACCGACTCGGTGGTCAGCCGGCCAAAATCCAGCGCCACAGCCGCGTACGCGACGTCGATATCCGGGATCGCCGCGAACGCACCCGCAATCACCCCGAGAGTCAGTGCGCGGCGAGCGGGCCACCCTCGCCAGTCCGCAAGCAGCGTGGCGAGGGCGAACGCCAGCAGCGCGTGTCCAAGAAACACGTCGTCGGTGATATGTGTGGAGACAGTATAAGCCCCTCGCCGCAAGGACACTCGTGTCCCCCTCGAACTCGCTGTCCACCCACGGAAATGCTCACGTCGTTTCCCGTACGGCTCCTGTGCGGATGGCACGGAAGGAACTCGAGTAGCCGCCACGATTGCGGGCGACTGGAAATCGGATAGCGGTTGACACCGGTTCACCGGCGTGTGGTACCCGTCGTACACCCCGCTGTGTGCAACAGACTACGATCTCTCGACCACCGCCCACCGGCTGCATCCCCGACGGTGGAATACCGCCTCCTATCGTCGGCGCTGTCGCTATTCGGTCACCGCTTATCACCAGCGACGGAGAGTGTGCTAGAGGGGATCGCAGTTCCGCCCCGGAGCGAAAACTGAACTCGTTACTCGATCTCGAGGGCGCCACCGCTTCCACCGCTTCCGTCACTATCCTCGTCCCACTCGAGTTCGAATTCGATGCTCAGCTCACCGGCGCCGTCTGCCGGACCCTCGCGTTCGGCTTTGACTTCGAACGTCGGTCGCGCGGGCGGCTCTACGGTTACGGACTCCGATCCGGCTTTCAGTGTGATCGAACCCCCTTGCTCGAGTTTTTCGGCAACACTGCGGAGGTACGACGCAATTGCTTCTCTATCCTGCGTGTGTTCGGATTTGAACAGAACTTCTTCGGGCATACACTCGTAGTTATACTTCTAGTTCGATAAGTGTGTCCGCTGTCCGAATACGCCCACCCGTCCTGTCGGAGCAAAATCACCACCGAAGAGAGGTGAGTTCGCGTTCGTACGCATCGGAACTGGCGAGTGGGCTACCAACCAGCCATCCCGTTGAACGGGAGATCCCGTTGGTGACGACCGATCCGGTCCGGAAACACCGGTTTCTGGATCGGCCGATGGGAAGTTCCCACCAGACCGAAATCGAGACAGGGCCGCTAGCCGGTGGCGCATCTACGCTCGCTCACCACTTGGTACTGATTCGTCGCCACGCGAATAGACACCCCTCTCCACCAAGCCACAGCACACCCAGACCGATACCGACGACGTGCAGTATCTGCGGAAGGTGCATCCACGTCGGGAAGACGTACTGCGCCATGGCTTCCCATTCTTGAATCACTGACTGAAGGGGCCCAGGTTCGACATCGACCTCGGTCAGTTCGCTCCCCGGCGGCACATCGGGCTGTTCGCCGACTCCGATGCGGTCGGCCTCGTACGCCAACGGAATAACTGTCCCGTCGGCGTCGTCGAACTCCCAGACGATCTCCCCATCGGGGGCGACCTCGAGCACACGATTGTTCCGCGAATCCGTGATGAGCGTGTTGCCGTTGGGCAGTCGATCGGCGTCACGTGGCCACTGGAGGGGGTCGTTTGCAGTGCCGGTATAGCGCCAGATCTCCTCGTTGGACTCGAGGTCGAGTTCGACGATCCGGTTGTTTCGGCTGTCGGCGACGACCATCGTCCCCTCATCTTCGATACGGTGAGGATTGTGCTGTTCATCCAGCACGGTTTTGTTCCCCGGTTCGCCGATCACATCGACGATCTCGTCAGTCTCCGGATCGACCTCGATGATCGAGTCGAAGTTCCGGATGCTCATCTGGAAGTTGCCGTTTTCCAGTTGGTCGATGTCGTTCATGTGCGTCCAGTCGTCGTGTTCGCCGTCTCGCTGGTGACCGCCGTACTCCTCGTAGAACGGCGTTCCGGGTGTCAAATGGTCCTCGGCATACCACTCCCAGGTGATCTCGCCGTCGCGGTCGACGGTAAACGAGCGATCGTTCCCCATGTCGATGATCGCCGTTTCTCCAGTATCGAGGCGCTCGAAGTCGTGGACTTCCTGGTAGTCGATGAAGTCGTCGTACCAGTCGTATTCCCAGACGACCTCCTTCGACCCCTTGTCGATTTCGACGACGCGGTTGTGAACGCAGTGGTCATCGTACTCCTCGTACTCCAGGTACTCCTGGGAACACTCTTCGGCAGGCGTCTTGACGGCGACGGCCGCCAGCACTGTCTCCGGATCGATCTGTTCGACGCCGAACACGCGCGAGTCGGGCACCGACCACTCCCAGACGACATCGCCGTCGGGCGCTATTTCGACGACTTGCCCATCGTCGGTGTACGAATGAACCCCCACGAGCGTGTTCCCGGGATAGCGGCCATCTTCATTGATAACGGTCGGTTCGCGGTCGATGGTGATTGCCTGGACGCCAAGTGATGCGATCAGGAGAGCGATGACGGCGGCGGCGACGGTGACGCGGATACGCTGGTTCATAGATACTTAGCTGGAGCGGTTCGTTCGAATCGTATCGGACGTGATCGATCCCAAAATTGGGTGAATTGGCGTACAATACAGGATATACGGGTTGGAGACGTGGTCACAAGTGTTACGTCTCGAGCGCTGTGAGAGCGTGAAAGCAGTATCCGGACCGGTACTGCGATTGCAGACGGACCGCTCGAGAACCAACTCGAGCGGAGGTGTGGACGCAGTGAAGACAAGCCGAACTCGACGAAAGCCGCAATTCGTGGCCCGCTCATCGCGTCCCCCTGTACGTGAGGAACGTGGCCGTGCCGAGCGCAGCAGCGTACCACAGCGTCCCCACACGGATCACGATCGTGGCGGCGGCCGCGACGGTCTCCGGGTACCCGATCGAGAGCAGGACGCCGACCATCGACGCCTCCGTCGCCGCGAGTCCGCCGGGGAGCATCGACACCGCGCCGACGACCGACCCGAAGCCGAAGACGAACAGCCCGATGACGACGCTGGCGTCGACGCCGAATCCCTCGAGAACCAGCCAGAACGCGACGCCTTCGAGCCCCCACGCCGCGAGGCTGAGCAGCGTCGAAACGACGAGCGGACGAAACTGGAACAGTCGGTACGTACCCTCGTAGAACTGCTCGAGTTCGCTCGCGTACTCGCCGAGGACCGGGGCCGACTCGAGCCGTCCGAGGAGCGCCAGACACCCCCGTCGCCACTGAAGCAGGCCGATCCCGAGCGCGATGGTCCCGAGGAGACCGATCACGGGAAGCGACGAGCGGCTGTAAACTAGGACGCCGAGCGCGGCCAACACGCTCAGCGCGATGAGATCCGTGATACGCTCCGCGCCGACGACGGAGGTCGTCTTGCTCGCGGGAACGCCGCGCGTGTCGCTCAGGAACCACGCCTTCCAGACCTCGCCGGCTTTCCCCGGCGTGACGACCATCATCAGCCCGCTGAAGAAGGCGATAGCGCTCGCCGCGAGCGGAATGTCCACGTCGAGTCGCCGGAGGTAGTAGTGCCATTTTGCGAATCGGAAGCCGTATCCGACGGTCGTGAGGCCGAGGACGATGCCGAACGTGCTCCAGTTCACTGCGGCGAGAGCGCTCGTCACGCTGTCGATGTCCGCGTAAGCGGCCAAGGTGAAGAAGACCACGACCGAGAGTAATGCCGTCAGCCAGACGCCGTGGTCGCGAACGACCGTCAGGCCCCGGTCGACGACCGCCTTTCCGCTCGTCGTCACGGTGATCTCCCCGGTGTGAGGTCCGCGACGAAGCGACCCGAAGCGGTTCGAAACTGATGGATTTTCGTCGCGACGTG
Organism: Halostagnicola larsenii XH-48; assembly: GCF_000517625.1. Classification (GTDB taxonomy): domain Archaea; phylum Halobacteriota; class Halobacteria; order Halobacteriales; family Natrialbaceae; genus Halostagnicola; species Halostagnicola larsenii. Next base: position 230,959 of record NZ_CP007056.1, on the reverse strand, counting down.
CCCCGAGAGGTATCGTCCGCGACCGCCGGGACGAACGCGCCCTTCGCGTACGGCCTCGACGAGCGGCCCGTCGCCCTCGACGGTGGCGTACGCGCGGCCGACCTCCATCGGAAAGTGGGCGTCGCTTCCGCCGGTCGCCGGCAGGTCGTGGGCGGCCGCGAAGCGCGCTGCGCGTTCGTTGAATCGGCGGCGGACACAACGGGAATTTATCGCCTCGACCCCGTCGATGGCGTCTGCGAGGGTATCAAGGTCCGCCTCGTAGTACTGTCTCATTGTATCGAACGGGTGTGATAGGACGGCGACACCTCCTTGATCGTGGACGTGATCGATCACGGTCAACGGGTCAGTCTGCGGCGGCGGCTCAGTCACGTCGAGCGCCAAGAGGTGCCCCTCGGTCGTGGTCACCTCGACCCCGGAGATTACGTCCAGGGACGCGGGGACGGCGTCCCGAACGGCGTCGACATTGGCGAGCGTGTCGTGGTCGGTGACGGCGATACCGTCGAGTCCGGCGTCGACCGCCGCGGTTGCGACGCGCTCGGGAGGCGTACTCGAGCAGGGCGAAGCGTCCGTGTGAACCTGCAGATCGTATCGGCGTGTCATGGTGGTTGGTGGACTCGAGGCATGCTGATCATCAGGCGAACAGTTCGACGAGAACGATCGGGACGTCGTACAGAATCCCGACGACGACGAGGCCCCAGACGACGAGGTTCAGGAAGAACGGACGGTCGGCGAAGAGGAACTTCGGATCGCCGCCGAGGTCGCGCGTATGGGCAAGGTAGTGGTATCTGAAGGCCGCAAAGAAAGCGAACGGGAGGGTGGCCATCATCCAGACGCCGCTGCCGAAGAACGTGTAAAGCGAGTAGGAAACGAGCAGCGCAGACAGCACGACGACGAGAAACTGGTCCAATAATTCCTCGGTGTACTCGGCGAGAATCGACCGCGACGCGGACGGATCGTCGTTGACGACCATTTCGTGGCGACGCTTGCCGAACGCGAGCATCAGCGCTCCGAGGAACGTACAGACGACGAGCCAGGGGCTCAGGGAGACGTCGATGGCGACCACGCCGGCGATGGCCCGCAACACGAACCCGACGGCGATCACCATCACGTCGACGAGGACGACTTCCTTCAGGAACACGGAGTAAAGCGCGTTCTGTGCGAGGTACGCGAGGACGATCAGGAGAAACAGCGGCCCGAGGGTGGCAGAAAGGGAGATACCGCCGACGAAAAGCACCGCCGCGAACGCCACTGCGACGGAGATCGGCACTTGCCCGCTAGCGATGGGGCGATGTTTCTTCCGCGGGTGCTTGCGGTCTTCCTCGAGGTCTGCGATGTCGTTGCCGATGTACGTCGCGCCCGCGATGGCACAGAAGGCGACGACGCCGATTGCGACGTTCGTGACCGCGACAGGATCGAACAGGCTCCCGGAGAAGACGAGCCCCAGCAACAGGATACTCTGTTTGTACCACTGCCATGGACGGATCTCCTTGGCCAGCCCGGAGACGGTTACTGCGACCCGGCGGTGAGTGGCGTATGCTCGGGCCATCGATCGATATCACTCCCACATACGGTGGCAAAAAAGTCCGGCTTTCCCGGGTTCCGTTACAGCCCACAATATCGGACTACCGGTGAAACGATTCTCATGGCCCACTCGATTCGGGTCGGCCCGTCGGACGAACGAGAAAAGAATCGCCGATCGGAAGTCGTCCGGACGGTAATCACGATGTAGATCGTGGCACCCATCCAGTAAGGATTCGATATACCGGAGCGCAAACGTAGCGAGATACCCCTTCGCAGGAGTACGGTCGCGTCGCTGTCGGACATAACTGGTCGTTACGAAGCCGCTGCTGAGCCATCGATTCGACATGAGTCTCTGCGAGCGAAGCCTCCGATGCTCGCAGGGCGACCGCCCGCCCGAGTCGGACGGCCCGTTTTCGCGGTGACATAATGATCCCCTTTTCGTCATCCGAGGCACTCACCGGACCATTAGAGGGGCGCTAACCGGCGATACACTATTCACCCGTCGTCTCGAGAATTAGTTCGATACCACAATGAGCGAGAGTGAGCGCGACGCCGGCGACTCGACTGGCTCGGTCCTCGTCACGGGAGGAACCGGTTTTCTCGGCCTCCACGCGTGCCAGTACTTCCGCGACCAGGGGTGGGACGTTACCGCGTTCGATCTCAAGTCCTTCGAGGACGAAGACGACACGGACGGGATCGAGTACGTCGAGGGAGACGTACGCAGCGAGCGCTCCGTGGCCGATGCGATAGAGCAGAGCGACGCGACGGCCGTCGTACATGCCGCGGCCGCACTTCCGCTATGGGACGCCGACCGCATCCGGGAGACGACGATCGACGGGACGCGAAACGTGCTCTGGGCGGCCAAAGAAGGCGGCGTCGAGCGGGTCTGTTATATCTCTTCGACCGCGGTGTACGGAACCCACGAGACCCACCCCATCACCGAGCAGTCGCCGCTGGAAGGGGTCGGACCCTACGGCGAGGCCAAGATTCAGGCCGAAAAGGTGTGTGAAGACTTCCGACGCATGGGGCTTTGTGTCCCCATCCTTCGCCCGAAGACGTTCATCGGTCCGCAGCGACTCGGCGTGTTTCAGGTGCTTTTCGACTGGATCGAAGACGGCGCGAACGTCCCGCTCGTCGGGTGGGGCGACAACCGGTACCAACTGCTGCACGTCTACGACCTTGTCACCGCCATCGATCTGGTGCTCACCGGCGACGAGGAGGCAGTCGACGACACGTTCAACGTCGGCACCGACGAGTTCACCACGATGAAAGCGGATTTTCAGGCCCCCATCGATTACGCGGGCACGGGCAAACGTACCATCGGGACGCCAGCCTTCCTCACGGTCGCTGTCCTCCGCGTACTGGACCGCCTGAATCTGTCTCCGCTATACCCGTGGGTCTACGAGACGGCCCACGAGGACTCCTACGTCTCGGTCGAGAAGCTGAAGAGGCTCGGCTGGGAGCCCGAGTACTCCAACCGGGAGGCGCTCGTGGAGACGTACGACTGGTACTTAGCGCACGACGAATCGAACGAAGCGGCCAACGAGACCGGCCTCGACCACCGCGTCGCGTGGGATCAAGGAGCCCTCACCATCGCGAAGAAGGTCTCCCAGAAAATCTAACGGATCGGTCCCGTCAACTCCCACTATGTCACCGCGTTCACTCTCCGAGATCCGTGTCGGTTGGCTCGTCGTCCTCGGTCCGATAGTCGCCGTCCTGTTCACCGCCGGATCCGTCTGCTATTTGCAAACGAGGTGGCCCACGATCGCAACCGATCCCGCGTTCTTCCAGCACACGGGGTGGTACATCGTTCAGGGCGGCGTTCCATACGTCGACGTCTGGGACGTGAACCCGCCCGTTCCGTTCGGAATTACTGCCGTGCTCGCCGTCCTCTCCGGCGGGGATATGCTCGTCCTGCACGGCCTTAGCACGGCACTCACGGTGCTCGTCGCGGCCGCGAGCGTCCTGCTCGTCGGCTGGATTGCGTACCTCGTGACCGAAGAGCACGTTGCGGCGATCGCCGCCGGCCTCACGATGCTGATCGTCCCGGAGCTCCTCGTTCTTTCGTTAGAAGGGGTCAGAGCGCAGTTCTACGCGCTGTTTTTCGGGACGCTCGCCCTCGCGCTCGTCCTCCGTGACCGCCCATTTCTCGCCGGAGTCCTCGCGGCGCTAAGCGCCGGGTCGTGGCAGTCAGGGGCGGTCTTCGCACCACTTATTGTCGGGATGGCCTATCAGCGAAACGGCGGGCGAGACGCGCTCTCTGCGATCGCTGGTGGCGGTCTCGTGACCGGAATCGTCGTCGGGGTGTTCGCGGCTGTGGGGGCGCTCGTCCCCATGGTGGTACAGTCGATAATCGCACCGTTGAGCGCCGGTTCGCCCTACACGTTGGCCGAACGCGTCTACTCGATACTCTTGGTGTTTGGCTACGGAGCAGTGCTCTTCCCGGTGGCCATCTATGGCTGGGGACGCGCGGTCGCCCGTGACCTAGGAGCCCACTGGTGGCTGCCGGTTGGTGGCGTGCTCCTCACCCTACAGGTGCTATTCGTCGATCTCGACGGCTCCACGGACGCGTTCCTGTTGCTTTCGTTCATTGCACTGGGTGTCGCAGTTACCGTCGAACGCGTGCTCGCGTGGCGCTCACTATCGACGGATCCGCAGCGTGGCGATGAGAACCAAACGAACCGCAATCTGTGGACGGGTGCCGTCATCGTCATGCTCGTCGCCGTGCTCGTCCTCGGCGGGGTCGTCTGGCACCTCGATTCGCCGGCCCCGAAACAGACGCTTCAAACAAATCAACTGCAGGCTGAACCACCCGGAGAGGACTTGCCGATAACCCCGGCGGACGGGAACGCTCCGTCGATGCAGACCATCTACTGGGACCAACTGCAGCCGGAAACCTGTCACTACCGGTTGAGCTGGAACGAGATACGCTGGGTCGCCATGACCGACGACCGGCTGGACGCACAGAAATGCGACGGCTGGCCGAGTCGAACCGATACTGCGTGACTTCGATGGCTCGAGCCGATCTGCCCGCAATCGGGAAAATGATCGTTGGCCTACACATAAAGTAGATATCGGTTCGTACCGTGTGCTCGAACTGTTTAGAGTAGTACTCCTTATATACTGTCTAACAAGTGAGTTGTGTGATTTTGAACGATATGGAATTGTACATAATCCACAATATTTTATTGCTACTCTCCTGACCGTTCGCCCAGAGATTATTGAAACGGTCGACGCGGTTTTGTACGGATAACACTCCGTTTCGACCAAATTACGGCCGAGATAATCGATCGATTGGTTCAGTCGGATCGAATGTTGTAGTCAGAGAGAATACACTATCATCAAGAGAGTGGTTTCGGGAATATCGTCCATCTAGGAGAAGTGACGCAGAAATACACCCGTAGTCTCGGTCCCGAACCGTCCGAAGTATATGATAGCTACAATCGATATTGCCCAGTTATTATTGTGGTATTTCAACAATATCAATAGCTTCCCAAACTCATCAGATTCAATAACAATCTTCCTAAATGGCCCTACCGTTCGTAATACGCGACGCGTTTTGCGGATGAATTCATCGGCTGATCACTCTCCCACGATTCGTCACACTCCGCCTCGTTACGCCGAGAAGATTTGTGACCAGGTATCACACTTGCTCGACGACCTATTCGTTTCGTCAACTGGCAGGAGTCGACGGTATCGGCTGTCACGTTGTCCGTCTCGGTGAAGAACGACAGGAAAATCGCTGAGACGAAAGAAGAGACCGACGCCCGTTACGTTTGTTGGGGAGTAATCGCGTCGAGGAAAAGCGAGAGAAGCTTGTACAGAACCGACGCGAACAACGCGATCAGGATGATGATCCCGAACGTCAGCCCCAGTTGCGCCCGTTGGGTCGACTGGATGATCAGGTAGCCGAGACCGCCCCCTCCGCCGAGGAACTCCGCGATGATCGCGCCGACGATCGTCAACTGGAACGTGATTTTTACCCCGCTCACGATCTCCGGGAGCGCGTTCCAGAACTTGATATGGCGGAGGTACTGCAATCGATTGGCACCGACGATCGACCGAAACTTTTCGTACTCGGGATCGATTCGGCTGAGACTCGAGACCGTGTTGATGAACGTCGGGAAGAACGCGACCCACGCCGCGAACGTGACGACGCCTTCCAGTCCGAGGCCGAACCAGAGCAAGAACACCGGCGCGAGAATCGGATGGGGGATACCGTAGGCGTAAATCAACATCGGCATCGAGAGGTATCTGGCGACGAACGACTCGGCCAGAATCATCCCGAGCGTGATACCGAGTACGACGGCGAGTACGAACCCGACGATGACCTCGACGAACGTCACTCTGATCGCCGCCAGCACGATGTCGGATGATTCGACCGTCTGGCGAACGGTGTATTCGATGCTCGGGAAGTAAATATCGCCGCGGTCGTTGAAGAATCTGGAATATCCCTCCCAGATTCCGAGCAGAGAGACGAGTACGAGTGCGGTCCCGACGTTCTCGCTCGCCCACTGCTTCAGTCGCTCGAGCACGCCGAAGTGGTCGTATCGACCGGTGGACGGAAGTGAGTGTTCTTCCGCCATTGTCAGGCCTCCGTTGTGAAGAAACTCGAGTCCTCCCAGAAGATCAGTTTATCTTGGACCTGGTAGATGGCGAAGATGGCCAGCGTCGAGATGAGGCCCAAGACGCCGACGATGGCGAAAGCCAGCCCCATGTTCGCGTTCCGGAGCGCGAGCGTCGAGAGGTAGCCGAGCCCCTCGGTCGTGGCGACGAATTCGCCGACGACGGCCCCGATCATCGCGAGGATGATCGCCATCTTCATGCCGTCGAATATCTGCGGGAGCGCGTTCGGAATGCGGATGTAACGATACTCCTGCCAGGTCGATGCCTTGTAGAGATCGCAGAGATCCTGGTGTTCGTCGGACATCTTCCCGAGGCTTTCCATAGCGTTCAGGAACATCGGGAAGAACGCGACCCAGGCGGCGATCATGTAGTTCGCGGCGACTCCCGAGCCGAGATAAAAGATGATCAACGGGGCAAGCGTCACTCGCGGGACCGAATTCGCTCCGACGACGATCGGCATCAGCGCGTTCTCGACGCGTTTATTCAGCGACAGAAAGATGGCGCTGAGGACCGCCGTTACGACGGCGAGTCCGAATCCGATGAAGCCGGCGGTGATCGTCGGCCAGGTGTTGTCGATGATCAGTTCCTGATTATCAGTAAACTCGGAGTAGACGCTCAACGGCGCGGGAAACTTCGTCTCCGAAACGAGCCCAAAGGTTTCAGTCGTCAGGTGCCAAAACAACAGGGCCAGTACTATCCCGCCAACCGTGAGCACCCACTGCGTTCGTCTCGTGTCGTTGATGTTCATTGTCTCACTGAAAGTACGTGTAGATTGACGTCACAAGGTCGTTGTATTCGGTCAGTTGTTTCGTCTCTGCGTCCCGGGGGCGTGGGAGGTCGATGTCGATTACGTCCTGAATTCGACCCGGACGCGGACTGAGTACGACCACCTTGTCCGAGAGAAACACGGCCTCCTCTAGGTCGTGGGTGACGAACAGGATCGTCTTGTTGGTCCGCTTCCAGATGTCGAGCAGTTCCGCGTTCATCTGGTCTTTCGTGAGGGCGTCGAGCGATCCGAACGGTTCGTCCATCAACAGGAGGCTCGGATCGTAGATGAGACTCTGACAGATCGTTACCCGCTGTTGCATCCCGCCCGACAGTTCGTTCGGGTAGGAGTCGCCGAATCCCTCTAGACCGACCAGTGAAATCAGTTCGTCCACCCGGTCCTGGTACCCCTGCATATCACCCTCCAGGTCGCCGTTTTTCTTCATGATTCGAACCGGAAGGAGGATGTTCTGTCGGACCGTCCGCCAGTCGAGCAACACGGGCCGTTGAAAGATGAACCCGATGTCGCCGGTGGCGTCAGTGGTGCTGAAGTCACGACCGTCCAGTCGGAGCGCTCCGCCGGTCGGTTCGTGCAACCCGGCCGCGATGTTTAGCAGGGTCGATTTGCCACACCCCGACGGACCGACGATGGAGACGAATTCCCCGTCGGCGACGGAGAGGTTTATGTCGTCCAGTGCGTGAATCGCGTCCTCACCCGTCCCGAAGTGCATGGTGACGTCGTCGAACGCGATTGCGGGTTCTGCGTCCATTGTGCGAGTATTCTCGTTAGATTCGATTGAGCTCATAGTAGATACACCAGTAGTTATTCGAAGTACGCGGACTCCTCTTCTGTGTACGAGAGCACCTCATCCCATTCGTCGTCCGAAAGCGTCGACAGCTCGGCGTTTTCGACGGGCCCCATCTCGACGATGTCGCTCGCGGCGGGAACGTCGTTAGACCCGTCGACCATGATCGACAAGTTATCGAGCGTCGACTGGATCTGGTCCTCGGTGAACCAACCGAGTCCTTCCGTTCGAGTCTCCTCGTTGGCGGTGATGGCGACGTTCCAGCGCATCTGCGAGGAGAGGGTTTCCCGATCCTGAATCTCGAGTTCTTGATTCACTTCGTCGATCATAATGTCGATGGTCTCCTCCGGGTTCAACAGACACCACTTCATGGCGGCCGAGTAGCCCTCGAGGACGCCGGTGAGGTACTCCATGTTCTCCTCGTCTTCGTCGAGCCACGCGCCGTTGACCATCAATGGGTACCCGATCACGGTCAGGTAGTTGTTGATCGGCGTCACGCCGAGTTCGACGTCGTCATCGACCTGATCCCGGTACGTTCCGAGGAGGTCGAGTGCCCCGTAGATGGCGTCCAGATCACCCTCTGCAAACTGTCCCGGCGCGGCGTCCTCGGCGACGAAATCCGCGTTCACCTCATCCGGATCGATGCCAACCGCATCGGGGAAAATCGGCCACGTCTCCTCGGCGAACGGCGACGCGAGACCAACGTTCTTCCCCGCAAGGTCCTCCTCGCTGTCCACCTCATCAGTTCGGTAGATTAGCCCGAGCAACGCGCGCGGTTTCGGAACGGAGAAGAACCGCATGTCCTGTCCCTCCGTGAGCCCGGTGATACACGAGCCGACTTCTGCCTGACCGATCTCGTCCTCCCCTGTTCCGACACGCCGAGCAGTATCGGGAGAGCCTTCCCCTGCCTGAACGTCGGGTGCTTCGATGCCCGCATCCTCCCAGTGGCCCTCGAGGTCGGCGATGTACGCGATCGACCACGTCGGCTCCTGCGCCCACGGCTGTCGCCAGGTAATGCCAGAACCGCCATCACCTTCACTACCGCCCAGACACCCTGCCATTGCCGCGGCGAATCCGCCCGCACTCGCCTGCAAGAATCGACGTCGATCGATTCCGTCAGGAAGCACACGGTCGAGTTCGCTGACTATCTCCCCATCTTTGTGCCGTTCTACCATATCTCAAGTGTAACAACCCGGCACCATAAAGATTGCCCCATAAAATGATGATGGATTGAAGGAATGGCCGTATACGCCCCGTTCGCGGCAGATTAGTAGTTGGTTCGAGAGAATTTTCAGATTCAACTGAACGCTCACAACGTTCGCAGGAACCTCGTAGAACTGGCCATCCCTCGGACAGCGAGGTGGTCAGCATTCGAAGTCCGCAGTACGTTGGACGAGTGACCCCTCATCACGAGGTCGAAGTGTAGTTCAACGGTGAAGTACAATGATAATGTGGTCTCAACCGCAAAGCACGCGACGATTCTCGTACCCGTGTTCTGCAGCGGTTCCCTGCAAGTAATGTGCAAACCCCGAGAGGCCGGTCGTGCCGACCGCGTGATAACAGCCGGGTGGCAACTACAGCAGACTGTTAAATAGTTCGATTTATTCGAACACCGGAACGACCTAAGCCGAGTGAGCGGTTAACAGTGTCGGAGCTATATTACACGAGTACCTATGTAATCCAACGCGGGATAGGTATTAAGTTCCTATATATCGAACGTCCTTATCGCCTTGACAAGTGATTCGCCACCGGTATCTAACCACCATCGACGAGGCACACCACGGGTGAAAAGCGAGCGCGGCCTACACGAGTGCGAGTTCCAACTCGTACTCGTTGACGATTTCGACCACTGAATCCGCGATACTGGCTTCCTTCTCTGGACCACTCAACGAATGCTCCGGGCCGGTGACGCTGAAAGCTCCGATCACGTTGTCGGCATGATCCGTGGCAGCGACCCCGATACCGTGCAGTTCCTTGAAGTTCTCCGCGTGATTGATAGCATATCCCTGCTCACGGACGGTCTCGAGTTCGGCGTACAGCGTCTCTCGATCAGTAATGGTGTTTCCCGTTTCCTCCGGGAGCCCCCACGTATCGAGGATCTGCTCGACTCTCATTCGGGGTAGATTGGCGAGTATCGCCTTCCCCACGGCGGTATTATGGAGATGGAGGCGATTTCCAAGTCGTTCGTGCATCCAGCCCATCTTCGGCCCCGATGCGGTCTGGAGGAAGACCGCTTTACCACCCATTTCAACGGCGAAAATCGAGCGGAGTCCGACGACGTCGAAGAGCCGTTCCGTGAACTCTCGAGCCAGTACGTACCCCTCTTCTCGCGTCCGAACCTGGTTTCCGAGACGGAGGAGTTCAGGGCCGAGGTGATAAAAGTCAGCCTGCTGGGTCACGAACTGTTTCGCTTTGAGCGTCGCGAGATGCCCGTGAACAGTACTCTTGGGAATCTCCATTGTATCGGCGATCTCGGATACCCGTGCACCGTCCGCTTCCTCGAGAAACTCGAGGATTTCTATCGACGTCGTCGTCGTCTGGAGCGTGTGTGATTCGTTTTGGGGGGGCATAGTAGAGACTCGGCCAGCTTCGAACTTAAAGTTCGTGATGTTAGAACAGCGGTTGCAGATCCGTGCTGAAAAACAGTCGTCGGCGCTTCAGTTCGCGACGTCAACCCAGCCGCCCTGTTCGCCGGACTCGTAAGCCGCATCGAGGACACGAAGCAGCTGGACGGCATCGTCGACTGTCGCAGGAACATCGCCGGTTTCGTAGCCCGCGAAGTAAGCCTCGAAATAGTCCTGCACGAAGTCGCCCCAAGCCGGGAATCGATCGTAGGTGAACTCGAACTGCGTGGTTCGCTTCGGCGCGGCCGACCAATCGGAGTCCTCAGAGGTGATCTCGAGCGGAATCGTCGGTTCGTGCTGGAGCGAGTCGTGGTGTAGCGGCGTCAGAGCCTGCGCGCTCTCTCCGTAGAGTCCGAGGTGAGTGTCCTTCCCGCGGTCGCTGAGATAGTAGCCGGTGTGGTACGTTCCCAGCGTTCCGTCGCGCGTCTCGAACTGGAGCACTGCACCCATATCGACGTCGACGTCCTCGCCCTCGTGGAACTCGGCGTTTACCCGTGCGATCGGATCGTCAAGGATCCACGGAATTGCGTCGACCCAGTGCGGGCCGATCCACTGCAGCGCGCCGCCCCGGCTCGTTTCCGCGTCGTAGATGTAGTGGTCCGTGTTTCGGTAGGATAGCTGACTCGCGTTGAATCGTCCCTCGACGGTCCAGACATCGCCGAAGAACCCCTCGCGGACCCGTTCGCGTAGTTCCATTGCGACCGGATTCTTCCGATAATACATCGTCGGCGAAACGGTAACGCCGGCGTCGTTCGCTCGCTCGGCGACCGCCTCAAGGTCGTCGGCCGTCCGAGCGATGGGTTTTTCGCTGATAACGTGGACGCCGTTTTCGACGGCGCTCTCGACGATCGACGGCGTTTCGTCGCTCCGATACGTGATCCAGACGACGTCGACGCTGTCGTCGCCAACGAGTTGGTGTGGATCCTCGTAGACCGCCGCGCCGCGTACGAGATCGGAGGCGTTCTGTCCTTCGGTCGTAACTTCGTCGGGACGGTCGTCCATCGCGGAGATGCTCTCGACGTCGACCTCGCGGCCCGGCTCACAGACCGCGCTAACGGTGGCGTCAAGTTCACTCGCGACGGCGAAGTACGGATCCCGGTGGTGATGGTCGATACCGACGTAACCGATGTTCACGGTCATACGTCCGATTGACGTAACCTCGCATAAGAATCTATGTATTGCGGCCAAATACGTGCCGCAGGAGCGGTTAGTTCGTTCCCCTCGGGCAGTCTCTCCAGACCAGCGGCAGTGTCACGTTCGCTCGAGTCCCACCGACGGGCGACCAAAACATTATGATAGCTCACACAAGAGAGGATAACGAAGTGAGAGCCCAATGCAAGAGCTAGGCATCATTATGAACGGCGTGACGGGCCGAATGGGGACGAATCAACACCTCATTCGTTCCATACTGGCACTGCGCGACGAAGGCGGCGTCGAACTCCCGAGCGGAGAGCGGGTGATGCCGGAACCGGTACTCGTCGGTCGAAACGAGCGAAAACTGCAAGCGTTGAGCGAAGAGCACGATGTCGAGCGCTGGGTCGCCGATCCGGACCTCGAGACGGTTCTCGACGGCGACGAGGAGATCTACTTCGATTCACAGATCACCCCGCGGCGTCCCGAGGCGCTCTTGAAAGCGATCGACGCCGGAAAGCACGTCTACTGCGAGAAGCCGCTGGCCGACAACCTCGACACCGCACTCGAGGTCGTCCGAGCGGCCGAACAAAGCGGAGTCAAGTACGGAATCGTCCAGGACAAGCTGTGGCTCCCAGGGATCATGCAGCTCGATCGATTGATCCAGCAGGGGTTCTTCGGCGAGATTCTCTCAGTACGAATCGAGTTCGGGTACTGGGTGTTTACCGGGCACGTACAGGACGCACAGCGTCCGTCGTGGAACTACCGCGCGGAGGACGGCGGCGGCATCGTCGACGATATGTTCTCACACTGGAGCTACGTCCTCGAGAACCTCTTCGGCCGAGTCGAGTCCGTACGGTGTCACGAGACGACCCACATTCCAGAACGCATCGACGAGAACGGCGACGCGTACGAGGCGACGGCGGACGACGCGGCCTACGCCATCATGGAACTCGAGAACGATATCGTCGCCCAACTCAACTCCTCGTGGGCGGTGCGCGTCAACCGGGACGACCTGCTCGAGATCACGGTCGACGGGACAGAGGGCAGCGCCGTCGCAGGCTTGCGCGACTGCAAAACGCAGCATCACTCCAACACCCCAAAACCGGAGTGGAACCCCGACACGCCGAAAGATCACGACTTCACCGAAGACTGGGAGTCCGTTCCGGAAAATCAGGTGTTCGAAAACGCCTTCAAAGTCCAGTGGGAGAAGTTCATTCGACACGTCGTCGCGGACGAACCGTTCCCGTGGGATTTCGAAGCCGGCGCGAGGGGCGTCCAGCTCACCGAAGCGAGCTATCAGTCCTCGGATGAAAACCGACGGGTCGTCCTCGACGACCTCGAGATATAGCCGGCGTATCGAACGAAGACAGTCAGGCTGTAAACTGACGGCATACCGCGTGAGCAAGCTGAACGGTGCTCGTCATCGTTTCCGAACGCTTCTCAGCAACTTTCTGCACGATACTCGTCGTCTTTTGCTCCGGTCCGAATTCCTCCCGTCCGAATCCACTCCCTTTCGTTCCGAATCGGCTTACTCGCCGCTCGAGTGAGGAGACGGGGCTGTGAAATCGCCCGATTCGAAGCTGATCGGTTTCGGCTCCTCGACGACGCGGAGATCCTCGCGCTCTCGTGCCTCCTCGATCAGTGCGGTCGAAGCGTAGAGGCGCTGGAGGTGCATGGTATCGGGCGCACGGAGGACGCGCACGGTTTCGGGGTCGGCGATACCAATGGTCGATAGCGTCGCGATGAGCCCCGCGCGGTCCGTCTCGACGGCCGGCGGCAGCCTGACGCCCCTGGTCGTACTCGCTGTCAGCGCGTTGATGAGCGTGGTCGGCATGTCGATTTCCTCGAGGAGATCCGCGTGGACGAAGTCGGCCGATCCCATCCCCATTGCGTTTCCGTGAGTCGTCTCGGTCAATCCGCGCGTATAAATTCGCTTGATATCGGGGCTTTCGGGCTCCGGTTCCTGAATCGCAAACGGCCGCCGCCCGATGACGTTGGTGTCCATACCCTGCCCGCTGATGTCCTTGCCCTGCTCGTCGAGGACCAAAATATCGAGTTCCTCGAACGGAAGCGTCGGCATGATGTCGTACGTGGTTTCGAGCAGTTCGGCCTCACGGTCGAGAAAGCCCTCCGGCGGAATTCCCTCGAGCATCGCCGTATCGTCCCGCTGATCCTCGAGGATCGCGACCCCGCCGACGACGGGCAGTTCCGCGAGCAACTGTTCGGTGATCTCTGGGATCATGTTTCGAAGCGACCAGTCGACCGCCCAGTCGTGGGCGATCTTCGCGCCGCGCTGTTTGCCCATGCCGATGACGAGCATCTTCGAGAGGCCGCTCTCGACCGTCCCGTCGAAGTCGGTGTGCGGTTTGATCCGATTGATCGGAACGATCGCGTCGGCTTCGACGGCGTTTGCGTCGGCGACGACCGGCACGTCGCGGTCTGCGGTCCGTCCGATTTCGGTGACCTCCATGCTCGAGCGGATTTCACAGCCGACGCCAGACGGCGAGACGCCGAGGTCGGCCAGCATCTCGCGTTGACCCTCGCCGGTCGCCCCGCCGTGGCTGCCCATCGCCGGGAAGATGAACGGTTCGTATCCGTTCTCGTGGGCGGCCGCGACGACGCCCTCGACGATGGTCCCTAAGTTTGCGATGCCCCGACTGCCGACGCCGAGTGCGATTTCGCCACCAGCCGGTACGTCCTCGAGCGGAAGCGACTCGAAGGCCGCTCCGGCGCGTTCGGCTATTTCGTCGTCCGGGATCGGATTCGTCTCCCAGACCTGTTCGATGACGCCGAGTTCGGGGAGCGGCGTCTCACCACACGCCTCGCGAATCGCCGTTTCCGGCACGGCGAGCGAGGCCCTCGATTGATCGGTATCCATGCGCGAACGTTTGCGTGTTCCACCCATAAATCTGCCCCACATCCGATCGGTGCTGGGCGGCGAGTCGGGCGACCTCCACATTTAAGAGATACGGCCGACATCATTCAATCGATGCAACTCGTTCGATACACCTGCGGTGGCCGGCCGGCCTGGGGCGTCAAAGACGACACGGAGATCCACGCGCTCGCTGACCTTCCGGCGGGCGAACCGTCATATCAGGATCTCACGAACCAAAACTACTGCAACCAGTTGCGAGCCGCCGTCGGAAACGGCACGCTCTCTCGAGTCGACCTCGACGACGCGAACCTGCTCGCGCCGGTCCCTCGCCCGCCAAAAATCGTCTGTGCCGGCCTCAACTACCTCGATCACGCCGAAGAGCAGGACGAAGAGATCCCCGACGTCCCGCTTCTGTTCTCGAAAGCCCCGACGACGGTCACGAACCCGAACAGTCCGATCGTCCACCCTGGCGACGAACAGGTCGACTACGAGGTCGAACTCGCCGCCGTAATCGGTCGGACGGCCAAGGACCTCGAGGAATCGGAGGTGTCCGATCACATCGCCGGCTACACCGTTCTCAACGATGTGAGCGGTCGATCGGCGCAGTTCTCTGACGGACAGTTCTTCAGGGGCAAGAGCTACGATACCTTCTCGCCGATGGGACCGACGCTCGTCACCGGGTCGGACTTCGATCCCAACGCCGTCGACGTCGCGCTGCGTGTCGATGGGGAGACGAAACAATCTTCGAACACGGAGGAGTTCATTTTCACCATCCCGGAACTGATCGCCTACATCAGCGAAACCATGACGCTCGAGCCCGGCGACGTCATCTCGACCGGCACGCCCGGCGGGGTCGGTATCTTCCGAGAGCCAACGGATCTCCTCGAGCCCGGCCAGGTCTGTGAAGCCGAAATCGAGGGGATCGGGACGCTTACGAACCCAGTCGTCTCGGAGTAAGCTCGAGAGAGTAGATACGCTGGGAAGCACAATCGGTGGGAAAACTGGCATCACCGGTCGGTGTGCTTCGACGCGACGATGTCGCTACCGTAACCCTCGAGCGGCCGCTCGAGCACCCCGTTGGCGACGGCCAGTATGTAACTCAGCCCACTATATCTCGGTTTACTATACTGTTTGTTTTCTCGAGGAATCTCAGATAAAGTGGAATCGACGGATCGTCCATAACTGGATCAACAGCACTGACCACCAACTGATTCCGGACCGGACTGGATCGCAGAAACGGTGATCCGGTCACGGACAACGAAACTGTGATTCGACGTGACGACCGACAGTAGTGGCCGCACGCTACGGTATAGTTGATCGGGCGACTCCTTTTTATGATTGCGACAGGAAGTCCGCATTTGTTACGAGTATTTTAAATATATTTCGGCATAATTCCAAAAGAAATGTAATTTATTCAGTTATATGACCGATGGCCAACGGTAGCTTGTGAGGGGTGAAAACGACAGTGAACAACATGGAAACCGACAGTATCGAATGTATATTTATCGACTTGATCCAAGAGTTATCGGAGTAAGTGTGATTATAGTACTGCGTTCTCAGCTACCGGTGATCAGTAGCACAGACAGTCGTACTGTCGTTCGGTCCGGTTTGGCCATCGAGCTACCGATTCCCGACGTCAATCGGTCAAACCGACCCCCAGAATCGGTTCCGATTCAGCGGAATGTGATACGCATAAGGGAGACTACTGACGATACCCTCGTAAAGTCAGAATACCATGAAGATGAGCAAGAGATAGAACGTCGCCAGTGAGATGAGTACCAGCCTGATGATAATGTTCACGCTGAAAATGAGCCCGCTGTAGTCGAGTTTGAGCAACCGCACCGATTCCGCTCGATTGTTCGTCACACCCAGACTGGCGCTCGAGACGTTCGCTGCTGCGTTCTGAATAATCGACTCCATCGCACCGGATTCGATGTCGTCCATGTTCGCCAGTTCGTACACCGATGCGTGCGTATCCGTCGAGAACAACACCACTTCGTCGAACTCGTCCTCGAGTCGATCACGAAGCGCTCTCAGATCGTCTGTCACGCCGTTCGTATCGGCCCCGAAGATGAGCGTCCGCTGGGAGTCGACTTCCTCGACGAGCGCCATGATCGAATTGCCATCGCAATCGACGTCGAACCCCGCGTTGTACTCGAACGTTTCGACGCCCTCGAGACGCTCGAGGAAGTCGTCGAACGAGCGCTTGAGCCGGGCAGCTTCTTCGGTTCCGTACTGGATTTCCCGATCCAACTCCGCGTGGATGTGGTGGTTGTGCATGTCCACCAACAGGACGTCGTCTTTCGAGACGTCCCCCATGAAGATGCCCGGGTGGTAGTCGTCGATGCCTTCAGCCTCGAAGAACACGATTTTCGTTCCGTCGATGGTTCTCCCGTAGAAGCGAAGGTCGTCGTATTCCGCAGTGTATAGCTTCGAGGCCTGTGATTCGGTGTCGGGATCACCCACCGCCTCGAGTATCTTGTCGGCGTCGTCGGGATCCGCGAGGTCTTCTTTGTGGGTACAGGGGACGTGGAGGAAGAAGCCAGTCCCGGTCTCGTTCAGACTGGAGATTACCTGCTTGCTGAGTTCGCCGCCGCCGAACCCGCCGAGCGGGCCGGGGTGGACCCAGGGAGCGGCGAGCGTGAGCGGTCGGCCGTTGTCGACTACCAGCGTCTGTACGTCGGGTCTCGCGGGATACCCGAGGTCGAGCGCGGATCGTTCGCCCTTCAACAGTCCGGACGTGAGTTCGAACGCAGAGACGTTCGCGTTGCTTCCGATCAGGTAGTCGAACACCTTCAAGACGAGTACGAGAAACGCTATGACCACCAACAGGACGGCGAAGTGGACGAATATCACCGAATCGGCGATACCGAGACTCCGTCCGACGAAAATCTGAAACGTTGCGATCAACAAAACCGGTTGGACGATCGAAACCGGGAGTATTCGTTTCAGGCGCTCGTAACCCACCGAAATCGTCAGGACCAGGACGTTGGTGAGACTCACGGTGATCAGTGCCAACCAGATGATCCGCCACGCGTTTCCGCCGTTGTCCGCGCCGGAAAGGATCAGCGCGTAGACGAACACGAACAGCTGATTCGTCAGGGCGAGGAAATAGCTCCAGTGGCGCGGGTAATCGGGGAGTGCGTGATAGAACAGTTCAGCGGCGACGAAAGCGGGAACGAAGAATATCGCGAGCGCAACGAGGGGGATGATTTCGGGACGAAGTGCAACCGGCGCGAACGCGTTGAACGACAGATAGGCGAGAGCGGCATACACGGGACTTAGAAGGACCATCGCGGTTACCTGGACCCAAAGCGGCGGAAGGCTGAAGACGATGTGTTTGAAGATATCGACGTTGTCAGCGCCCATCGTCTACTCACCTACAGAGTGTGCCCGGTTGTAGGCCATGTTACTGTGACCTTCGTCCCCCCTAAAGTATCTCTTTCCGTTTCAGGTGAACACCGCAGATGGAACAGATTCAGTATGACTCCAGACGACGGGTCAGACCGCTTCGACGCGTTCGAACAGGTAGGTGCCGGCCCCGACCATTATAATCGAGGAGATGAGCAGTGCGCCGAAGTCGAGACCGACTGGATAGGCGGAGGTTCCGACCAGCACCGCCCGTAGCCCGTCGACGCCGTAGGTCAGCGGATTGGCCAGCGCCACCAGCTGGATCGGTTCCGGAAAGCTCGAGACCGGGTAGATCGCACCGGAGAGGAAAAACAGTGGAAAGATGACGAACTGGACGACGAGACCAAACCCTTCGCTGTCGCTGAACTGCGACGCGAGCGCGACGCCGAACCCGACGAACGTGACCGCGATCAGGACGAGAAACAGAAACGCGATCGGTAACAGGAGAGGACTCGTGATCCTGAACCCGAGCGGAATCGAGAGCACGAGGATGAGAACTGCCTGGACGAGCGCGGTAGTCGATCCGCCGGCGATGCGACCGAGGACGATAGAGGTGCGACTGATCGGGGCGACCAGGATCTCCTTGAGAAAGCCGACGTCCTGATCCGAGAGGATCGAGAGTCCAGCGAACGACGCCCCGAACAGCATCGTGAACCCGACCATTCCGGGAACGAGGTACTCGAGGTAGTCGACGCCCTCCGGGAGACCGGGAATCGCTGCACCGCTAAATCCGAACGCCAGGAAGACGAGGAACAAAAGCGGCATCGCGATGGACCCGATGATCCGCGACGGCGTTCGAAGGAACCGCTTGACATCGCGTAGCCAGAGTGCGTAGATCCCCAGCGGGTCGACAAGGCTCATTCGTCGTCCTCCGTAGTCGCGATTTCAGATCGCCCGTCGACGGTATCAAGTGGCGCGTTCTGTGTCCTGTGTTCGCCTGCGCTCCCATCGGCATCCTCGCGGTCCTCGATCATCGCGCCGGTAAGCGAGAGAAACACCGTTTCCAGGTTCGGTCGGTGGATGTCCACGGACGTAATCGCCGCACCAACGTTATCGGCCAAATGAACGAGGTCTGCGACCCGCGTTTCACCGCGTTCGACGGTGACGTTGACACCAACATCGGTTCTCGCATACTCGAGAACCCACGATTGTTCTTCGAGACGGTCACACAGCGCCGATACAGCGCCATGAACAGTAAGGGAGACAACGGTGCCCCCGAGCGTCGCTTTGAGTGCCGTCGGTGAATCTATCGCGGCGATTTCCCCGTCGTCGACGATCGCGACGCGGTCGCACAAATGCTCGGCCTCTTCGATGTAGTGAGTCGTCAGGACGACCGAGACGCCGGCGTCTTCGTTCATCCGCTGGATATACTCCCAGGTGTCCCGCCGGGTCCGTGCGTCGAGACCGGCCGTCGGTTCGTCGAGAAAGAGCACCGCGGGTTCGTGTAACAGTCCGCGACCGATCTCGAGCCGGCGTTTCATCCCGCCGGAGTACGTTCCGACAGGGTCCCCGCGAACCTCCGTTAGCCCGACGAGCTCGAGTACCTCATCGATTCTGTCCGTCCGTTCGCGTCGACCCATCCCATAGAGTCGAGCGTGAAACGCCAGATTCTCTTCGCCGGTGAGGTCCTCGTCGAGCGCCTGTTCCTGGAAGACGACGCCGATGCTATTACGAACGGCGGCGGTCTCCGACGTAACGTCGTGGCCGTTGACGGTGGCAGTCCCCTCGGTCGGTTCCAAGAGGGTAACAAGCACGTTAATCAGGGTCGACTTGCCCGCACCATTGGGGCCGAGGAGGCCGAATAATTCACCATCTTCGACGGTAAACGAGAGTTCGTCGACAGCGGTTACACTCCCGAACGTTCGAGTCACATTGTCGACCTGTATTGCAGCCATAAGCGGAATAGAGTACGTGTGAGTACCGGATCAGTACGTAAGAAAGTGTTGGAGTATTCACTTTTTTGCCCCACGAGCGAAGCTCCAAAGGTTGGCGGTTGCATCGCGAGCATGCCTTCAGTCGACACGGTCGCAACCGAGATCTGACGTGGCAGAGTTGGCACCCCACCGACACATATCGCAAAACAATCGAAGGTGGCGAGTGATTTTACAGATACATCAGTTTCGAGTATAATTTTGCATTCAGATAGTATGGACGGATACTGGAAGACAACTCGAGGCGAATCACACGATCTCACCGATCATTACTACTTTTCAGTGCAGCCAAGAAATCCTAGTATCGATCCACAGCAACTATTGCTCGATGTAAGTTCTAGTCAGATCGTATGCCAGGTACCTGGTACCACCCCTACTGCTGTTTGGAATGATGACGATAATAAAACACCAAATTTTTGTCATAAATGATAACGGTGCACTTGAAATATCAAATAAGCGCGTTGGATCACGCTCGTCGACGTGATGTCTCACCTATATCGAAATGTGGAATCCGACACTATCAAACATGTTATTTTATTGTTTGATCGGTGGATTTATCGATAAGGGAGTATGTCTAAAACCACTGCCATCATTCCAGACAAACTCGAGCGGCCGGTATCAACTAACGAACACATCGATATCTCGCGAGACGAGTCCGCGACTCGCCAGCCGTGAGTGTGCGGTTATCCCATTTAACCGCAAGCGACACCGAATCGCGACCCGCGTCGACGAGATCGACCGTCCCTCGAGCGCGCGCGGCCGCCGACACGTACCGCGTCTCGAGTCTCCTCGACGACGAATCCTGGACTATCGAGAACGAAATCAGAGCTGTAGTCGGCCCACACGACGTCGCGATGTTTCGTATTTCCTCCGCGTAATCGGAATCTATCGCCACCCTCGAGGGGTCGGGTCGCGCCCGATCGTTTCACTTGGCGGGTCACGCTCTCGGTAGCGGTGATCGTCACCGAACCGAGAACTCGTAGTCGCCTGCGCCGACCTCGACGACGAGGTCGTCATCCTCGTTTTCGACCGAGCGGACGCCATCAGTCGGGTCTTCGACCAACACGGTGTTCGACTCCGTCACCGTCGCGTCTGCCGCTTCCGGAAGCCGAATTGTCGCTCGCCCGTTCCAAGGAACCGTCACCGCGAGCTCGTAGGCGTCGCCGTCGCGCTCCCACTCGACGGCCAACTCGCCCGCTCGCGTTTCGATGCTCCCCGAGACCCACTCGAGGTCGGCGACGATCGAGGGGGCGATCGTCACGTGCTCGGTCACCGGCACGTCCTCGAGTGTGACCCCCGCGAGCACTTCGTAAAAGAACTCGGAGACGTGCGTGAACGGCGAGTGATTCAGCGAGTTCATGCCGGATCCGACGCTCTCGTCGGAGTCCCAACGCTCCCACATCGTCGTCGCGCCGTTGCGAGCCATGTAGACCCAGCCCGGTTGTTCGGGTTGACTGACCACCTCGTAAGCCAGCTCGTCGTACCCGTGCTCGGCGAGGGTGTGGATCAGCGGTCGCGTCCCGAGGAACCCGCTCTGAAGCGTGCCGCCGTCAGCGCGGACTTTCGCTGCAAGGTTCTCGGCGACCCGCTCTATGTGTTCTTCGGGAACCATTCCGAAAAACAGCGGGACAGCAGACGACGACTGCGTTCCCGGCCCGTAGACGCCCGTCTCGGGATCGAAGAACTCCCGGTCAAATGCGGCGGCGATGCAGTCCGCACGGTCACGGTAGGTTTCTGCGTCGGCCTCGTTGCCGAGGACGCTAGCGATCTTCGCGAAGGTATCGGTCACCCGGTAGACGAACGCCGTGTTGAACAGATCGTACGGCAGCCCGTGCCGGCCGTCGGTGTTCTCGAACGCCAGCCAGTCACCGTATTTCCCGTACGCGTCGGGGACGATGCCATCCTCGGCGACGCCGGTCCAGTAGTCGACGTAGTCACGCATTCCGCCATAGTGCTCTTCGAGAACGCGCTCGTCGCCGTCGTGTAGGTAGCAGTACCACGGGACCATCACGCGCGTGATCGACCACGTCGGATCGGCGGGAGCCTCGAAGGCCTTGTTCGGAACGACATCGGGAACGTAGCCCATCGCCGAGGCGGCGGCGTCGTGGTCTCTCGTCCACTTCTCTTCGAAGCGGACGGCGTCGAAGTTGAACAGTAACGAGCGAGTCGAGACGTGCGCATCGCCGGTCCAGCCGAAGCGCTCGTCGCGCTGGGGACAGTCCTCGGGGACGGAGTGTGTGTTGCTTCGGAGCCCCCAGACGGCGTTTTGCTGGACCCGGTTCAGTTCCTCACTCGAGCAGGCGAACTCGCCGCGTCGGTCCATCGCCGTCGTCACCGCCTTCGCGGTCACGTTCTCGGGGTCGAACTCGCCCGGATAGCCCGAAATTTGGGCGTACCGGAAGCCGTGATAGGTAAAGCGCGGCTCGTAGGTCTCGACGTCGTCCCCGCGGGTGACGTAGGTGTCCGTCGCGTCGGCGGTCCGGAGGTCGGCCGTCGAGAGGTCGCCGTCGTCTGTCAGCGTCTCGGCGTGGCTGAGCGTGATCTCGTCGCCGCGGTCTGGATCCTCGATCTCGAGTTCGAGCCAACCGGCGAAGTTCTGCCCGAAGTCGAGAATGGGACCATTCGGGTTCTCGTGGACCGCTTCGACGTCGAACGTTTCGACCACGCCCATCGGTTCGATGCGCTCGGGGCGGAGCGTTCCGCCGGGTGCGTCGACGACTGTCGCACCGTCCCAGTCCGAATCGTCGACGCCCGAGGCGCTCCAGCCGTCCCGTTCGCGGCGGGCGTCGTAGTGCTCGCCGTCGTAGATGTCGTTTTCCACCAGCGGGCTCTCGGTCGCTCGCCAGTTCCCGTTCGTCGCGAGAGTGCGGGTCGTCCCGTCCTCGAATTCGACGGCGAGGGTGACGCGGGCCCGCGGTGAGCCGTCTCCGACCCAGTGAAAGCCCCCTTTCGCAAACCAGCCGCGACCGAGCCACAGGCCGAGCGCGTTCTCGCCTTCGGACAACCGGTCGGTGACGTCGTCGGTCGTGTAGAGAACGCGCTTCTCGTAGTCCGTCCACGCCGGATCGAGCTTCCGGTCGCCGATCCGCTCGCCGTTTACGTACAGTTCGCCGTACCCGACGGCGGCGACGTGGGCCCGCGCCGATCTGACCGGCTTCTCCAGTTCGAACTCGGTGCGCAACAGGGGAGCGGTGCTCGCCATCGTCGACGCGGTATGGCCGTTCACGAGCTGTTCACGGCCCCACGTATCGGACTCGACGCTCGAGGATGCCGTCACCGTACCACCCCGCGCGAGGTCGTCGCCGTCGGTCCCCGTGACGGTGAGCGCAGCCAGCGCGAAACATTGCCACGAATTGGTTTGGACGGTCTTTCGATCGGCATCCTGCTCGTCGGAACTGGGGCTGTTCCGCGGGACGATCTCGTGGAGTTCGGTCGCCGTGACACGGATATATCGAGCGCTACTATCAGGGCATTCGTGAGTCTGAACCGAAAACGTCTCGTCCTGATAAATGCTGTCGGTTACAGTCTCGTCCGCGCCCGATAGCGTCGTATCGGCGACGGTTACGGCCTCCTCGAATTCGGGATCCGAGGCGATCTCGACGCGGTACGCGTTGGGAAAGCCGAACCCGTCGAGGGCTCGACGTTCCCACGCCATCGTGACGGGGATATCGTCGGGCGTGCGCACGACCGAAATTGGATCTGTCGGGTGGAGTGAGATTTCGGAGAGCGTCCGGACTTCGCCGAGATCCAGTTGCACCCACTCCTCGGCGTTCTCGTCCGGACGACGCCATCGACTCCGCCATCCGTTGGTGTCTCCGTCGCCAGGCTGGTGGGCGATCCACTCGCCCCGCCAGTCCGCCGGTTCGAGCGCCGTCGAGAACGACGACGGTTCGGCCCACTCGGATTCGCCGGCGTCAGTCCAGATTGTCACCGACCAGTAGTACGTCTCGTCGGCGTTCAGTTCGACGCCATCGTATTCGACGTTCGTCGCCGCGGTCGATTCGATACGCCCGGAGTCCCAAAGAGTACCTCGACCGTTCGCCGCGGCGTCGCGTCTCCGACTGACGACGAGTCGGTAGGCAGTCTGGCGAGCGCCGCGACGATCCGTGTCGACGCGCCAGGAGAACCGCGGCGGTCGCGTCGGCTCGAGATTCGCGGGACTCCGTTCGTATTCGACGCGGAGTTCCGTTGGTCGACAGCGCCCGTCCTGACCGAATGCGGACATCGTTCATAGGTTTCGAGGAACTACCTTAAGGATTGTGCGGTGAACACTCATTTCCCCTCTGTTCGGTTCGTCGCCGTTTATCCCTGCTTCGGAAACGCGGAACGAGACGCGTATACCGACCATTCGGAACTGGTCTGCAGAGTGGACACAGTCGCGTCCGTCGAAAATACGATGATCTATTGAAGACAGTGTTCTGCGGAAGACTCGGTGTCCAGATCGAAGGGTGGAAGCGAGAAACAATAACGGCTCTATGTCCAAGAACCCGCTTCATTGAAGCACTAGAGTGGCTAATAACTCTATTGGATCGAATCTCATTGAAATTGCTTGCGATTGCGTTCTCCTGTCGAACGATGATACCAAAAGCGTGTGATCAGTGGGTTCTCAGGACCCGTACTGGTACCAGAGTCGGTACGCGAAGACACCGACGACCGTGACCCCGAGAAGCGACAGTCCCCACAGGCCGAGTACGCCAGCCATCGGTCCATCGAACAACAGCATTCCACTGAGGAGCAACAGGATGGCGACTATGAACGACACCCATACACCGAGACTGCCAGGAATTCGCACACTCAGGGGCGCTGTTGTGCTCGGTTCGTCCGACGATGACACGTTGTCTTGGTTACTTGTTGATGACATATTTGTTTGTTGGTATTTTGAGAGTGAGATCGACGACTGATTACTCGTCGGTCACCTTGGGACTGTTCCAGTACTCGTGGTCCTCATCGGCACGGAAACATCGTGCGTAGTTTTCTGCGTTGCCATTCGCGTGGATCCGGCCTGGATGCTGTTGTTGGCACACCTCTCGAGCGTTCGGACACCGCGGATGGAAGTGACAGCCCGACGGGAGATCCGTCGGGTCGGGCACGTCGATTTTTCGCAGTGGGAACTCGTCGTCCGGTTCGTCTTCGTAGAGGTTCGCCGTCGCCCACTGCAGCGCTTTCGTGTAGGGATGCTGCGGGTTCTCGACGATCTCGTCGACCGTCCCGATCTCGACGATCTCACCCAGGTACATCACCGCGATCCGGCCGCCGGATTTTTCGGCGATATACCGTGCGTTCGAGAGGTCGTGGGAGATGAAGAGATAGGAGGTGTTGAACAGATCCTGCAACTCGAGCATGAGGTCCATCATCTCGACGCGCAGTGAGACGTCGAGCGCGCTGATCGCCTCGTCGGCGAGGATCAGATCGGGATTCAACAGGAGCGCACGCACGAGAACCACGCGCTGGGTTTCCCCGCCGCTCAACTGGTGCGGATACCGGTTGAGGTAGTCTCCCGGCGGCGACATGCCGACCCGTTCGAACAGCGTATGGATGCGCTCTTCGCACTCCTCGCGGCTGAGGTCGGGATACCACTTCTGGAGCGGCAACAAAAGCGAAGTGAGAACTCGCTGGTTCGGATTGAGCGCGCTGCCCGGATCCTGATGGATGATCTGGAGCGAGTGGCGGATTTCGTCGAAAGGAATCGAGACGTCGCCCGACCCGTTTCGCGCCGCCCAGATATCCTGCCCGCGGTAGCTGATGGAGCCGCTGGTCGGCTTTTGGGCCCCAATCGCCGTCTTGCCGAGCGTGGACTTTCCACATCCGCTCTCCCCGATGAGGGTGAGCGTCTCCTGCTCGCCGAACTCGAGGGAGACGTCATTGACCGCTCTGACGGTTTCGGAGTCGCCGAACATATTGAGCAAGCCGCCGTCATCGGTGAACTCGACGGAAACGTTATCCAGTGAGAGCACCGGTTCGGACGTCGCCATCAGTTGTCACCCCCGTCGGTCGCGGCGTTTTTGCTCGTCGCCGGCCGGGTGTCCGGCGCGGCGCTGATCGGAACCGCCTCCGCTGCCTGGTCGTGGTAGAAACACGCCGATTCGTGGCCGTCGCGGACAGCCAGCATCGGCGGCTCTTCTGCTCGACACTGCGAATCGGCCATCGGACACCGAGGGTGATACGAACAGCCCGGAATCTGGTCAACCGGATCCGGCTTGCTGCCTTCGATGATGTTCATCTCCTCGACCGGCACGTTCAGATCCGGCGTCGTATCCAACAATGCGCGCGTGTACGGATGTGAGGCATCGTAGAGGATATCCTCGGTCGTCGCGATCTCGATAATGTTGAAGGCGTACATGACGGCAATCCGGTCGGCCAACTTCGTCAACAGTGGCAGGTCGTGCGTGATGAACACGAGCGTCAGGTCGTACTCGTCCTGCAGTTGCTCCAAGAGCGTCACGATCGATCGCTGCATCAGCAGGTCCAGCGCCGCCGTCGGCTCGTCGAGCACGAGTAGCTCCGGCTCGAGGACGAGCGAGAGCGCGATGAGCGCCCGCTGTTTCATCCCGCCGGAGAGCTCGTGCGCGTAGGAATCGAGAATTCGATCCGGGTCGAGGTAGACGCTCTCTAAGAGCTCGCGTGCGCGCTGCATTCCTGCGCCCACGTCGCGGTTGTGGTCCTGCAGCGTCTCCCTGAAGTGAGTCCGAATCTTCAGGACGGGGTTAAACGAACTCATCGCGCCCTGGAACACCATGGCGACTTCCTCCCAGCGGAATCGGTCCAGTTCGGATTCGGATAACTCCAGAACATTGGTTGGCTCTCCGTCGTGCGAATAGTACGTCACGTCGCCGGTCGAGACGCCCGGTTCGACGACGGCGTTGAGAAACGACGACGCGAGCATCGATTTCCCGCTGCCGCTCTCGCCGATAATGCCGAGCGTCTCGTTCCGGAAGACGTCGATATCGGCGTCGCGGACGACGCGTGATTGCCCACGATTCATCTGGAACGTGACGTCGAGGTCTCGAACCTCCACGATCGGGTCTGTCTTACTCATGAGTCGTCCTCGAGTGGTGATGGTCAGTTACTCGCATGTGGTTGTTGGCTCGGTCGGTTACTCGGCTCATCAGTTTGGCCCTCCGTCGTCGTCGATCGTCGAGGCATGTCGCGCTCTGAGTCGGACGTTGAACACGCTGTCGAGCCCCTGTGAGAGCAAGACGAGTCCGAACGACATCATGAAGATGGTCAGCAGGGGGAGCGCGAGCGTGTGGTACATATCCGGCGTACTGAGCGCGTGGTTTTCGTACGCGAGGTTCATCATGACGCCCCAGTTGAACGTCGTGAACGGCAGAATCCCCAGGAAGTACAGCCCGACGGACTCGAAAATGATCCGTCGCGAGGCCAACGCGGAGTTGACGGTGATGTAGGGCATGAGCTGGGAGAGGACGTCCCGGCGAAGGATCGTCCCCGTCGAGATGCCCATGATCTGGGACGCCTCGACGTAGGATTCCTCCCTGATACTCAGCACCTGTGATCGGACGGTTCTGGCCAGTCCGGGCCAGTTGTCGAGGCCGAGCAAGACGCCGATAACGTACGGATCGGTCGGCTGAAAGATCGCGATCAGCACGATCACCAGCGGCAAGCCGGGAATCGTGATGATGATGTCCGTTACTCCCATCAGTAACCTATCGACCATCGTTCCGCGAAGGAAGCCCGAGACGACGCCCACGATCGCCGCGAACCCGATGCTCACGACGGCGCCGGCGAACACCATCCGGAACATGTCCGGCGTCGCGTGGATGAGTTGAGCCAAGATCGGCTCGCCGTTCATATCGGTGCCGAGAATGTACTCGGTGTTCTGAAACGGTGGGACGAGATTTGGTGCGTCTCCGCTCAAGGGTTGATCAACGAGCCAGACGCCGAGGGTCCCCATCAGTACGAAGACGGTGAGAATCGCGGTTCCGAGGACGGCCCGCCAGTCGGTCATCGCGACGCGACACGGCGCGAGGACGTACAGGTCGAACTGGCGCTTGAACCGCTCGGATCGCGACACCGGTTCTCGATCAATATCTGTCTCGAAGAGGGACTCGAGTCCCTCCTGGTCGTCAGGTCGGTTGCTACTCATTATCTCCTCCAGTCGAAATTCGAGGATCGACGAAGCCGTAGGTCAGGTCAGCGATCAGAATCGCGATAACGGTGATGAGAGTAAACACGATCAGCGAGCCCATGAGAACGGGGTAGTTACGCACCTGGATGGCATCGTAGACCAGCAGTCCGACGCCGGGGTACGTGAAGATTTCCTCGACGATGACCGAACTACTGAGCACGCCCGCGATACCGATCATGAACTGCGTGTACATCGGCAAGATTGCGTTGCGCCCCACGTACTGGGTCGCGATGCGAGAGTTTCGCAGGCCGCGAAGTTTCGCGACGCGCAGGTAATCCTCGCCCAGCACACGAACGGAGTTCCCTCGCATGGTCAGTGCGGTGCCGAGTCCGAGGACGCTCATCGAGAACACGGGGAGCATGGCGTGATAGGCGATACTCTGCATGAACGCGAGATTGAAGCCCGGGTCGATACCCAGCCCGACACGGCCGCCTCTCGGGAAGAACTCGTACCGGATGCTAAAGAAGAAAATGAGCAAAACCCCGACGACGTAGTACGGCGTCGAGTTGAGGCCGATGAGGACCACCGACGAGATGGAGTCGAATCGGGACTTCTCTTTGAACGCCATCATCGCGCCGAGGACGATGCTCACGGTGTAGCCGATCACCATCGCATAGACGCTGATGAGCATCGACCAGGGGATGCGTTCGGCCAGCAGGTGGGTCACGGTATCATTTGAGTAGAGCGACTCCCCGAGGTCTTGCTCGATGAAGACGCTGTGCATGTACTGGTAGTACTGTTCGTACAGCGGTGCGTCGCTCTCGAGGTTCGTATACTGTGAAACCAACAGCTCGATCCGTTCGGGGTCGATCGTATTGCCTCCTGACGATTGCTGTTGGAGGATGACGTTCTCGAGCGCTTGTGCTGGACCGCCCGGCATCATCCGATACAGGACGAACGTCAGCGTTACCGTCGCAACGAACGTCAGCGCTGCCTGTCCGACGCGTTTCAACAAATAGTTACCATTCATATCTCATTTCAGATGGTCTCGTATTGCGTAGGTAGTTCTCTAATTTCTGGATCGAGATGGATTATTTCATCGAAATGTGTCCACTGGTCAACGCCCACGGACCGGGATTCGGGTGATCGAGACGAGTTTCGTCCGGGTCGGGGAAGCTGAAGTTCTCGACGTCGCCGCCGAATCCACGGTTTTCCTGCATGTGGATGATCGACGGCAGGTCGTAGTTGACCCACTGGACGAGTTGTTCCGTGAGCTCGATCGTCTCTTCCTCGGACGACGCGGCGGTCAGTTGGTTCATCAGTTCTGCTGGATTGATCTCGACGCCGCTGCCACTGACTTCCTCGGCACCGACCTCTTCCGGAATTTCGGTTTCGAACGGAACGCCGGTCGGACCGGTAGCTGAGTCCGAGTCCAGATCACCTGCGAGGACGCCGTAGAAATTGTTCGAAAAGTACGCCGTCGGGTGCCAGTACGGCAATGCAACGTGCCACATCCAGGCGATGTCGAACTCCCAATTTTGGACTCGCGAGTAGTAATCCTGGCCGACGGTCGTAACCTCCCTGTTTATTCCGAATCTGGCTAACTGATCGCCGAATGTGTTCGCCTGCTGTACCTGTGCGTTCGACGATTGCGTGATGATATTGAACTCGACGGGTTCGCCGTCTGGGCTAACCCACGTGTCGTCTTCCATCGAATAATCGGCTTCCTCCATGTATTCAGTCGCCGTTTCCTCGTCGGCTTCGATGGGATATTGAATGAGTTGGTCGGTGAACCCGTCCCCCAGGTATCTGTCTTCGATCGTCTCTCGGATCCCGGTCTGGACCTTCGTTGGCGATGCGAGCATGCCTGTTTGCGTCGCCCCCTCCACGATAGACGGGATGTCTATCGCCGAGATGATCGCTCGTCGAACCGATCTGTTCGCGAGGTGCTCGTTCTCCCAGTTCAACATGAATTTCTGGCAGTTGTAGTGACTCAGTTCGTAGATGTTCTCGAGGTTGTCCGGGTACCCAGACGCCATATCGTCGGTGATGTACTGGGTCATGTCGAGTTCGTTGTTTCGCTCGAGTTCCCGAACGCTCGTGCCAGATTCGACGTTCGGGAGGACGCGGATCTCCTCGATGTCCGTTCGGTCCGCCCACGGATGGTCGTCCTGTTTCACCGCGAGCGTCTCCGAGGAGTTGAAGTCCTCGATCTTGAACAGCGTACTGCCGAGGCCTTGCTCGACGAACTCCTCGGTCGAAATCGTCATCTGGAGGAGTTCGTCGGTGACGTCCTGGCGTTCGCTCTCGCTCGAGGCTTCCTCGTACCGATCGAGGTATTCCCGGAAGACCGATTTGGGTGCTTCCATCCCGTAGCCGGCGTTCAATCGTGCGACCGTCGGCGAGATCGGCTCTTTGTAGGTTCGCCGGATGGTGTAGTCATCGACGAGTTCGTTGCTCTCGATCGGCGATCCTTCGGGGTCCTGGTAGCGATCGAGTTCCGCGGCAACGAGATAGTCCTCGGCGGTGATGTCGTTGCCGTTCCAGTACGTCCAGTTGGTCGGAAACTCGATTGTGACTTCCCGTCCATCAACGCTCATCTCCTCGAAGAAATCCGTGGTAACGGTTCCGTCACCGTGTGCGGAGACTGTTCGCTGGAGCCAGTAGATACTGTACGTCTGGGCGTAGTTCGCCGGGTTCCAGGGGTTGAAGTGAACCTCATTCGGCGGTCGTCCACCTTCGAATGCGGTCACGAACGTCGAATCACTACTTCCCCCACCTGCACATCCTGCGAGTGCTGCCGTCAGAGCGCCACCGCTAGCGCCGAGAAACGTACGTCTGGTAAAACGACTGTTGTCATTGCTCATTGTTCCCACGGACTATACGTTACAATCCACCTATATATGAATTACGGTAACTGATTATAGATGATGACACTGGGAAGGGTGATGTACTCGTCTACTGAGAAACGGGAATTCTCTCGAGGCGAGCGCCCACGCTACGAGTCGCCGTGGGAGCCACAGCACCGCGAGCGAGGCACAGTCAACGAAGTCCCGACGAGCGCTTTGGGAAAGTGACAGACACCCTTAAGGGCCCCCGTTTGGGTCCGTTCGGTGGTGTCGAGATTAGTCGGCCCGGCGGGAACAGAGTATCATCATCCCAAGCGAAAACGAACCGATCACCAGGAACGTCACGATCTGAACGACGGTGATGACGTACGTTCCGGTCCCCCGTTCGATGGCCGGTAGTGCCACACCGAGGATCACCAACGAGAGCACCGACACCATAAACAGCAGCCGGAACTTGTGACGGGACCGACAGAGCACGTCGACGAACGTCGCTTCTGACATCGTACCCGTCTTTCACGCTCATCCATCACAAAGGTTACTGATTTTTCCTCGAGACCGGGTCGTCAATTCGGCTCGTAAGTGGCTGCGTGCAGTCTGCATGACAATGTTTACAAGGGCCGGTACGAACCCTCTGCTATGTCGATAGGAGTATGCTACTTTCCGGAGCACTGGCCGCGCGAACAGTGGGAAACGGACGTACAGCAAATGGCCGACGCGGGCATCGAGTACGTTCGCATGGCCGAATTTTCCTGGCGGGTGCTCGAGCCAGAACGCGGAGAGTTCGACTTCGAATGGCTCGACGAGATCATCGGACTGATCGGCGAGTACGGGATGGAAGTCGTCCTGTGTACGCCGACTGCAGCACCGCCGCGGTGGCTGGTCGCTGAGCGACCCGAAATCCTCCAGCGGGACCGGGACGGGACGGTCAGATCGGTCGGCAGCCGACGACACTACTGTTTCAACTCCGAAGCCTACCGCGAGGAATCCGAACGCGTCGTCCGGGTACTGGCCGAACGATACGCGGATGACCCGCGCGTCGTCGGCTGGCAGACCGACAACGAGTACGGCTGTCACGGCACGACTCGGTGCTACTGTGACGACTGTGCCAGCGCGTTCCGCTCGTGGGTTCGCCAGGAGTACGACTCGGTTGCGGACCTCAACGACGCGTGGGGGACGACTTTCTGGAGCCAGCAATACGATGACTTCGAGCAGGTCGACATCCCGCGACCCACGCCGGCGCAGGACCATCCGTCGCTGGCGCTCGACTTCGCCAGATTCTCGAGCGATAGCGTCGTCGAGTACAACCGATTGCAGGCCGATATCCTTCGAGGGGCCAACGACGACTGGTTCGTCACGCACAATTTCATGAACCTCTTCGAGTCGGTGGACGCCTACGACGTGGGCGAGGACCTCGATCTGATCTCGTGGGACTCGTACCCGACCGGACACGTCCAGCAGGCCGTCGACGAGGCGTCCACGGACGAACTTCGCGCCGGCAATCCCGACTTGCTCTCGTTCAACCACGACCTCTACCGGAGCGTCCTGGACCGACCGTTCTGGGTGATGGAACAACAGCCCGGAGACGTCAACTGGCCGCCCCACTCCACACAGCCCGCGCCGGGCGCGATGCGACTCTGGGCCCACCACGCGACCGCCCACGGTGCCGACGCCGTGGTCTACTTCCGGTGGCGGCGCTGTCTCGAGGGACAGGAACAGTACCACGCCGGTCTCCGCAAGCAGGACGGATCGGCGGATCGGGGCTATCACGACGCCACCCAGGCCGCGGAGGAACTGTTCGACGTCGACGATGTCGATGCACCAGTTGCACTCCTCCACGACTACGAAAACGCGTGGGCACTTGGCGAACAACCACACGCCCCCGATTTCGACTATTGGCAGCTCTTACAGGCGTTCTACGGCGGGATTCGATCCCACGGCGTCCAGGTCGATATCGTTCATCCGGACACCTCCCTCGAGTCCTACGACGCGGTCGTCGCCCCAACCGTGCACCTCGCAACTGCGCAACTGGCAGACCGGCTGACCGCCTTCGTCGAATCCGGCGGCGAACTACTGCTCGGCCCGCGCACGGGACACAAAGACGAGTACGGAAAACTCGCCTCGAGCGTTCAACCCGGCCCGCTCACCGACCTCGTCGGCGCGACCGTCGACCAGCACGAGTCGGTACCGCCCCAACTCGAGGCGACCGTTTCTCGCACCGACGACACGCAGACGTGGTACGCGTTCCGAACGTGGGCCGAATGGCTCGAGGCCGACGGCGCACAGCCGATACTCGAGTACGACGGGGACGCAGTCGAAGACGGACGGACGGCGGCCGTCCGAAATCGGATTGGTGAGGGAAGCGTCGTCTACTGTGGCGTCTGGCCCGAACCAGATCTCGCGGTCGATCTCGTCGGGTCGGTTCTCGAGCGCGCCGGCGTGCGGCGTTCGGCGGTCTTACCCGGAGGCGTCCGCGTCGCCCACCGTGGGGGATACACCTGGGTGATGAACTTCGGAAGCGACCCGATCACCGTGGATCTCACGGGGGAAGCCTCGTGGCGACTCGGCGATGAGACGATCGATCCGTTCGATCTCTCGATTGCGGATGGTGACGTCGTCGACGGACTCTCTGTGCGGATTCTCGAGTGACACGGACGGCCAGCATCGAAACACCCGAGGTTGTCACGGCTCGAGACACCCTCCCGAAACGATTAACCGAGCCGGCGGGAAAACGACCCAGCGGGAATAAATGACCGAAATTATTGATTACGAACTGTTCGAAGTGCCGCCGCGGTGGTTGTTCTTGCGCCTCGAGACATCCGACGGGACCGTCGGGTGGGGCGAACCCGTCGTGGAAGGTCGCGCAAAGACCGTCAGAACCGCAGTCGAGGAACTCCTCGACAATTACCTGCTCGGGGCTGACCCGAGTCGAATCGAAGATCACTGGCAGACGATGTACCGCGGAGGGTTCTATCGAGGCGGCCCGGTTCTGATGAGCGCGATTGCGGGTATTGATCAGGCGCTGTGGGACATCAAGGGCAAGCGTCTTGGCGTCCCCGTCCACGAGTTACTCGGCGGTGCGGCCAGAGATCGGATCCGCGTCTATCAGTGGATCGGCGGGGATCGACCCTCCGACGTCGCCGAACAGGCTCGAGAGCAGGTCGAAGCGGGATTCACGGCGCTCAAAATGAACGCGACGGAAGAAATCGAACGGGTGGACGATCCAGCGACGGTCGAAGCCGCCGTCACTCGGCTTCGCGAAGTTCGCGACGCCGTCGGCGACGAGGTCGACATCGGCGTCGACTTCCACGGTCGCGTTTCGAAGCCGATGGCAAAGCGCCTCGTCAAACGGCTGGAACCGCACGAACCGATGTTCGTCGAGGAGCCGGTGCTCCCAGAACACAACGACGCGCTCCCCGAAATCGCCGCCCACACGAGTAGTCCGATCGCGACCGGTGAACGGATGTTTTCCCGCTGGGATTTCAAGGAAATCTTCGAGAACGGGTCCGTCGACGTGATCCAGCCGGATCTCAGCCACGCCGGCGGGATTACGGAGGTCAAGAAGATCGCCGCGATGGCCGAAGCCTACGACGTGGCGATGGCCCCACACTGTCCGCTTGGACCGATCGCGCTCGCGTCCTGTCTGCAGGTGGATGCCTGCTCGCACAACGCGTTCATCCAGGAGCAGAGCCTGAACATCCACTACAACGAGACCAGCGACGTGCTCGACTATCTGGCCGATCCGTCCGTCTTCGAATACGAAGACGGCTACGTGCAGATTCCGAACGATCCAGGCCTCGGTATCGAGATCGACGAGGAACACGTCCGAGCCCAGACGGGCGTCGACCACGACTGGCACAATCCCGTCTGGCGACACGAGGACGGGAGCGTCGCCGAGTGGTAACGGCAAATCCCCGCAATCATTTAGGCGATCCGGAAGAGTCAGGAAGTATGGCCAGTACGAGCAACGCTGCCGTCCGCGTCGGCGTCCGAACCAGGTCCCTCTCGAGGAATCGATTACGATACATCCGCCAGCTCGGGGCGACCGACATTTTCGTCGATCACGCTGACACAGAGGAGGAACCCGACGACTTCAACGATCAGGACGGAGCCGAGACGATCGCCGTCGGTCCGGACCAGATCCCGTCCGTTCGCGAACTCCGCGCCGCGAAAAGCCGAATCGAAGACGCAGGGCTCACGTTTACCGGCATCCAGTCGCTCCCGTATTCGATGTACGGCGACATTATGTTCGGCCGCGACGACGCAGACGAGGCCTTAGAGCAGATTACGACGTTAATCCGCAATCTTGGCGAAGCCGGCATCCCGGTCCTCGGCTATCAGTGGAACCCGCGGAGCGTCGTCCCGATGCGGACCTCCCCGGTCGAGACGCGGGGCGGGGCCGAGGCCACGGCGTTCGATTACGACGAACTCGAGGAACCGGACGAACTCGCGCCCGGCCTCGAGCGCGCCTACACCGAAGCGGAGTTCTGGGAGCACTACCAGCACTTCCTCGAGACCGTGCTCCCGGTCGCGGAGGAAGCCGGCGTCGACCTCGCGCTTCATCCAGTCGACCCGCCCGTGCTCGAGTCCCTCGGTGGCATCCCGCGACTCTTCCGGAACGTCGAAAACTTCGAGAAGGCGATGGACCTCGTTCCGAGCGATAATCACGGCCTAAAGCTCTGTTTGGGCTGTTTCTCGCAAATGGGTGAAGACGTGACCGACGTGCTCCGCCGGTTTGGTGAACGCGATCAAATCGTGTTTATTCACTTCCGCAATGTCGTCGGAACGGTCCCGAAATTCCACGAGACGTTCGTCGATCGCGGGAATTTCGACACCGTCGAGGCCGTTCGGACGCTGCAGGAGATCGGCTTCGATGGAGCGGTGATCCCCGACCACGTGCCGAAAATGTGTGGCGACGACGACTGGCGCCATCGAGCCCGCGGGTTTACGGTCGGTTATCTCCGCGGCGTTATCGGAACCGTTGGAATCGAATCGACACAGTCACCCCGCGGAACACCGGGCGAATAGCGTTTTCCGGCCCCGATCACGATTCTTTCTGGCCGAACGGACGAAGGCAGACGAGAGTGCAGTATCGGTCCGGCGAGACGACGGTCCGAAACCGTTCTGGATGCAACACCACACGTTCGCAAGGCGAGACCGAGCGCCGGGGTGTAATCGATGAGATTTTGGAACGGACGCAACCTCGGGAAGGAAGAAGATCTGGGTGCGCTGGCGGCGATTATGGACTATTTGCGCCAATCACGTTACCACAGATGCCCGAGTCCGTTGATGGTAATCACCGTACAGAAGGAGTGTCAGTCGACAAAGCGGCGGCAATTTTGTCAGGTTGATTCGCCCGACGACCGCCCACTCATCCGCCGTCGCCGAAAACAGGAACTCGAGCGCCGTGTACGGTGAATACAGGCATATCGAGAGGAAATTCAGCGAAAATCCCCGGTGAATGTGGTGAGTTCGTTCGGTCACACCGGAATATTAGGTTCCCCGCTCGACAATGGACAGCCCAGAATTACGAAGGTACATATGTAAATGACGGGCAGAGGGTGAGAGTTATTCGTTTACACGGACGAATTCCTCGAGGAGAAGCCTATAGAGAGAGATCTGTGAAAATATTCGGTGCTGCCGGACAGGTTATGCGTTGTTTTGTCACAGCATGGTTTGCACGACGCGGTGTCGACCACCATGTCGCGATACAACGAAATCGCGGACTACCGTTCGGAAGTAGGGAACAGGATAGAAGCAATCGTGCCAGACCCACTGGGGTAGGAAGACTCACCGCCTCAGTGCCATCCGTCAGTGATCGAGATGCCTCTCAGAAAGTATTGATGGACGCTTCGAAATACCAATGCGTTCACAAACACGTCCAAGAAACGACTCGTAGGGCCCCAGTGAGGGGTTGTGGCTGTAACACGCCAGTATGTAAAGCTGATTTATAACGCTGTTCTGGTCTCCTCCGGACCCTCGAGCGCATGATCTCCGGTCGATCGATTCACCGGTGTGGCGTCCCCTTTCGTTCGTATCCGGTAGTGTATTTCTACTCGGTTAAATCCTCAAACAAGCTGTCAATTTCCCCCAAATATAGAGGTTATAAGACCATGGTAGCTGAATCTGGCTCTCGACAACCGGACAGAAACAGCACAACAGAACGTTCGCCCCTGCAGAAAGAACAGTTGGTAACAGATATCCGCGCGATCAGGTCTCTGCTTCGTCGCTAAGTTCACCGTACTCGGCGGGGCCCTCCTCGAGGCCTTCGGACGACTCATCAGGTACGGTTTTGGTTATGCGCGATTTCGTAATCCGGGTATTCTCGACCTCTTCGATCCGGATTTCGATGTCGTCGTGGACGAATACTTCGCCGTCCTCGACCAGTCGACCGGAGCGATTGAAGATGAATCCCGCGATCGTCTCGAACTCCTCTCCCTCGGGGAGTTCGATGTCGAGTGCCTCGTTGACCTCGTCGATATTGACCTCCCCGCGAACGATGACGGTGTTCTCGTCGATGAATTCGACCGGGTGTTCCTCTTCTTCCTCGAGCAGTTCGCCGACGACGGCCTCGGTGATGTCCTCCGTAGTGAGGATTCCCTCGGTGGTTCCGAACTCGTCGAGCACGACGGCGAGGTGGACGCGCTCGCTTTGCATTTCTCCGAGGAGTTCGTC
Source organism: Halostagnicola larsenii XH-48 (assembly GCF_000517625.1). Taxonomy (GTDB): domain Archaea; phylum Halobacteriota; class Halobacteria; order Halobacteriales; family Natrialbaceae; genus Halostagnicola; species Halostagnicola larsenii. The sequence goes on along the minus strand of NZ_CP007056.1, from coordinate 193,659 downwards.
GACGTTCTTGGACTCGGGGACGTGGAGCGTCGGCTGAACGAGATCGGTGAGCTCGATTCCCGTCCGTTCGCCGTAGAGGTGCTCGCGGACGAGGTCGCGAATCGAGACGACGCCGATGACGTTGTCCAGACTCGCCTCGTAGACGGGCAGGCGTTCGTGACCGGACTGGACGCAGGCCTGAATCGCCGTTTCGATCGAGACCGACTTGGAGATCGCGTCGACATCGAGTCGCGGCGTCATCACCTCCTTTGCGATCGTGTTGTTGAATCGTAGAATGCGCTGGAGCATCTCCTTTTCGCCCTCCTCGAGGACGCCCTCCCGTTCGCCGGTCTCGATCATGTCCTGAATCTCGTCGCGGCTGACGTAGGAGTCCTCGATCGACGACTGGCCGCCTGTTACGCTGTTTACCAGCCGCGTGAGGTGATCGAAGACGACGACCAGCGGGAAGAGCAGTGTTTTGGAGAGTTTCAACGGACCCGCAGTCCTGAGGGCCCAGGATTCAGTGTTCTCGACGGCGTAGGACTTTGGTCCCGATTCCCCGAACAACAATACGACAGCAGTTACGCCGAAGGTGGAGACGAGAACGGCCGGTCCGCTGTCGAGGTAAAACCCGACGAGTGCGGTCGCTATCGACGACATCGCGATGTTGACCAGATTGTTCCCCACGAGAATCGTCACGAGAAGGCGGTGCGGATCGTCTTTCAACTCGGCCAGCGTTTGCGCTCCCGCTGCGCCTTCCTCGCGCAGTGCTTCGACTCGGTGTCTGGCCAGCGAGAACATCGCGAGCTCCGACGAGGAGAAAAACGCCGAGAGACCTAACAACACGAGTAGGGCGAAACCACCGACGACGGTCAACAGGTCCTGATCGACCGAAATACCTGCCACGAGGAGATATTGTGTTAGTGTCATCGAGTTCGTTCGTAGTAGCTACTGACGCCGGCCAATTAAACATTGCTCCGCAGTTCTCGCGAAATCCTCCGAAACGGAAATCTAAGCGGGCCAACGGTAACTATTTTATGCCCCACGTTCGGTACAGGTCGTATGCATCAACTCGAGGAGCGGTCCTCATCGCAGTCTCAACGGTCGGCGAAGATCGGGTATATCGGCGGTGGCAGCCGCGGCTGGGCGCACACGCTTATCAATGACCTCTTGCAGTGTGACGACCTCGTCGGGACGGTGTCGCTCTACGACGTCGAGTACGAAGCCGCCGAACAGAACGCCGAACTCGCAAACGGGCTCGTCGACCGACCGGAGGCGACCGGCGACTGGTCGTTCGAGGCCTGTCGGGACATCGACGAGGCGCTCGACGGCGCGGATTTCGTCATCTGCTCGATTCAGGATCCGATCGAAGAGACGTTCGTCCACGACATCGACGTACCACAGGAGTACGGAATCTATCAACCCGTCGCCGACACGGTAGGTCCCGGCGGCGTCCTGCGATCTATGCGAGCGATCCCCCAGTACCGCGAAATCGCGGCGACGGTTCGCGAACGGTGTCCCGACGCGTGGGTCATCAACTACACGAATCCGATGACCGTCTGTACGCGCGCGCTCTACGAAGAGTATCCGGACATCAACGCGATCGGCCTCTGTCACGAGGTGTTTGCGATTCAGCGCATGCTTGCGGACGTCGCCGAAACCTACGTCGACGAAGCCGACGACGTCGCGGGGGAGGAAATCAACGTGAACGTAAAGGGGATCAACCACTTCACCTGGATCGACGACGTCCACTGGAACGGCCACGACGTCTTCCAGTACCTAGAGCAGGAACTCGAGGAACGAAAGCCGATTCCGAGCTTCGAACCCGGCGATTTCGAGGACGAATCCTACTGGACGAACCACCACGAGGTCGCGTTCGACCTTTACGACCGGTTCGGCGTCCTCGGCGCGGCGGGCGATCGGCACCTCGCCGAGTTCGTCCCCTGGTATCTCGACATCGACGACCCCGAGGAGATCCAGCGCTGGGGGTTCCGGCTGACGCCGAGTTCGGCTCGGACGACCGATACCGAAGGCCCGGCGAAGATGGAGCAATATCTCTCCGGCGACGAGGCGTTCGAGTTCACCGAGTCCGGCGAGGAAGTCGTCGACATCATGCGCGCGCTCGTGGGACTCGAGCCGATCAAAACCCACGTCAACTACCCGAATCGGGGCCAGACGCCGGACCTCCCGACGGGCGCGGTCGTCGAGACGAACGCGATGATCACCGGCAGCGGCGTCGCACCGATTACCGCCGGCGAACTTCCACGCGAGGTGCGATCGATGGTCCTGCGAGCCATCCACAACCAGGAGACGCTGATCGAGGCCGGATTCGCCGGCGATTTAGACCTCGCGTTCCAGGCGTTTCTCAACGACGCCCTCGTCACTATCGGCCGGGAAGAGGCACGCGACCTGTTCGTCGAACTCGTCGACCTCGAGCGCGAGTACCTCCAGGCGTACGATCTGGCGGACGCCGACGTGCTCGAGCGATAGCGCGGCGGCCGAACTGTGCAGCGTGGCCGAGCGATCGAACGCTGATGAGGTGCGTTCTTCGCAGTTCGGAGATGCGGATGGATCGGCATCATTGTTGAAGGGGGAGAATATCTTGTGTCATATCATATTAGCAGAAAAAATTTTAATACAATGATAATGAACATATAGAACCGTTATTATGACAAATAATAACACAGGAGATCCAGCGCACAGAGAAACGAATACCGCTGCCTCGCGATTGACTCGTCGGCGGGCACTGTCGCTTGCGGCCACCGGACTGGTGGCAGGTTCGATAGGGACCGCGCAGGCGAGCAGCCACGACGCAGAAGTCTGGCAAGACGGAGACACCTGGTACGCTGCCAACGAGCAGACGGTATACGAGGGCACAGATCACCTCGATGCGATACAGGCGGCCGTCGACAGCCTCACTGCGGGCCGATCCTCGAAAGAACGGGTACTGATCAAAAACTCCGGGACGGTCGGTCCCCATTCGTGGGACGGCGACGTCAAGGCCGTCGACCTCCCGAATCACACCGTAATCGATCACAACGGGACCATCTTCGTGGAGGATACCGGCGAGGACCTGATCGTCCCGTTTCGTGCACAGAGCGCCGAGGCCGTCGAGATCCAAAACGTCACCATCGAAGGGAATCCCCGCTATGGCATCTGGATCCAGAGTTGCTCGGACGTGCAACTGGGGACGATCACCATGGCGCTACACGCGACCGAGGACGTCGGAATCGGGGTTCGAATCGACGACAGCGACGGCGGTCGAACGCAGAACGCCTCGCTCGAGTACGCTTCGGTCGAGGGGTCCCAACATCACGCGGTCGAGACCTACGGCGTCGACGGCATCGATATCGGGACCGTCGAGACGGTCGATACGGGCGGCTGCGGCTTATTGTTGAACGACACGACGAATGCGACCGTCCAACAGGTCGACGCGACTCGAGCCGATGAGGGCGGCGGCTACGCGGGCTTTCGGTGCGCAAACGGCGCGGGACCGAATATCACGGTCAACGAGGTCAGCGCCACCGACTGCGGTCGCGGAATCTTCACCGTCTCCGGCAGCGGCGGCATCGAGATCTACAACGTCTCGCTCGACGGCAACGGCGGGAATCTCATCCAAGATACGCGAGACACGCTCATCGACGGCGGTTCCATCACGAACACCGGAAGCAGCGGTATTCGCATCGACTCGAGAGACAGTGGCGACCACCCGCACACGAGCAACGTCACGGTCCGGAATCTCGAGATTTCGGGCAACGCCGAGTACGGGGTCTACGAGACCGGACCCGACACGGAAGGCAACGAAATCAGCGGCAACGACTTCTGTGACAACGCAAGCGGCGCGATCGAGACGTACGCGGACAGTACGACGGTCAGCGGCAATACCTACTGCGGGTGAGTGAGCCAGCGAACCGCCTCGAACCGCTGTCAACTCCCGGTCGGCTACCCAAGTTGTCGACTCCTGGCCAGGCTACCAAACTGTCGACTCCTGGTCGGGCCACCAAACGATTGATATGAGTGCCCGGCTACGGCTTCGATATGGACTACGACGGCATCCAGTTTCACAACGTCGGTGAGATCCTGCCTGCAGAGGATCGGGACGGACACCTCATCCAGCGCGTGCCCGAAGTCGTTCGAACCGAACTCAACGAGGGCGCACAGTCGCGACTGCGCCACCCCGCGGGCGTCGAACTCCGGTTCGTTCCCGACGGCCCCGTGACGGTGACGCTCTCGACGGTTCCCGGCGGGAGTTCCGCGGAGGGAACCGTGAGAGTCTTCTGGGGACCGATTCAGGGCTCGACCGAAGTCGTCGTCGGTGACGAACCTACCACGCTCGAGGTCGAACTCCCGGCGAAACTTGCGGATCTCGAGCCGTCAGCCCGCGAAGACCTCGCCTTCGATCCGCGGGTCTGTCGGATTCAACTGCCGGGCGAACATCGCGGCGGACCGATGGTGTATCACGGCCTCGAGGGAACGGTTCGCCCGCCCCGCGACGACGAACTGCCCGGCCGGCGGTACCTCGCCTACGGCACGTCGATCACCGAGGGGGAAGCGCCGCTTGGCGAGCACCTGACCTACGTTAGCCAGACGGCGCGTCGACTCGAGGCCGATCTGCTCAATCTCGGTTCCTGCGGGACGGCCTACTGCGACGCCGCGATGGCGGATCACATCGCAGCGCGCGACGACTGGGATATCGCCACCCTCTCGATTTCGGTGAACATGGTCGGCACCTTCTCGCTGGAAACGTTTCGCGACCGCGCGGAGCGGATGATCGACCGCGTTGCGGGCGCGAACCCCGACAAACCGGTCGTCGCGATCACCATATTCAGGAACGCTCGAGACGTCTGTCAAAGCGAAGACCCCGACGGACTGTGCGAGCGGTTTCGCGAGGAACTCCGCGCGGTCGTCGCCGAAACGCCCCACGAAAACGTCCACCTCCTCGAAGGACCCGAACTCCTGCCGACCATCGAAGGGCTCACTCCCGATCTCGTGCATCCGGGTGACAACGCCATGATCACGATGGGCGAGAACCTCGCCGCCGAACTCGAGGCGGTGCTCGAGGACTGATGGCACCGCTCCGCTGAAACCGGCGAGAGCGGAGTCAGTCGACCCGCTAACAGAATTAGTCGAACCGGAGGCGACCGAAGTACTCCGGCGAGTGATACTCGGGTTCGGGCTTCTCGATCGGGTTCCAGGTCGCCTTCTGGGAGTCGGACGCGACGCCGCTGCGATAGAAGTTGCCCCGCCACTCCGTCCCCGCGGTCGGCGAAATGTTGTAGCCGGTCAGTTCCGAGAGGACATCGAACGGAATCGCAGCGGTCAGCCACCAGCTATCCTCCCGACGACCAGTTGTCGTCGGGCCGGAGACGGACGTTTCGATCGAAATCCGCGACGCGAGTTCGGGCGAGATGAGGTCGCGCTCGAGTCCCCGTTCCTGCCAGCCGGCCTCCTGCCAGGCCACCTTGAACTGGCCACAGCAGTTCGGCTCGAAGTTGAAATACATGGAATCTTGCTCGGGCGTCGGATCGGCGAAGAACTCGACGGAGCTGTCCTCGAACGTCGGCCCGTTGAGCGTCGTCACGTCGGCGCTGATATCGTCGTCCTCGACGAAAAACTGGAGATAGATCGCCTCGTCGTCGTAGCAGGCGCGCCCGGTCGTCAGCGGTTTCGGGCCGCCCTCGTACCACGAGAACTCGTCGATACGAAACGGTCGCGCGTTCTCCCACGGCGTGCCGTCGACGGCCTCGCCCAGCGGAACGTCGCCTTCTGCGCGGGTAATCGTGTACTCCTTCATGGGACACGGTCGAGACTCGAGGGGCTATAACGTACCGATTCCGGTGACTGGCCACCGTTCGATCGTTTCGCGGACCGTCCGAGCGTCATCTCGCCGCTGTCACTTGAGCCGAACTCGATACGTCCCGGAGCCGACATCGATCTCGAGTCGGTCGGCGGCCCGAACGGCCGAGACGCCGTCGGGTAGTCCTGGTGCACTCGCGCCCGCACTGACTGGTTCGCCGTCGACGGTCACGACAGCCCCAGAATCTGCAACGGGGAGCGAAATCGTCGCCGAGGTGTTCCAGGGAATCGTCGCCTCGAGTTGGAACGTCGCCTCGTCCTCGAGTTCGCCGCTCGCATCGCGGGTCCACGAGACGGTGATGATTCCTCGCTCCGTCGGAACCCGGCCGGACGCCGACTCGAGCCCTGCATGAGGCGGCCGAATCTCGACGTGTTCACCGGCGGTGCCGCACGGTCGAACGCCAAGCAGCGTCCGCAGGAGGGAGACCAACACCGTCGCGCCCATCGCGTGAGACTCGCTTCGATTCTGTCGGTGGTCGTCCGGCAGCGACGGGTCCCGACAGTGCCAGCTCTCCCAGGTGAACGTCCCGCCCTGCTCCAAAATGTTCGCCCAGCCGTCCGCGGCGGGATCGGTCACCAGGTCGACGAGCGCCTCAGGCCGATCCGCGGTCTCGAACGCCTCGAGCAGCCACGGGACCATCATCGGTCCCATTTGCATCCCCTGCCCGGCGATCCGATCGGCGACGGCGTCGACGCGCGCGTCGGGAACGAGCCCGAACGCCAGCGGGAGGGCGTTGGCGTGCTGAGACGCCGAGTCGCTGGCCTCGCTGTCGTCGCACCCGTCGACGTAGCGGTCGCCGTGACGGAGGTGCTCGTCGATCGCTTCCTCGAGCGCGCGCTGGCGTTCGCGATAGTGCGCTCGTTCGTGTGCCGGTCGCTCGAGTGCGGCGGCGATGTCCGCCGCCCGGCCCAACGTGCTCGCAGCGAGGACGTTGACCGTCGTCCTCGCCGACCAGTCTCGATCGTAGCCGTAGCGCATCTCCGGCGGCCAGTCGACGATCCCCTCCTCGTAGGGGCCGCCCTCCCCGCCGGAGAGGTTCATAATGAGGCCGGTTTCCTCGTCGACGTGGCGCTGTACGTAGGCCCCGACCGCCCGAACGACCGGCGCGGCCATCTCGAGCGTTCGCCGATCGCCCGAGACCTGATAGTACCGCCAGACCCACTCGGGAAACGAGATCGTAAAGTCGGGAATGTCCCGCTTGCCGTCGCCGTTCGGGTAGACGGCGTTCAATCGACCCTCTCCCGCCCAGTAGCGATAGTGCGAGCGGACGAACTCCTCGATCGCGCGCCGACTCAGCGTCCGTTCCCGAAACGCCCGCGTCGTCGTCTGGGACATGTTGTACGCGTCGAGCAGGAACTGGCCCTTCTCGCGGGTCGGGGTATCGATAAACTGCTCCTGGGAGCCGTATAACGCGGAGTGGCGTGCGAGTTCGAAGACGGCGTCGACGGTGTCGTTCGACGATTCGAACGAGGCGGCCCGCTCGTCGGGAACGTGATTTCTCGTCGCCAGCAACCGAACCTGTGACGGCTCGAGTCGCTCGCCCGGATCGTCGATCTGGAGGTATCGGAAGCCGAGGATGGTAAACGGGCGAAACCGACACTCACCATCGCGCTGTACGTACTCGTAGTGCATGTCCGTCCACTGGGTCCCCTCGACCGGCGAGACGGTTCCATCGTCCTCGAGCAGGTAGCCCGCTTGAAACTCGACGCGGTGTCCGTCGACTCCCTCGGCGAAGTCGACTTCGGGAAGCCCGGGGTAGACCCGTCCGAAGTCGACGACGACGGACCCGTCCTCGAGGCGTTCGATCGAGTCCGGGTGAACCGACGACTGATCGACTTCGGTGAGCTGGGCAACGAGCCGCGTCCACGGTTCCGTCGGGTGGGTGCCGACGACTGCCGCCCGATCCCACGCACTCGCGTCGAACCCTGACTCGTTCCATCCGATCGGAGTCCGTCTCCCGTCGATCCGCTCGACCGGTTCGGCGATTTCGTCGTTACGCAACGGCGCATCCGCTTGCCATTCTGCCTCGCGCACGCGCCACGACTCGTCGGTACAGATCGTTCGCTCGGTGCCGTCGACGAATTCCACAACGAGTTGGCAGACGAATCCCGGTTCCGCGGCCGGTCGCCCCTGTCCGGCCCCGCTCCAGTGGACCAGCGCGCCGACCGCGTTCGCTCCAGCCGCGAACTCCTCGGTGAGATCGATCGTCTTGTAGTACTGAAAATCCGGGTAGGAAAACGCCTGGCCGCGATCGACCGCCCGCCCGTTGACCGAGAGTTCGTATCGGTGGCTGGCGGAGACGTACGCTCGAACGCGCTCGATCGTACCGTCGACGGAGAACTCCCGGCGGAGGTAGGTGAATCGAACGCGCTCGAACGCGCCGTCCTCGGGACGACGGATCCAAGACGCCTCCCAGTCTGCGGGCTCGAGCAGGCCCATCTCCCACCGGGCTGACTCGCTCCACGCGCTCGGTTCGCCGGATTCGTCCCAGACGCGAACCGTCCAGCAGTAGGTCGCGGTGGACTCGAGCGCAGGACCGTCGTATGCGACTGCCGGCCGATCCGAGCGGCGCTTCCCGCTGTCCCAGACGTCCGCCACGCCGGGCTCGAGGCGCTCGGGTGTGGATGCGACGAGGACCCTGAACGCGGTCTGTTTCGCCCCCCGGCGTTCGGGGTCGACGCGCCAGCAGAGTCGGGGTCTCGTCTCGTCGATCCCGATCGGGTTCGACGCGTACTCGGTTCGCAAGTCGGCGGGCTGTTGCGGTGACATCGTCGGATTCGTCTGTCAGACTTCCGTACAGCCCTAAAAGCGTGCCGGAGCGGTCGGTTCTCTGACTCCCGGACACATGACATCACCACTGTGAACAGTTGCCTGTCGAATCTATTGGCAATCTCGTAATATAACCATACACGATTAGTGTTGGGCATTTCACATAGATATTTATAATAATTGAATGAGATTGGGGAAAGTGCGGCGTGTGTGACAATGACTGATTCAGACAAGAACGAACGGTTTCGACAGTATCGACGAAAGTTCCTCGGCGGAATCGCGGCTGGGACGACGGCACTGGGAACGATCGGTGCCAGTGGCGCAGCCGCACACGGTTGGAACGACCGGCCGGGCCGCGAAAAAGGAAGAGAAAAGGACAAATCGAAGCGGCAGATGGAAGCGCTCAATCGGGGACTCGTGGCCGTCCCGACCGAAGACGGCGTGCTCGTTCGCTGGCGACTGTTTGGTACAGACCCCGAGGATCTCGGGTTTCACGTGTACCGAGACGGCGAGCGCGTGAACAGCAAGCCGATCACCGACAGCACGAACTACCTCGATCCCGAGGGGACGACGGATTCGACCTACGCGATCCGGCCGGTCGGCCACGGCCGGGTGAAAAAAGCGGGGAAGCGCAGAAAGCGCGGCGGCCGCAAGCCCGGTATGTCCAAACCCGTCGAGGTGTGGGATCAACAGTACAAGGAGATCCCGCTGAACAAGCCGGGTTCGGTAGAGGGCGAGGACGGGGAGACGGTCACCTACCACGCGAACGACGCGAGCGTGGGCGATCTCACGGGTGACGGCACGCTCGACATCGTCCAGAAGTGGACCCCCTCGAACGCGAAGGATAACTCCCAACCGGGACACACGAGCGACGTCTTGCTGGACGGATACACGCTCGAGGGTGAGCATCTCTGGCGGATCAACCTCGGGCAGAACGTCCGGGCCGGCGCACACTACACGCCGTTCATCGTCTACGACTTCGACGGAGACGGAACGGCGGAACTGGCCGTGCGGACGGCCGACGGGACCACGGACGGAACCGGGACGGTCATCGGCGACCCGGACGTCGACTACGCGAACGAGGACGGGTACATCCTCGAGGGGCCGGAGTACCTCACCGTCTTCGACGGCGAGACGGGCGAGGAACTCGCGACGACGGACTACGAGCCCGCACGCGGCGACGTCGCCGACTGGGGCGACGACTGGGGTAATCGTGCCGATCGGTTCCTCGCCGGCGTCGCCTACCTCGACGGCGAGCGACCGAGCATCGTCACGACGCGAGGCTACTACGAGCAGTCGATGCTGGCCGCGTGGGACTTCCGAGACGGCGAACTCGAGTCCCGCTGGATCTTCGATAGTGACGACGGCAACGAGGAGTACGAGGCCCAGGGCAACCACCAACTCGCCATCGCAGACGTCGACGACGACGGCAAAGACGAAATCGTCTACGGCGCGTGCGTCATCGATCACGACGGCACCGGGCTCTACTCGACCGGCTGGAATCACGGTGATGCCCTGCACGTCGGCGACTTCGACCCCAGTCGAGAGGGTCTCGAGGTCTTCCAGCCCCACGAGTGGGGAGAGTACGGCGCGACGTTCCGCGACGCCGAAACGGGCGAGTTACTGTGGGGTAAGGAAGGAGACGGAGACATCGGCAGAGGGCTGATCGCCGATATCGACCCGAACTACGAGGGAGCGGAAGCGTGGGCAGGGATCCCCCTCTCCGAAGACGGTCTGAGCACGTGGACCGCCCAGGGCGAGCAGATCCGCGAGAACCCCGTCAACTCGATGAACTCAGCAATCTGGTGGACGGGCGACCTGCAACGAGAACTGCTCGATCACGACTTCCTCGGCTGGGACGAGGGGTACGGCGTCGGCTGGATTAAAAAGTGGAACCCCGAAACCGAGGAGCTAGACGAACTGAAGTCCTTCGACGGCACTCGCTCGAACAACTCCTCGAAGGGCAACCCGTGTCTCTCGGGCGATATCCTCGGCGACTGGCGTGAGGAGGTTATCTGGCGAACCGACGACAGCGAGGCGCTGCGCCTGTACGCGACGCCCCACGAGACCGATCACCGGCTGTACACGCTGTTGCACGATCCACAGTATCGGACCGCGATCGCGTGGCAGAACGCCGGCTACAATCAGCCGCCGTGGCCGAGTTACTTCCTCGGCCACGAGATGGACGACCCGCCGAAACCCGACATCGAACTCGTCGATTCCGACGACGATCGACGAGGACGAGGACCAGGACGCGGCCGCCACAACTAGACGATAGCCCGTTGAAGTCGAGTCCGTCGAACACCGGCAGCGGTCCAAGCCGACAGCTCGTCGAATTCCAGCAATCGGTCCAAACCTATAGCCCGTCGAACGCCGGCAGTTCCGTGAGGTCGTCGGGAATCTCAGCTACGTAAACATCACTGCCGTTCCCGTCCCCATCGCGGGCGTTGGAGCTATCGAAGACGACGCTGGACCCGTCGGGACTCAGTCGTGAGTGCGGGTGGACATCGTCGTCGCCGCTCCATCCGTGGCTGACCAATTTTCGCGGCGTTCGGTACCCGCCGTTTTCGTCGTCCCACGACCAGAGCAGGTCGAACGGCGCGCCGCGGTAGGTCCCGTCCCCGACGACCAGTCCGCGAGTATTGCTGTGAAAGTGCGTGTACAGGTCGGGAGCCGGCCACTCATTACGTTCTGAACCATCGTATCGAACGTGCCCGAAGAACGCGTCCGGATCGTCGCGGCTGCCTCGCCAACCGTGGTAGCCGATCGTCTCGCCGTCGGCCAGCCAGTACTCGTGGCCGACGGCTTCGTCCGACTCCGTCGATCGGACGTTCCACGTCTCGTCGGTCTCTGTGTTCAACACCCAGATCCGGTCGACGTCCTCCCACGGTCCCTCCTCGCTGTAGGTGACGAGTTCGGGGCGAGTCGGCGACGCGTTGACGTGGTTGAGCCACCGGTCGTCCTCGACATGGACTGTCGGCTCGCCGCCCTCGAGCGGCACCGAAATCACCCTCGACCGTGGACCGGCGTTCATCCGGTCGGCGATCCACCGCTCGCGGTCGGCGGGGTCCCGCTCGAGGTCCAGTTCCTCCGACAGCGCCGTGACGACCCGCGCGCCGTCGGCCGTTCCCGCGGCGATACTTCCGTTGTATCCGTCCGGAAGCTCGTACAACGGCGTTACTGCGAGCGTCTCGAGGTCGAGCGCGACCAGCCGATCGCCACACCAAAACAGCGCCGTCGGCTCGGTCGCGATGCGAGTGACGCCGCTGATATCGTCCGGAAGATCCGTCAATTGCGTGATCTCGCCGGACTCGAGGGCGACCGAGTAGAGTTGGCGCGTGCCGCCGCGATCCGACCGAAAGAGCACCCGCCGTCCGTCGTCGTACCAGCCGGGTTCGGTGAAGTACAGGTGTCGGCTGTCGGCGTCCGGGTCGTTCGTCAGTCGTGTGACGGGCACACCGGTCTCCGAGTCGTCGTACTGCGCTCGCTCTGCAGGGAGCGTGCGGCCGGCGTTCGGTCCCTGCCGTAACTTGTCTTTCATCTACGCCGAGAGACGAACCCGCACCGCAAAAAGGTACCCAACGCCGCGGTCGACGCTGCCGCCGAACCGGCTCGCGTTTTCGAAACCGGCTCCGTCACTCCGTCCCGCTCTCGTCCATCTCCGCGATGGCGCCCGCTCGGCACTCGAGAACGCGGTCGCCGGCGGCCGTCTCGATGGCGACCGAGTTGCGGTCACCGGTTTCGACGAGTTTCGGAGCCGTCGCCGGGTCGATCGTCCCGTCGGGCGTCGCTCGAACGGCGACGGCGAGCCAGTGCTCACCTGGGTCGTAACGCTTCCGGAGCGTCGGGACGACCGTCCGCGGGTGCATAAGGTTCGTGTTCGGCTCCGCCGGGATGATCGTCGGCTCCCGGTCAGCGCGGAGGTCAGTGACGACGCTCGAGCCGTTCGGATACGTCGCGTGGGCGGTCTCCTCCCGTGTTTCGTGGACGAACTGGGTCTCGTCGTCGTCACCCGACCGATCGAGCGGAAAGCCGCCCTCCGCGCTGTGGATCGGCCGCGACGTCTCGAGGCGGTGGACGCGGACGTGCCACGGGAGCGCCGGCGTCAGCCAGGTTTCGACGCGAACGCCCTCCCACGGCGTCCACAGCGATTCGAGCGTCGACCCGTCGACGGCGGTTGCCGCCGGCGACGACGGAAGCGCGTACCGCTCGCCGTCCAAACTGAGCGCGAGCGCTCCGTCGTGGCCCGCCGCCTTGAGTCCGCTCCCTCGGCCGGCAACCGAGAAGCCGAACGTCGTCGAGTAGGCGAACTTTCCGTACTTTTCCGGCCCGTACAGGCTCTCCTGTCCGAGCGAGAGCGAGAACAGGTGGCTGTCGTCCCGGCAAAGTATCTTCCCCGCCTCCGGTTGGGCGACCGTCTCGGGCCGATCGGGTAGCGGCTCCTCGTCGGCCGCCCAGAACGGGTGGGTCGACTCGAGCGCGAGCGGCAGGAACGACTTCATCGCCCAGTAGGGGGAGTTCGGCGAGTTGTACGTCTCGGCGGTCTTCAGCGTCGGATAGCGATAGCCGACCGATAGCAGGCCCCCATCCGTGAAGATCGGCTGGTCGAGCCACCAGCGGACGTTCCGCGCCCAGAGCCCCCTGATGACGCCCCACGGGAGCGGGTTTCGATCGGCGAAGGCGAGTGCCCCCCAGAACGCCGCCTGTGCGAAGCGGTAGGTAAGGCTCCGACCGAAGGGGAGCGCTCGGCCGTCCTCGTCGAACCACTCGACGTAGTTGGTCGCGAATTCGGCGGCCCGCTCGCGGAATCGACGCGCCCTGTCCGGGTCCTCGTCTCCGCAGACGGTCGCGTACACGAGCCCGTAGTAGTGCATCGCCCACGGCAGGTAGTAGTCGATCGAACTCCCCTCGGGTCCGTCGGTGTACCACCCGTCTCCCTGACAAAACGACTCGAGTCGGTCCAGCGACGCTTGCGTTTGCTCCCAGTCGTGTGTCGCGCCGACCGATCGAAGACCCACGTTCACCATCACCCGGAAGAACAGCCAGTTGCAGTCGTGGAGTTCGGCCTCGTTGATTTGGTTCAGCCACCGGACCAGCCGCTCGCGCTCGGAGTCCGAAAGGGGCTCCCACAACTGCTCGGGAACGAGAGCGAGGCCGAGACCGATCGCGGCCATCTCGACGTGTTTCTGGGAGCCGTTGCCCGCTTCCCCCCAGTACTCCTCGTGGTTCGGATCCGTGCCGTTGACGAGCCCGCGTCGAACGAGGTCCCACCGATCGTACGTAGAGTGGACGCTCAGCGGGACGACTCCCCACAGCGGTCTCGAGAACCCCTCGAGTTCGGCGTCGACGGCCGGAAAGCGCGCACCCGTCGCCGTCGGCCGTACTCGTGCGCCACCGGAACTGGCGTGATCGTACAATGGGTCGACGAGCCTTTCAACGGCTCGTTGGAAATCGGTTCGCGTTCGAAGCGGATTCTCCGCAACCGGATTCATGATTGAGCTATGCGCAACCGATCCTAAAACGTTTGCTCCGGGCGGTCACAATGTACGGACTCGCTAGTCGCAAATACACCCGACTGCTCGCTCGAGTACCTCACTGCGGTTGCGGTCGCAGTGGTTTTATATCGTGTGGTGATAGATTTTACATAAGTATGCCGCGTGAACCAGCCGCACAAGTAGCCGGAACCGCTGATGCGGGGCTGCCGGATCGATACGCAGAGTCGACGACCGTCGACCGAGCGGCGTTAGACCAGGCTCTGTCGGTCGCCATCGACCGGATCGACGACTCCCTCGAGGAGTTTTACGACCGGTTTCCGACCCCCTCGAGCGACGACCTCACCTACGGGCCGACGGACAACATGGATGGCTGGACCGCGTCGTTCTGGACGGGGTTGTGCTGGCTCGCGTACGAGGTCACCGGGGAACGACGATTTCGGGATGCCGCCGAGACGCAACTCGAGACGTTCGAACGTCGGTTAGAACGCGGCGATACCGAGACGCACGACCTCGGCTTTCTCTACACGTTGTCGGCGGTCGCCGGCCACCGCCTCACCGGAAGCGAACGGTATCGTTCGATGGCGCTCTCGGCCGCCGACCTCCTCGCCGAGAGGTTCTGGGAAGCTCCCGGACTCATTCAGGCCTGGGGCGACCACGAGGCAGAAGACGAGTCGTGGGAGCGAGGCCGGATGATCATCGACACGATGATGAATCTCCCCCTGTTGTTCTGGGCGAGCGAGGAGACGGGCGAGTCGCGCTACGCCGCGATCGCGGAGACGCACGCTCGCACGAACGCACATCATATCGTCCGTTCCGACGGCTCCACGTACCACACGTTCAAGTGCGACGTCGAAAGCGGCGCGCCGATCGGCGGCGAAACGGCGCAAGGATACGACGCGGACTCCTGCTGGTCGCGGGGCCAAACGTGGGCGATCTACGGCTACGCGGTCGCCGCCGATTACGCCGACGAAGGCGCCTACGCTCAGCTCTCTGCGAAGCTGGCCAACTACTATCTCACGCACCTCGAGGCGGACAGCGTCCCCCGATGGGACTTCGACGCACCCGCAGACCGGAACATCCGCGACACGTCGGCTGCTGCGATCGCAGCCTGTGGCCTCGATGAACTCGGTCGTCAATTGCCCCTCGCGGACGACCGCGCTCGCGGCTACCGGAACGCCGCCCGGACGACGCTCTCGAGTCTCGCGGAGAACTACGTCGCGGGAGCGGATTCGAACGGCCTGCTCACAGACGGCGCGTACCACACCCTAGACGGCGACTACGACGAGTGTTGCATCTGGGGCGATTACTTCTACGTCGAGGGACTCGTTCGAGCGACCGAACACTGGTCCCGATACTGGTGAGCCACGAGCACCAGGCGAATCTCAAGAAGAACCGGAACGAAAGGCCGGCGAAAACAACCAGCACGGCCAAATCCGCGAACAGCAACCGAACCGCACACTCGTTCGATATCAGCCCTCGAGATTTCCCTTCGCATCCCAGATCGCCGTCACCATGTCGACGAACACCGACGTTCGCATCGGATACCCGTCCTCGTCGGTTTCCTCGAGCGGGCTGTCGGCGACATTCGTGACGAGTTCCTCGGGGTACGCCCAGTCCTCGAGCGAGTCGCGCACGTCGATATCGATCCCGTTTTCGTCGTCGGTCGAGAGCCAGGCCGTCGCGCTCTGGCGATCGGTGTACTCGATCCTGTACGTCTCGCCGCCGAACAGATCGACGACGTCGTCCATCGAGCCGACCTCGAGGGGGTCTTGTTCGCGGTCGATGTACAAGATTCCATCCTGAATCACCGCCTCGTGTCGGTTCAGTTCGGTCATCAGTTGGTCGATTGTACGAACACCAGTCGTATATATTTCCCGACGCACATCGAGCCCGACGTAGCTGACATCGCGATATCGAAACGAGAAAGCAGACTGGACAGTACACTTATTTGGGTGACCGATCAATAAGCCGCCATGGATCACGCACTTGTCGTTATCGACGACACCGACGACCACCGATCGCTCCTCGCGGAAGCCGGACAGTTAGCCCACGATACGGGCGCGAAACTGACCGTACTCTCGTGGATAACGCCGGACCAGACCGACGAGACGGCGAAGAACCTCGAGGTCATCGAACAGATCGAAGGGACGTCCTACAGCGACCCCGGCTCTGCCGCCACGGCAAAGCAGTTCGCCCGACAGTTCGCCACGGACGTGTTCGAATCGTTCGACGACCCGATCGAGTTCGACGCCGACGGAATCGTCACCGAGGACGACGACCGCGCGGACGAAATTATCGCCGCCGCCGAGCGACTCGAGTGCGATCACGTCTTTATCGTCGGCCGACGCCGGTCGCCGACCGGAAAGGCGCTGTTCGGGGACGTCGCCCAGCGCATCCTGCTCAACTTCGACGGCACCGTAACCCTCAGAATGACCTGAGCGCCCGGACGAATGCGAACGGAATCGCGACGGGAGCGCGACCGGGAAACCTGTCTATTCGGCCACTCGGGAGGCAGTCGGTTCGATCCCGGAGCGCTCGCAGCCCTCGAAACCCGTGACTAACCGGATCAGATACTCGCGAAGACAGTGTCCAACAACGAACGTCGATTAGAGAGGTACCGTAACGCAGTCGAGTGGCCGCTTCTCCGTCTGTTCGCTCAGTTCAGCGCCGGTCGTCGCCGCTGGTTTTCGGTCGGGCTCCTCGCCGGACTGCTCGAGCATCGGGCAAACGCGTCGTCGGGCTCATGGACATGCCGGTCGCCATCGAGGACGCGCCGGACGCGACGGAGCTATCGGGCGTCGAGGGTCGCGTCGAGTACGACGACGTCAGCTTCGGCTACGATCCTGACGAGGAGTACGTCCTCGAGGGAATCTCGTTCGAAATCGATCCCGGCGAGACCGTCGCGTTCGTTGGCCCGACCGGCGCGGGCAAGTCCACGGTGGTCCGACTTCTCATGCGGATGTACGAGGCAGACGAGGGGGCGGTCATGATCGACGACCACGACGTCCGCGAGGTGACACTCTCGAGTCTCCGGGACGCGATCGGCTACGTCAGTCAAGAGAACTACCTCTTCGGCGGCACCGTCGAAGAGAACATCGCGTACGGGACCTTCGACGCGACCGACGAGGAGGTCGTCGCCGCCGCGAAAGCCGCCCAGGCCCACGGGTTCATCTCCGAACTGCCGGCGGGCTACGAGACGGAAGCGGGCGAGGAGGGCGTCAAACTGTCCGGCGGACAGCGCCAGCGAATCGCGCTCGCACGCGTCATCCTCTCGGACCCGCAGATTCTCGTGTTGGACGAAGCGACCAGCGACGTCGACACCGAGACGGAAATGCTCATCCAGCGTTCGATCGACGACATCACCGCCGACAGGACGACGTTCGTCATCGCCCATCGCCTGTCGACGATTCGCAACGCCGATACGATCCTCGTCCTCGAGGACGGGCGGATCGTCGAGCGAGGAACCCACGAATCGCTGCTCGAGGAGGACGGACTCTACGCGAACCTCTGGAAGGTACAGGCCGGTGAGATCAACGATCTTCCGGAGGCGTTCGTCGAGCGCGTTACACAGAATCAGTGAGAACGACGATCCCGACCGCAGTTCGCTACCGGTCCTCGAGCGGAGGCGGCTTACCGCGTCAACACCAGTTGAGCACTTCAGCCAGCGCCTCATCGGGGTCGCCGACCGGCGAGAACTCGCAGCCGACGTAGCCGTCGTACTCCGTCGAATCGATCGCTTCGATAACGTTCTCGTAGTTCAGTTCCCCGGTTCTGGGCTCGTGTCGACCGGGAACGTCGGCCACGTGGAAGTGTCCGATCCGGTCGGCGTTCTCCGTGATGGTCTGGATGACGTTCCCCTCCGTGACCTGTTGATGGTAGACATCGTAGAGCAACTGCACGTTCGGCGAGTCGACGGCGTCGACGATCTCGAAGCCCTCTGCTGCCGTCTCGAGGTAGTACTCCGGATGATCGACGGCCGTGTTCAGCGGCTCCAGCACGATCGTCACGCCGGCCGATTCGGCGTCGTCTGCGATCCGCGAGAGCGCCGAGACGATGGCCTCGTGCTGGGTCGACCGATCCAGCCCGTCCTGGTCCGGTCCGGTGGTCGCGATCAACGTGGGTATCTCGAGGGCTTCGGCGGTCTCGATCGACTCGCGGATCGTCTCGACGGCCTCGTCGGTCCCGTCGGGATCTGTCAGCGTCCCGCCCGCGACGCAGCCAACGATCGGGATTTCCGCAGCCGCTGCGGCTGCCTCGATTTGCTCTAAGTCCTTCGCTCGCCAGTCCCAGAACTCGACGCCGTCGGCGCCGGCCTCGGCGGCCCGCGTGATGCGTTCGTGAAACGGCTCGTCGTCGTACACCATCTCCACGCAGACCGAAAGGGCGGCCATTTACTCGTCCTCCGCCGGCGCGACCGGGGACAGTTCGCCGGATTCGACCATCTCCGTCAACGGGTTTCCGTCGATGTTCAACGGCAGGTCCACGCGTCCGCGCTTGCGGGCTGACTCCCACGTGGCGAAGATGAGTTCGGTCGCGTTCAAGGCGTTCTCCGCGCCGAGTTCGGGTTCCTCGCCGGCCTCGAGACAGCGGACGTTGTCGGCGATTGCGCGGTCGATGAACTCCCAGCTGTGCATGCCGTCCTCTGTCTCGACCGTTCTCCAGTCGTCGTCGCCGGGCCCGCGAACGCGCAGCGTCGGAGACTCCTCGCCGTCGACGGACGGATCGAGTTCCATCGTCCCGCGGGTGCCGATCAACCGATGATGGCAGTTGACTGCGTTCGTCGGACTAGGGCCCTCACCTCCCCCGCTCGTTCCGAGGCCGGTGACACCGTTTTCGTACTCCCAGAGGACGACCGCCTGATTCTCGTTGTGCGTACCAAAGAGGATGTTTTCCTCGCTGTACTCGATCTGTCCGAGCGCCCACTCGGCGGTGACCTCGTCGTTGAAGTAATTACAGAGGTCGAACGAGTGCGAACCGTAATCGAAGATGCCCACGGGTGCGGCGAACTCGATTCGTTCTAAGTCGCCGATCGCTCCGTCGTCGAGCAGTTCCTTCGCCGTTCGCACCGCGTCGCTGTATCGGCGCTGGTGGTTGAACGTCAACTGGACGTCGTGGCGGCTCGCCTCCTGGGCCATCATGCGCGCCCCGCCGTAGCTGTCGGCCATCGGCTTCTCGCAGTGGATCGCCTCGACGACGCCGGATCGAGCGCAGTCGATCGCGATCGAGTCGTGGACCGCCGGCGGCACGCACAGCGAGACGATGTCGGGTTCGACCGCCTCGAGCATCTCCTCGTAGGATGTAAACACTCCCTCGTCGGCGATGTCGAACTCGTCGGCGAAGGCCTCGGCGTTCTTTCGAACGATATCGGCACACGCGACGAGATCGCATTCCGGGTGGTTTTCGTACGCCGTCGCGTGGTGATACGCCATCGCGTAGCCGTTTTCATCTGGATCGTCGGGTTCCGTTCCGGTACCGATAACCGCGACTCGGTGAGACATGTTCGTTGGTTTCGAGTACCACTCCATAATAGTTACCGGTCGGCGAACGCATTCGATCGACCGGTTCGTGGTCCCGACCGATCCGTCAGTCGGGTACCGCGGTTTCCACCACCCTCTCGTTGACGAACAGTCGGTGTCTTTTTGCCGGTCCGTACGCGTACTCAGCGACAAGTATGATCACTGATGCGCCCGCAGACGACGGCGTTCCGATCGTGAGCGACGATCTCGTCGCCGACCTCTACGTCGACCCAAACGATCACGAGGTCGCTTCGGTCGCGACGAGCGACCTCGCCGACGACGTCGAACGCGTGACCGGACGCCATCCCGACGCCATCTCGTCGCTCGAGAACGTTTCTGCGCGTGCAGTGATCGTCGGCACGCTCGGGCGCTCCGAGGGCGTCGAGAAGTGCTTGCCGGCGAGCGACATCGACGCCGAGGGTCTGGCGGACGAACGGGAGAGCTTCGTCATCGAAACGGTCGACAACCCGATTCCCGGCCTCGAGTCGTGCGTGCTAATCGCCGGAAGCGACCGGCGTGGTACGGCCTACGGCGCGTACGAACTCTCGAAACGGATCGGCGTGTCGCCGTGGTACTGGTGGGCCGATGTGCCGGCAGAACGGCGCGATTCCATCGTTCTCGAGGCGGGAACGTACAGGTTCGGACCGCCCTCGGTCACCCACCGGGGGATCTTCCTCAACGACGAGGACTTCGGATTGCGACCGTGGGCGTCGGAGACGTTCGCGCCGGAAGAGGCCGACGACCGGCCCGGACTCGGCCCGAAGACGTACGCTCGAGTCTTCGAATTGCTGTTGCGGCTCAAAGCGAACACGATCTGGCCGGCGATGCACCCCGATACGAAGGCGTTCTACCGCTATCCCGAAAACCCGGCAGTCGCCGAGAAGTACGCGATCACCGTCGGCACCTCACACTGCGAACCCTTACACAGAAACAACGTCGATGAGTGGGAAGCCGAGTTCGGCGAGTGGAACTACGCGACGAACCGCGAGCGGATCCGACGTTACTGGCGCGAGCGCGTCGAAGCCGTCGTCGATCACGACAACATCTTCACCCTGGGTATGCGCGGGATTCACGATTCTGGCATGCCCGGCGGGGAGACCCGCGAGGAAACCCTCGAGTTGCTCCAGCAGGTGATCGACGACCAGCGACGGATACTCGAGGACGTTCACGACCGACCCGTCGAGGAGATCCCGCAAGTGTTCTGCCCGTACAAGGAAGTCCTCGAACTGTATCGCGGGGGGCTCGACGTTCCGGAGGACGTCTGCCTGATGTGGCCCGACGACAACAACGGCTACGTGCGAGAACTGCCCATCGAGCCGGAACGCCAGCGCGACGGCGGCTCGGGGCTCTACTATCACCTCTCTTACTGGGGCCGACCCCACGATTACCTCTGGCTCTCGAGCGTGCCGCCCGGACTCATCCGAACGGAACTGCTGAAAGCCTACGACGCCGGCGCTCGCGACTACTGGATCGTAAACGTTGGCGATATCAAGCCGACGGAAACCGAGATGGAGTTCGCCCTCGACATCGCCTGGGACGTCGAGGCGGCCCGATCCGTCTCGAGCGACGAGTGGCTCCGCACCTGGGCGAGCCGCGAGTTCGGAGCGTCTCACGCCGAGGACATCGCCGAAATCCTCGCCGAGTACTACCGGCTGTCGCTCGCCCGAAAGCCCGAGCACATGGGATGGTCGACAGTGTATCCGGACACGCGCCCGGACGAACCTGCGTTCAGTTTCGTCCACGAGGGCGACGAAGCGCGCCGGCGAATCGAGGCGTTCGACCGGTTGCTCGAGCGAGCGGAGGGGATATATGACGCGCTTTCAACGGATCGACGCCCGAGTTTCTACCAGCTGGTCTTGTACCAGGTTCGATGTGCCGCCGCGATGTCGAAAAAGTACCTCCACGCAGCCAGGAGTAGACTGTACGCGGGACAGGGACGCACGGCAGCAAACCGCTATGCCGAGCTGGCAAAACGCGCTCACCGCACTATCGAGTCGGAGACGCAATACTACAACGAAACCCTCTCCGACGGCAAATGGGACGGCATGCAATCACACCGACCGCGAGACCTGCCGGTGTTCGATCCGCCTGCAACGGCGCGGGTAACGCCACAGGAGGGAGCCGCACTCGGCGTCGCCGCGGAGGGTCACCGAGCACCGATTCGCGGGTACGAGAGTGCCCCGCCGTCGCTTCCGACGTTCGTTCCAGCGCTCGAGACCGATCGATTCATCGACCTGTTCGCACGCGGTGAGGATCCCATCGAGTGGACCGCGACTGCCAGTCACGAGTGGATCGACCTCGAGGACACCGAGGGTGTGCTGGTAGACGAACGTCGACTGTGGGTCGGTATCGACCGGGACACCTTCCCGGATGAGCGTTCGACAGGACAGGTCACGATTTCGGGAGCCGGCGTCGAGAAAACGGTTCGAGTCGAGGTCGCGACGCCGTTCGGCGAACCAGCGGGGGAGTTCCTCGAAACGAACGGGGCTGTCGCCATCGAGGCCGAACAATACACCGATACCCGCGCGGGCGACCCCGGTTTCTGGACTCGGTGTGACGTCCCGGGCCGGACATCCGGTACGACCGTTGCCGTACGGCCGGCGACGTTCTCGAGCCACGAACCTGAGAGCGATTCGGCTCCGCTGGTAGAGTACGACGTCGAACTCTCGACTACCGGGTCGGTGGACATCGAGGTACAGTGTACCCCGACGCAGGCGCTTACCGAGCACCGGGACCTGCGGTACGCAGTCTCCATCGACGACGGCGAGCGACAAGTTGCGTCGATCGATCCCGATGGCGGAGAACACGATCCCCAGTGGCAGCAAAACGTCCTCCGTGGTGCCGCGATAGCGACGACGTCACACGACATCGAAACGGCCGGGACCCATACCATCCAACTCCGGGCGCTCGACCCCGGACTCGTCGTGGATCGGATCGTTATCTACACCGAGCGGACCGGTGAGACCTATCTCGGGCCGCGGGAGTCGGCACTCGAGCGAGAATCCATCAGACAGAACAATTAAAAGCATCTGAAACAGAATCTCCGACAATGGTTCTCGGTGGCTTGCTCCAAACGTCGACGCTCGGCAATATCCTCATCATCGTCGTCGCGACTGGGCTCGTCTGGATCGGTAGCAACTGGCTCGAAGCGTCCGCAGAACAGCTTTCGGGGTATTACGGTCTCCCGGCGGTCGTACAGGGGTCGATCGTCGTGGCCATCGGCTCGAGTTTTCCCGAACTCGCAAGCGTCGTAGTGACGGCGCTGTCTGGAACGTTCAACATGGGCGTCGGGGCGATCGTCGGCTCGGCTATTTTCAATATTCTCGTCATCCCCGCGATATCCGGAATCGCCGCCGACGGGGACTTAGAAACGAATCGAGCCATCGTATACAAGGAAGCGCAGTTCTACATGCTCGCGGTCTCGACGGTGATCATCACCTTCGCACTCGCCGTCATCTACGTTCCCGCGTCGGACGGTCCCGAGTTAACCGGTCATATCACCCGCCCCCTGGCGCTGATCCCGCTCCTGTTGTACGGCCTGTACATATTCATTCAGTGGCAAGATGTGAGCGATCACGAGGCAGGCGCCGTAACCGAAGGAATCGCTGTTTGGCGCGAGTGGGGCAAACTCGCCGCCGGACTGGCCGTTATTCTCCTCGCCGTCGAGTTGCTGGTCGGGAGCGTCGAGTCGCTGAGCACCACGTTCGGCATTCCCGAATTTATCGCCGGCGTGACCATCATCGCGGCGGCGACGAGTCTCCCCGACACGTTCGTAAGCGTGCGGTTAGCTCGAGACGGCAAGGGGATTACGAGCCTCGGGAACGTCCTCGGATCGAACACGTTCGACCTGTTGGTCGCGATTCCGATCGGCGTCCTCATCGTCGGACAAGCGCCCGTCGACTTCGCCGTGGGCGTCCCGATGCTCGGCGTGCTCACGTTCGCGACAGTCCTGTTGTTTTCGTTTCTGCGGACCGATCTCTTGCTCTCGAAGCTCGAATCCACCGTCCTTTTGCTGGCCTACGCGTTCTTCGTCGTATGGATTCTGGCCGAAACCGTCGGGGTGACACAACTCATCAAGACGGCGTAGGCTCGCGACTCCCGACAGGCTACGACCGAGATTCGCCCAACTACTTCGAGCGTCGAATCTCAGTCCGAGCGAAGTGGAGAACAAACGCGCAAACTCGAGCGAGACGGTTCAATCAAATGTAGTTACTCAGATGGCATTCGATCTCTCGAGGTCGAACCGGACCGTGCCGGCAACTGCAGATCGCTCGAGTACCGAACGAGAACGATACCAGAGCGGATAGACCCATCCAACGACGATACTGGAGACGGGTACACGGAACGCTGCCGAGTAGCGAGAAAATGACGGGAAACAGATGTGACAGTCGGATCCGACAGCCAAAGAGCCGGTTCGTTCCCGCCAACTGTACGGAGATCCGCTTGGGAGCGGCTGATACCGACCGTAACCGACGATTCGGATCTCTGGCGATTCGAAAACCCATCGCCCTGGAACCGATTGAGCAGAAAAACGATCGGTCAGTACGTGACTGGTCTGGATTCGATGGCTGCCTTTCCGTTAGATCCGATCCCAGCCAAGCTCCTGGGCAAGAACGACGCCATTCGACCCCCTGTAGAACGACAGCTGTCGGTGCCGACCGCTGTCTGTCGGCACGGGTATCGAAACGGATGATCACGGTCCCAAAGTCCCCCGGCAGAACGTGGGTTACTACGACCGGCAGACCCGCCGCCAGCCCGTAGCGGCTGGAAGCGAGATTCGGCCGAACGTCGAAATGGGGTATCGAATTATCAGAATTAAATTTGGGTTGATAGTTTTGAGTTATATGCCAATAGTACGGTCTGAGCAAGTCGGTAGTGCAAGCAGTGAAAGTGGCCGGCTTGTACGCAGGACAGGACGTTATGAACCGAAGTCGAGACGAGATGTAGTAGCCGAACGTTCATCATTGGTGAATTTTCTCGGTCGTGGATCACGAGGTGGGAGACAGGTGATAGAAGAAACGAGAGCGTTCCAGTCCGACGAGGACTAGCGTGATACTCGACGGTCCCGGTACCTTACGTGCCGGTCTAGATACTACGCCTGACAGACACACAGTTCTACGCATAGACAAGCGTGGATCGAATGGAAGGACTGACCGACCGTACTGCGCGAATTCGATCGTCACCAGAAACTGTTCATCATAAATGAAAAATTCACTTGTCAACGAATGGTAAACCGATGTGTGAGAGTCAGACGGTCGCCGTAGAACCGCCTCCGCCACAGATGACGCAGGTTCGTCACAACGGAACATCACCAGACTGCGTCCGCTGTTGGGGACGAACCCGCTACGTACCGTCTCGTCTCGCTGGCAGAGGGGGGGGTTCGGCTGATGGGGAGGGGGGACACGGAGGGGGAGATTTATCGATAACGTACATGTGTTCCAAAACGTGGGACGAAAATTTAAGTATCATAAACAGGATATCCGAGGTAAGATGTCACACGAGGCGAAGAACCCAATCAAATCGACCAAAACAACATTTCGAATTATCGAGGCGTTGATGGAACTCGACGGATCAGGCGTCACGGAGCTTGCTGACCACCTAAACCTGCCGAAGAGTAACGTTCACAATTATCTTAGCACGCTCGAGGAAGAAGAGTACGTCGTGAAAAACGAATCGACGTTCCACGTCGGAATACGATTTCTCGAACTTGGCGCACACGCACGTAGTCGTCGGGATTTGTATCGAATCGCACGACCCGAGATGCACAAACTGGCCGATGAAACGGGAGAACTAGTAAATCTGTTGGTCGAAGAACACGGACGAGGAACGTACATCTATCGCGTGGCCGGAGACAACGCGGTCCGCGTTGATGCACACACCGGCACCCGCGTCCAACTGCATTGTACGGCACTCGGCAAAGCGATCCTCGCGTACCTTCCGGAGCGGCGGGTCAACGAGATCGTCGATCGCCACGGATTGCCCAAAATAACCGAAAACACGGTCACCGACCGCGAGGAGTTGCGAGAAGGGCTCTCGGAGGTCCGAGAACGGGGCGTGGCCTTCGACATGGAAGAGCGGTTAAAAGGGCTACAATGTGCCGCCGCGCCGGTTAGAGGGAATACGGGCAGGGTACTCGGGGCAGTTTCGATATCCGGACCGACGACGAGAGTCAGCGGTTCGCGTCTCGAAGAGGACGTTCCGTTGTTGCTCAAGCAGGCGACCAATATCATCGAGTTGAATGTTACGTATTCGTAAGCCGGGTTGGAAATTGTCGTATTCGTGGGCATCCGTTTTGACGGAACACTGCTGCATGCTGCACAACGAGACGCAATCGGAGGGTGTTCGTTCACTACGTCCCCAAACGCCTGGGAAATCAATTCTACATTACAACGGTTGGCCAACTGTCTCCGAAACGGACCGGCACGGACACCATAACCAAAAATCAGGTTGCAGCCTTTCCATCGACGCCCGAACACGCATATACTGAAAGAAAGAGGTGGGATTACGGCGGCTAGCGTGAATTCAGCGACGGAGTCAGTCCGAACACAGCGACGAACCCGATTTGCGTGTCAGTACGCACCCACGCGAGCGAACGATCTACCACCGTATGGCTGTCGACTCGAGTGATCTACAGGCTTGGTGATCGTACGATCGAATCAGTGGTTTCCCTCCAATGGGTGTTCACCACCGGAACCGACGTGAAAAGCAAACGAACCATAGCTCGAAGGGCAGTCGACGACCAAGTAGATCGAAGTGCATCTAGAAATGACTACTCGATATATCCATTCTAAATTCGGTTTTCGAGCGACGAGAGAAAGCGGAGTTAGAGCCGTCGAAAATCGCGAATCAAAACGTCGACGGTGGCTGGCAGTAGTGGAGGGAGTTCAGCTACCAGTGTAAAACTGATCGAGAAGTTTACACGCATATTTGTGTAAACCCATCTCGTGTCGGCTCCGACGAGTTCGGTCTCGCACCGACGACGCGACAGACGTGTATCGACGAGTGGACTCGAAAGTGCGTGCGGGCGGGTGAGGTGGTGCGTGAAAGCGGCTCTCTGTAGAAGCGTTTCCAAAGCCTTTCGAAAGAACTGCTCGGAACGCGCCGTTCCACGGTCGATCGAACAGGAGGTAGATACCACACGAAATCGCGCCCAACTGATCGACTCGGATCCGTTACTATCGAAGCGGTTCCATCGGCGGACCTCGAGAGTCGAATCATCGTCGGGTGAGATAGCAATGCGTCGCTGGACGCACTATTACGTAGTGGCGTCCGAGTAACGATGGTCCATACCGATCGGCGCCGAGTCGTCGAAGGAATCGAACCCGTTTGCAATACGCATCCAAAATGACAATTTGAGATAATACACCGCACAGAGACTATG
This sequence comes from Halostagnicola larsenii XH-48, assembly GCF_000517625.1. Taxonomy (GTDB): domain Archaea; phylum Halobacteriota; class Halobacteria; order Halobacteriales; family Natrialbaceae; genus Halostagnicola; species Halostagnicola larsenii. The sequence goes on along the minus strand of NZ_CP007056.1, from coordinate 166,662 downwards.
AACGAGTGGAGGAGAGCAGTTCCAACAGAACCGTGGTATCAACGAACGAGGGGGTTACGAATACCGCCGTTGTAATTGCAATCTGATACGTCCGCATTCGCTGAGAAACATGCAACTTTGCGGACACATTTGACGTGTTGGGTCACTCGAGAACGAGCGAGAGTGGGCAGAACGACGTTCGCAAATCAGTACGGAGTCAGAACATTTTTTACACTGACAGCCGTATGTTCGAACAGTGACTGAACAAAATTCAGCGGCGGAATCAACCCCGTCCTGTGGGTGCAAACTCGGTCGAATCGGCGGCGAGTATGAACTTTCGGGGCTCGACGATGAACTCGTCGCGCTCTGGACAGGAAACGCCGACGAACAGTACAGTACGCGGAAATTGGCGACCTACGTGAACGAACTCGTCCTCGAGACGGCCTTCGAGGAAGCGGGTGTCTCAGCGAAGGAAGGTGAGGTCGAGAACACGTATCGCCTGCTCACGGACGACGATGTGACGAGCGGGACGCAAGTACAGACACGGAACGAACTCGAGCGCGACGGCGTGCCAATCGAGCAGGTCGAATCGGACTTCATCTCCCATCAGACCGTATACAATCACCTCACGAAGTGTCTCGAGGCATCGCTCGAGACGCCGAGTGACGAAGAGCGCCTGGAACGAAGCCGCGAAAAACTCGGCTCGCTACAGAATCGGACGGCTGCGGTGACATCGGATACAGTCGCTCATCTCGAGCGAAACGAGATCCTCGATATCGGCGATTACAACGTCTCTGTTGGAATCACAGTGACTTGCGAGGACTGTTTCGAAGAGTACACCATCAGAGACCTTCTCGAGAATCGATCGTGTAGCTGTGGCGGGACAGACACGTAAGCGCCCGAGCATGGCCCGTTACGTCGGTCTCGAGCGTCAGGGGTTCCGACACGAGCAACTGAAGTGGTAATACCTATGTGTAAGGAGGTCGAATGATGGGGCATGGAAAGTGAATTAGCGGAGAAAAAAGAGACGGTTCCGACAGCCGCAACCCTGACTGTCGACAATATCGGCGGAATCGACAACGCGGAGGTCACCTTCCAGGAGGGTGTTACCGTCCTTTCGGGGCGAAACGCCACCAACCGAACGTCGCTTCTCCAGGCGGTCATGGCCGCACTTGGAAGCGATCAGGTAAGTCTCAAAGCCGACGCCGACGAAGGAAGCGCTGAACTCGAGTTCGGCGACGAACGCTACCGACGCAAGCTCACGCGCCAGAACGGGGCTATCATCACCGACGGCGAGCCGTATCTCGAGGACCCAGATATCGCCGACCTGTTCGCGTTCTTACTCGAATCCAACGAAGCGCGACGCGCCGTCGCACGCGGCGACGACCTGCGCGAACTCATCATGCGCCCGGTCGATACGGCCGCCATCCAGACAGAAATCGAACAGTGCGAACAACGAAAGCGCTCGATCGACGAGCAACTCGAGGAGTTAGACGGCCTCGAACAGCGCCTCCCCGACCTCGAGGCCAAGCGCAAACGCGTCACTGACGAAATCGACGACCTGCAGGAGGAACTCGAAGAGGCCCAAGCGGAGCTCGACGAAGCCAACGTTGACGTCGAAGAGCGCCGCGAAGAGCAGTCGGAACTCGAAACCAAACTCGGCGAACTCCGAGACACCCGCTCGGAACTCGAGCGCACCCGCAACCGCATCGAGACCGAACGCGAAAGTATCGACGCCCTCGAAGACGAACGCGAGGACGTTCAACAGAAACTCGAATCGCTCTCGGCGGGCGACGACGCCGATATCGGCCGACTGGAAGCCGAAATCGAAACCCTGCAGGAAGAAAAGGCGGAGCTCTCGAAGGAAATCTCCCAGCTCCAGAGCACCATCCAGTTCAACGAACAACTGCTCGAGGAGCCCGATTCGGTGCTCGCGGACGCCAGCGAGCCGGCTGACGACGCAGGCGACGACGGGGCGATCACCGACCAGTTGCTCGACGATTCGGAGACGGTCACCTGCTGGACCTGTGGCTCCTCGGTGGCCCGCGATCAGATCGAGACGACGATCGAACAGCTTCGTGATGCGCGCGAGGATCGCATTCAGGAACGGACCGAAATCAATAGCGACCTCGAAGAGCGCCGAGAGACCGTCTCGACCATCAACGAGAGTCGAAGCGAGTACCAGCAGACCCAGCGCCGTCTCGACTCGATCGACGACGAAATCGCCTCTCGAAACGATCGCATCGACGAGTTGACCGACGACCGCGAGGCTCTCACCGACGACATCGACGAACTCGAGACCGAGATCGACGACCTCGAGACCGACGACTACAGCGGCATCCTCGACCAACACAAGGAGGTCAACCAACTCGAGTTCAAACTCGAGCGCAAAGAGCGCGAACGCGACGAGATCGACGACGAGATCAGTTCGATCGAGGATCGACTCGGGAACCGCGAGGATCTCGAGGCCCGACGCGAGGACGTGACCGACGAACTGACGGACCTGCGGACGCGGATCGAACAAATCGAGGAGAACGCGGTCAGCGCGTTCAACGAACACATGGAGAACCTGCTCGACACCCTCGAGTACGGCAACCTCGACCGGGTGTGGATCGCGCGAACGACCCGCGAGGCACGCGAGGGACGGCGGAAGGTGACCAAGTCGTCGTTCGACCTCAAAATCGTCCGCAGCACCGACAGCGGGACGGCCTACGAGGACTCGATCGAACACCTGAGCGAAAGCGAACGCGAGGTCACCGGACTCGTCTTTGCGCTCGCGGGCTACCTCGTCCACGACGTCTACGAGACGGTGCCGTTCATGCTACTCGACTCGCTCGAGGCGATCGACTCCGACCGGATCGCCTCGGTCATCGAGTACTTCGAATCCTACGTCCCCTACCTCATCGTCGCGCTGCTCGAAGAGGACGCACAGGCCGTCGAAACCAACCACGAACGGGTCACCGAGATCTAACCGCGGATCGCCCTTTCGAGTGTGATAGTGGAGTAGTGACTGAGACGACATCCTCGCGCGAGACGTCAGTACTCGTCAGTAACGATCGATATCAAGTCGTACGTTTGTAACGAGAGCAGTTCTCGCGCGATTCAGATGCGATACTTTCCGAAACGCCGTTTCGAAGAACATACTGCTGGGTCGGCGCTTCGTTGCAGGCGAGAGAAGGACGGAAGCGCGTCGACTAATAGTACGCTTCGCAGTCGAACAGTTCACGAACGTTCACGGACGAAACTCGAGACCGACGAACGGGTATCTTACACCTACGTCCGGCGTAGCCGGAACGATTAGGAGTACGTCATATTCACTTCGATGACGTTTGCGGTGCTGAGCACGCTCTTTGGAATCTCCGCCTTGAAAATGTCGTCATCGAACCGATTAGTCGGCCCTGAAACGCTGATAGCACCGATCGGACGATCGTTTTCGTTACAGATCGGCGCGGCGACACAGCGCATGCCGATGACCCGTTCTTCGTCGTCGATCGCGTAGCCGCGATCGCGAATTTCGTCCAGTTGACTCTTGAGTTCGTCGCGATCCGTAATCGTCTTCTCCGTCACGCCGGGGAGTCCATGCCTGTCGATGATTTCGTCGACAACCTCCTCGGACTCCCTCGAGAGAATCGCTTTGCCAAGCGCCGTCGTGTGAAGGTGGACGCGCTTGCCGATGTGCGTATCGAGGTTGACCGCGTCGGGTCCTTTCGCCTTGTTGAGGAAGATTCCTTTGCCGTGTTCTTCGATCATTAGGTTCGCGTGCTCGCCGGTCTCGTTCGCTAATTTCTTGATTTCCGGCGATGCGACCTGGTAGAGCTTCATCTGACTTCGAGCGAAACCGCCGAGCTCGAGGAAGCGAGCGCCGACGTGGTAGGTGCCGTTTTCGTTGACGAGGTACTCCGCCTCGGTCAGCGTCTGCAAGTGGTCGTGGACGGTGCTCTTTGGCATCTCGAGTTCCTCCGAGAGTTCGGAGACGCCCGCACCATCGAGGTGGTGAAGCGTCTCGATAACCTGGAACGTGGTCGCAGCGGCCTGCACCGGGTAACGCGATTGGCTCGACATACGTGGTATGTTAGAGGTACATCCTATATAATAGTTGTCCGGCGTGGCCGGAAGTTTTGCAAAGAGTGGTCCGAACCTGACGGTGTTGGAATAGCTGCTGACCATAATATTCATAAATTCGGTCAAGAAATTATATTCCAATCCGGTGTCACCGGACATGTGGAGGGTCTGTAGAATCTCCATCGACATATCGCGTGTAACCGTACAAACGGTCCGACACTCACTAACATGAATACATTTATATAGGAGAGCACTCATGTGAGAGTATGGCAGACAGAGCCAGTAGTGGGGATAGGGATAGTATCGACAATACGCGCGTCTTTCCGCGGCGAAAAGTGCTCGCCGCCGCTGGTTCGGCTGGAATCATTGGCGCCGCCGGATGTATCAGTGATGGCGGCGACGACGAAATCGACATCGGGGAGTACGACGGCGAAGAAGTAACTCTCGAGTACGCCACCGCACCGCTTTTCGGAGACGTTGAGGATCAACTTAAAGAATCGCTTCGTAACGCCGGCTTGCCCGAGAACATCGACGTCAACATTTCGACTGGCGTCTGGGGCGCAGACGATCAGGAAAAGCAGTACACACAGATTCTACAGTCCGATCAGTCCTCACCAGATATCATGCTGACTAACTTCTCGTACACGTCAGCGTTCGCGCCTCGAGGGTGGCTGGTCGACCTGAACGAAGCGCTACCCCAAGAGAAGCTCGACGAACTCGAGAACGACTATCATCAGGTCATGGTGGATTCGATGCGCCACGAAGGCGGGCTGTACGGAATCCCGCAGTTCGTGGACATTCCGGCAATCCTCTACCGCAAAGATTACGTCGAAAACGCAGGCTACGACCCCGAAGGCGAAAACTGGGCGACCGAGCCGATGACGTGGGAACGATTCGGAGAAATCGTCAGCGACACGCTCGAAGCGAACGACATCAACGATGGGTACACGACGACGCTCAACGAGCGGACTATCGGGCACCAGACCGGATACGAGAAAATCGTCACGATGGGCGGAAACTACTTCGGCGACATGGAGAACCAACACGGGCCCGTCGGCGACCGTCCGGTCACGATCGACGAGCAGCCGGTAATCGACGGATTGCGTCTGTTGCGAACGTTCATGCACGGCTCGGACGACGAGTACGCACTCGACGGAATAACGGGCGATATCCTGCCGTCTGAAGCACTCGGTTGGGACACCCAGCCGTCACAGGATTCGTTCGAGGCCGGTCAAGCAGCGTTCCACCGAAACTGGTCGTACGCTATCGCGAACTTTGCAAGCGACGATGCGTTCGGCGAAGATATCGGATTGATGCCGTTCCCGTACGGCGTGACAGAAGAAGAAGCAGAGTACGAAGGGACGGGTGGAACGAACGCGACCCTCGGCGGGTGGCATCTCTCGCTCAACCCCAACTCCGAGAAACTGCCGGCAGCTGTCGAGTTGCTGAAAGCAATGACTTCGGATTCGTTCTATCTCGATATCTTCGAGATCACCGGATCGACACCACCGAAACCGGGCCTCTTCGAGTCCGATCAAGCCGCAGAGGTTCCAGTTATGAGTCGCTATCTCGATACGCTCCAGCTGCAGTCCGAGAATCAGTGGGTCCACCCGATCAACCAGGTCTGGGATTCCCAATCGAGTGCGATCGCCGAGGAATTCCACGCCTGTGTCAACCAGGAACAGTCGCCGGAACAAGCCGTACAAAACGCACAGGAGCGGGTCGAAGACATCGAAGCCGACGAAGCCGAGTAACGCCACCCGCACCTTCGCGGAACAACGAAAGGTACAAGATTATTCACAGTCGCCATGGTTAGTGTGCAATGATAGAGAAGCTATACCGAACCGTATCGCCAATCCTCTACAGGATTGAACGACTAGACGACGATAAGTACGGGTATCTGCTCATCGGGCCGATGATCCTCATCCTCTCGGCGCTGGCCTTTTACCCGTTGCTCCGGACGTTCTGGCTGTCGCTCCAGAGCGACGACCTGTACGGTGAGCATCCGGTCGGAGAATTCCAGGGAATCGATGGGTACGTCGAGATACTCACCGGCGGTATGGATAACGTCCTTAGTGCACCGTTCCTTAGCCTGAGTGATCCGTTCTCGAGCGCGCTAGTCCTAACGCTGCTCATCACCGCGATCAGCGTCTCGATCGGAACGGTCCTCGGCCTCGGAATGGCGCTCATCCTCAACAAGGAGTTCCGCGGTCGGTCGTTCGCTCGGATGATGGTCATCCTTCCGTGGTCGATCCCGATCGTTATCCAGGGGATGATGTTTTACCTGCTGTTTCAGCCGAGTATCAGCCCGTTCGTCGACGTTTTGCATAATCTCGGGCTGTTCTCCTCGAATCCGATGGTGAGTACACGAGACTCGACCATCATGGTGATCCTCATCGACATCTGGCGAAAGATTCCGTTCATCGCGCTCATTATTCTCGCCGGGCTAGCGAGCGTCGACCAGAGCCTCTACGACGTAGCGAAAGTCGCAGGTGCTTCGAAGTTCCAGCAGTTCAAGCTCATCACGCTCCCGTTGATCAAGCCCGTCGTCCTGATCGGGATGATCTTCTACACGATCAGTTCGATGAAGGTCTACGGTGTCGTCGAGGCGTCCACGGGATGTAGTACCGTCCCGACACTGACGTGTCTTGTCGTAGATACCTTCCAGATGCAACGGTGGGCGACCGCTTCCGCGATCGCCTTCTTGACTGCGCTCATCATCGCCGGCATCATTATGGTGTATCTGATCAATTTCCGCAACGAGGTCGATTCGTATGAGTAACGTTACACAAGAGGAGTCGAAGAGTTTCGTCGGACGGGTCGTGGATCTGATGGTGAACAATCCGTACGACTCCTACCGGATCCTGTTCTACGTCGCGCTCACGTCGTTCCTGATGATCACGCTGTTCCCGTTCTACTGGCTCCTCGTTCTGGCAATCACGCCGGGGAACGCATTATACGACATGGGATTCTTGCCGAGAGAGATTAACTTCGCAGTCTTCTCGGAAATCTTCCAACAGCAACCGATCCATCTCTACATTTTCAACAGCATCATCATCGCGATGCTCACGGTCGTCATCTGTCTCGTCATCGGAAGTCTCGCGGGATACGCGTTCGGCCGCGTCGACTTCCGGGGCAAAGGACCGCTGATGTTGCTGTTGCTCATCGTCTCGTACTTCCCCGGAATCGCGTACCTGATCCCGCTATACGAGATGCTGACCGGAAATCTTACGATCGGGATATTCATGACGCCGAACCTCTACAACACGCCGTGGGCGATGGCGTTCCCGTTCACGATGCTCACCCTGCCGATCACCATCTTCATCCTGACCACGTTCTTCAGCCAGATTCCGGACGGCCTCGAGGACGCGGCCAGAGTCGAAGGGACGACGCGACTCGGCGCGTTGTTCCGCGTGATCTTGCCGCTGTCTGCACCGGGCGTCGTGACCGCCGCGATCATCGTGTTCATCAGCGTCTACCGGGAGTTCTTCTTCTCGTTCATGATGAGCCGTGGCAACCCCGAAGATTGGGCGGTTCTTGTCCACGGAATTCTCGCGTTCGAACAACAGAGTGGCCAGCAATACCACTTCATGGCTGCAGCAAGCCTCGTCGGGATTATTCCCGTCGCGCTGCTCGTGGTATTCGCACAGAAACACATCGTTAGAGGCTTAACGCAGGGCGGTCTAAAGGAGTGATATCATGGGACACGTCAATCTTACCAACACGACGAAACGGTACGAAGAGGTCGTCGCAGTCGACGAAATGAACCTCGAGATCGAGGACGGCGAATTCCTCTGTCTCGTCGGCCCGTCGGGGTGTGGGAAATCGACGACCCTCGAGATGATTTCGGGGCTAACGCTTCCCTCGGACGGAACCGTCGAAATCGCCGGCAAGGACGTGACGAACGAGCCCCCGAAGGACAGGAACATCTCGATGGTCTTCCAGAACATCGCGCTGTTTCCCCACATGAACGTTCGAAAGAACATCAGCTTCGGACTCCGGCTTCGGGACTTCGAGGACGAGGAGATCGAACGCCGCGTCAAACAGGCGGCCAAAATCGTCCAGCTCGAGGGAATGCTCGACCGAAGTCCAAGCGAACTCTCCGGCGGCCAGCAACAGCGCGTCGGGATCGCCCGTGCGATCGTTCGGGAGCCGGAAGTGTTCCTCATGGACGAGCCGCTTGCGAACCTCGACGCCAAACTGCGCGTCCACATGCGAACCGAGATCCAGCGTTTGCAGAAGGAACTCGACATTACGACCGTCTACGTGACCCACGATCAGGAGGAAGCAATGACGATGGCGGACCGAATCGCCATCATCAATGGGGGTAACCTCCAGCAGTGTGCGCCGCCGCTCGAGTGTTACGACCGGCCGGCAAACCGGTTCGTCGCGAGTTTCATCGGCAGCCCCTCGATGAACATCTACGACGGCAGCGTCACCAACGATACGCTCGATCTGACCCACTTCCAGATCAGCCATTCGCTCGATATCGATTCCGGGCACAACGACGTGAGCGTCGGCGTTCGACCCGAAGACGTCTATCTCGTCTCGAGCGACGACGAGCCAGAAACGCCGAGCGCTGCGTTCCCGGCGGTCGTCGACGTGCTCGAGCCAGTCGGGGACCAGACGTATGCGTACCTGAATCCTGCGGATAGTCAGGCGGACTCCGATTCGGTGATGGGCGAGGACGCGACAGAGTTGCTCGTGAGCATCGACCCTGACACCGCAATCAGCGAGAACGAAACGGTCGAGATCGTCTTCGACCGCGAGAAGGTCCACGTCTTCGACGGACCGACCGGTGATTCGATCGCCCACGGAATCGTCAAGCAAGCGGCGGCCGAACCGACGCCAGTTTCCTCCGAAGAGGAGATTCAGGGGTGAACAAAGCAGGATGAGTCTCGCCAGTACGTTGTTCTTCGGGGCCGGCACGCTGTTGTTTTTCTTCTGGATCTACGGCATCGTGTCGTTTTACTTCGACCTGCGCTATCGGTTCATCCCCGCCGCGCGGAACTACCTCCGCGACACCGACGGGGACGATCGACCCGACCCTGAAGAGTACATCTAAAGCGACGACTCTATCCTGCGAATTTCCCTTTCGAAGCTGTTCGCTGCGTATCACCGAAGAGACGACGGCAGGCGTATCGAGTACGAACGAAGTCGCGTCTCGAGAGTGAAAAGAGAGATCGGATCAGTTTCGCATCCGATCGTTTCGCTCGGCAGTACTCGTTTCGGCTATCGTTACCAGCACTCGCGCTTGAATCGGATTACAGCCGTTCGAACTCCCAGATCTGGTTGTCACCTCCCTCCCACGATCCGGCTTGTACCGGTGCACCGTCCTCGGTGGCGGCGTCTGCGACCTCGAGTCGACCCTTGGGAACCTCGATCTGGAACCCGCTCTCGTAGCGTTCCATGCGATATTCCTGCGGACTGCCCTGCACGGCGTTCGAGCCCGAGAAGGCGATTCCCTTTCCGCTGTGTTCGGCGGTGAGGGTAAAGTAGCCCTGTCGACCGTCCATCTCGCCGTCGACCTCCCAGCGCTGGTGGGCCTCGTCGTTCCACTCGCCCTGTTGAATCTGTGCTCCCGTGGACGTCGATCCGCCGGCGACCTCGAGGACCTGTCCGCTGTGGGCGGCGACGACCCGGTACGTTCCCGGTTCGATCGAGTTGACTCCCTCCTCCCAGACCGCCTCACGGTCGACTTCGCGTCCGATCGTCGCCCGGGGCTGGTCGACGACGTAATCGACCTCGACGGCGGTTCCGGGATCGGTTCGCCACTCGAAGACGAGGTCCCACTCGCCGGTCTCGGCGTTCCACTCGGGGTAGCTCTCCCAGGCGGCTGACGCGTCCGCGCCGTCGTACGGTGCCGTGCGTGCCTCGAGCGTCGAGCGGTGATACTCCGAAACGCCTTCGACGCGGGCGGCGGGTGACGCGCCCGCCTCGAGGGTGACGGTCCCTCGATCGATGCCGCCGCCGAGGTTTCCATGCACGACCGTCGTCTCGGACGCGGCGTGAATCCGATCATCGTCGCTGCCCTCGATGCGTACGTCGTTGTTGATGAACTGGTTGTGCAGGCAGGCGCCGCGCTCGTTGATCGCCCACGGCTGTTTCGGGTCGTCCCGGTCGTCCGTGATGCGGAGGTTCGCGAGCGTGATCCCCTCGTTGATCTCCGAGGACTCGCCCATGAGTCCGAGCGACCAGAAGTTCACGCCGGGGGCATCGGTGTTCTTGATGACGCCGCCGAGGATCTTGACGTTCCGAACGTCGACGAGGAGGATACCCGCCCTCGAGGCGTCGTGGACGTTGACCTCGCCGACGGTTACGTTCCGCGTGCCAGTGATGATCGAGAGCCCGCGAACGCCGCCGCGGCTGACGACGCGCCCGACGGAGATGTTCCGACAGCCGTTTGCCAGTCTGAACGTCGCGTAGTCGAACTGCGGATTCCGTCCGACGACCTGCCCGACCGACGCGTCGAACGTCTCGTTGAGCAAGAGGACGCAGCTTCCGGGATCGACGCCGATGACCTGGTCGATCTGGATCCGCTCGACGTCGTAGGTCTCGATCCCGTGATGGCCGGTGTTCGTCACGTAGGCGGTTCCGATCTGGACGTCGGTACAGCCATCCTGAATCCGAACGCCCTGAACGGTGACGCCGTCGATCCACAGCTGGTCGAATCTGAGATCCGACGAGTCGGCGACGAACACGGCTCTGCTGGCCGCTCCCTCGACGGTGAGACGGGGGATAGCTACGTTTTCGACGCCCTCGAGCGAGAGAACGTCGTCGGTCTCACCGTCGATCGTCACCGTTCCATCCAGCTCGAGGCGTGTGTGACTCGGCACGTCGACGCCCGTAACCTCGTGATCCTCGCTAACCACGAGGTCGCTGGTCACGCGAACGGTCGCCTTCGTGGTTCGGCCTTCGGGGAGTGCGTCGAGAGCAGCCTGCACGACGACCATCGGTTCCTCGCCGTGTTCGACCGTTTCGTGCTCGTCGTCGGCGTAATAGACTCCGTCGTCGTCTCGCCAGACGGTCACGTTTGGGGTCTCCGCCGGCGTATACGTGTGATCGACCTCGATCGACTCGAGGTCGTAGAGGCCGTTTCCGTTCGCGACCACGTCGGCGTCCCACTCGTACCACGGTTGGTTGCCGGTGTCTGGCCCGTTCGGCGACCGCCCCGGCGTGGCGCTGGCCGATCCGCCGAACGCAGCGCCGACCCCTGCAGCGCCGAGGACCGCAAGTGCGCCCCGTCGTCCCAGCGAAAGCGGGACCGTTCTCTCATCGTCAGTCGATTCCCCTGTCTGCTTCCGGTCGACATCATCAGTCATGATAGCGTTTGCCGCGGTCGTGCGACAGAAACACGTATTATCGGTACCGACTTTAATTCTTCGACGATAGTTACTTTCGATGATATGACCTCGATTACGAGCACGGGGCAAAGAGAGCGGAGGAATTTAGGCCGCTGGGGTCGGTTGGACACACGTCATGACAGAATCGACACCGTCGAGCGCCTGGATTCGAATCGGTTCGGAGACCGAAGCCGACCCGGAGCGCTCGAGCGAGAAGGTCACGAAACGGTTCCAGCGTGCCATCGAAGACTGCCACGAGTGCGGGGGCGGAACGGTCGCCGTCTCGAGCGGCGAGTACGTGATCGGGACGATTCGGCTTCGCTCGAACGTAACCCTTCGGCTCGAGGCGGGGGCGGTCGTGAAACCGGCACGATCGAAGGACGCGTACGTCGACCGCCACGTGGGTCCGGACGGCGAACGCCCGTTCGTCCTCGCGGAGGGCGTCGAGAACGTCTCGATCGTCGGCGACGGGACGATCGACGGTCGCGGCACCGAGTTCATGCGCGTCGACGAACCGATTCGCCAGCACTCGGGAGAAAGCGAGGGGCATCCGCTCGTCTCGAACGCTCCCCACCGCGCTCGACAGGGAGACGACTATCTCGATCGCTCCGGGGCGCTCGAGGAGTGGCCCATTGGGAAGCCCGCTTTTCGGCCGGGGCCGCTGGTGTTGTTCGACGATTCGGCGGGCGTTTCGGTTCGCAACGTCACGATCCGCGACTCGCCGGCGTGGACGCTCTGTTTCGACGGCTGCGAAGACGTCGACGTTCGCGGGCTGACCGTCCGCAACCACATGCGGATTCCCAACTGCGACGGGATCGAGATCGGCAACTCCAGTGGCGTTCGCATCGCCGACAGCGCGATCGAGTCCTGCGACGACGCCATCACGATCGTTTCGGACGAGGGAAAACGGGACTGCGAACACCTGACCGTGACCAACTGTTCGCTCTCTTCTAGCGCGTGTGCGATCAAGTTCGGTTCGGAAACCGGCGGCGACATTCGCAACTGTACGTTCTCGAACTGCGTCGTCTACGGCTCGAATCGGGGGCTGGGTATCCAACACCGCGACGGGGGTCGGATCGAGAACGTGCTGTTCTCGGATATCACGGTCGAAACGCGGCTGCTCCCCGGCCCGTGGTGGGGGAAAGCCGAACCGATCTACGTTACTTCCGTTCCGCGCGACGAGGAAACCGACCTCGGCGCGGTCAGGAACGTCCGATTCTCGAATATCGTCGCCGACGCGGAAAGCGGCGCGTTCGTCTACGGACACGAGGAAGCGACCCTCGAGCGGGTTCGCCTCGAGTCGGTTTCGCTGTCGATCGGAGGAAGTCCCCACGCTGACGCCGTCGGCGGGAACGCGGATATACAGCCGACCGCGGTCACGGCGCCGATCTACGAGGAGGAGATTTCCGGCGTGCACTGCGAGAACGTCACCGACCTCGAACTGCATGACATTTCCATCGAGTGGGGCGAGAACCTGCCGGCGTACTTCGCCCACGGAATTCGATGCCTCGAGACCGACGGTGTGGTCATCGATGGCTTCGCGGGTCGACAGGCCAGGCGGGCCCAAGCGGCGGCGGATTCGGCCGAACTAGACGCCGCGATAGTGCTCGAAGACTGCGAGCGAACGAGCGTCGCGAATTCTCGAGCGGCGGACGGAACGGACACGTTCCTCTCGGTTCGAAACTGTCGCGACGGCCGGCTGTTCTCGAACAACGACCTCGTGGCGGCCGAAACTCCCGTCGATGGCGATTGGAAGTTCCGCACAACGGGCAACGTGCCACCGGTTTCAGACGAGTGAGTAGGCGGGGGATTTGGAGATCACTTGCAGCGCGAACGACTCACGATTTGCCCGACGGGACGGCGTTCGGCGACCGAAATCGTTATGCCTGCGTTGGGACACTATCCGACGATGGCTGCCGAGCAACGCAACTACATCGACGGGGAATGGACCGAAGCAGAAACCGAGGAGACGATGACGGTGACGAACCCGGCATCGCCGGCGGAGGTCGTCGCCAGCTACCAGTCCTCGAGCGCGGCCGACGCTGCTCGAGCGATCGAGGCCGCCGCGGGTGCGGCCGACGAGTGGGCGGCGACGCCGGCACCGGAGCGCGGACAGATTCTCACCGAGACCAGTCGTATTCTCGCGGATCGTAAGGACGAACTGACCGAACTGCTCGTGCGCGAGGAGGGCAAGACCACCGGAGAGGCCGGCGGCGAGGTCCAGCGGGCGATCGACATCTTCAGCTACTACGGCGCGAAAGCCAGCGACCTCGGCGGAACGGTAAAGAGCGCGAGCGGCCCGCGAACGAACCTCTATACGGTCACCGAGCCCCTCGGTGTCGTCGGGCTGATCACGCCGTGGAACTACCCCATCGCCATCCCGGCCTGGAAGCTCGCCCCCGCGCTCGTGACCGGGAACGCCGCGGTGCTCAAGCCAGCGTCGGAAGCACCCGGCGTCGCCCACGCGATCTTCGAGGCGCTCGACGAGGCCGGACTACCCGACGGTGCCGCCAACTTCGTAACGGGATCGGGAAGCACCGTCGGCACCGAACTCGTCACCAGCGAGGAGGTCGACGCGATTTCGTTCACCGGAAGCACCGCGGTCGGCACCACCGTCTACGATCAGGCGACCGAGGACGGCAAACGCGTCCAACTCGAGATGGGCGGCAAGAACCCGACAATCGTCTCCGACAGCGCGGACGTCGAGGAAGCCGCCGAAATCGTCGCTTCGGGCGCGTTCGGCGTCACGGGCCAGGCCTGTACCGCCTGCTCTCGCGCCATCGTCCACACGGACATCTACGACGAGTTCGTCGACGCCGTCGCCGCCGAGGCTGACGCGATCGAACCCGGTCCGGGTATCGAGGGCTCCGATATGGGCCCGCACGTCTCCGAGGACGAACTCGAGGGGACCCTCGAGTACATCGACATCGCCCAGGAGGACGGTGCGTCCCTCGTCGCGGGCGGGAACGAACTCGACCGGGAGGGCTACTACGTCGAGCCGACAGTCTTCGCCGATGTCGAGCCGTCGATGCGACTGGCACAGGAGGAAGTGTTCGGCCCGGTGCTGGCGGTGCTCGAGGTCGAGGACTTCGAGGACGCACTCGAGGTCGCAAACGGCGTCGACTACGGCCTGTCGGCCAGCATCGTCACCGACAACCACACCGAAGCGAACCGGTTCATCGACGAGATCGAGGCGGGCGTCGCCAAGGTCAACGCGAAGACGACCGGGCTGGAACTCCACGTTCCCTTCGGCGGCATGAAGGGCTCTTCGAGCGAAACCTGGCGCGAACAGGGCGACGAGGGCCTCGAGTTCTACACGATCGAAAAGACCGTCTACGATAACTACTGAGCAATCCCAACCCCGGAGCGACCTAACCCGTCTACGGGGCGACGACTCGACGCGATCACCGATCGACGATTTTTGGCCGGACGCCACGGACAGATACCGACGCGTGGCGACAATGGCAAGACCCAAAACCGTGGCATCCGTTAGTCACACACAACTAATGGCAACCCAACTCGAAACGTTCGAAACCAGCCTCGAGAAGGTTCGAACCGAGGTTACACGAACCACACCCGCGGACTTTCAGGACACAGTCGCAGATGCGATCGAACGGCCGGCAGTCGGTGCGGCGCTTCCGTTCGACACCGTCTCGCTCGCAGACACCGACGTGGTTCTCGACCCGACCCCCGACCAGCTTCGCGAGGCCGCCTGTGGCGTGACGAGCGCGGCGCTCGGCGTCGCCAGCTACGGAACCGTCGTCCTCGAGTCGACGCCCGCGGGTGGGGAACTCTCCGGGCTCTTTCCGGACCGCCACGTCGTCGTCGTCCGCGAGTGCGACATCGTCGGGGACATGGCGACGGCGTTCGAGCGCATGGGTGAGCGATTCCGAAACGGGCGCGACGACGCCGTACTCGCAACCGGACCGAGCGCAACCGCGGATATGGGCGAACTCGTCTACGGCGTCCACGGGCCGCGAGAAACGCACGCGATCATCGTGGAGGACTAATGTCGAGCAACCGTTCCCAGAAGGCCGACCGAATTCGGCAGATCATGGAGACGGAAGGCGAGAGCGTCGAGCGCAACGCTCGCGGGTTCAACGAGGGCCGCTACGAATCCGTCGCCCGACTCGAGGACTACGACGCGTACAAGGACCGAGCGCGCGCCATCAAAGAAGACGCCATCGAGCGACTCCCCTCGCTGATCGAGCAGGTGCGCGAGACCGTCGAGGCGAACGGCGGGACGGTCTACCTCGCCGACGACGCGGCCGACGCGAACCGGTACGTGCGCGAACTCGCCCGCGAACGCGCGGCCGAAACCGTCGTCAAATCGAAGTCGATGACGACCGAGGAGATCGAACTCAACGAACACCTCGAGGACGAGGGCTGTGACGTCTGGGAAACCGACCTCGGCGAGTTCGTCCTGCAGGTCGCCGACGAAGCGCCCAGCCACCTCGTCGCGCCCGCGATCCACCAGTCGCGCGAGGAGATCGCGACCCTGTTCAACGAACAGTTCGACCCCGAAGAACCCCTCGAGACGGCCGAGGAGCTAACGAACTTCGCTCGAGAGTACCTCGGCGAGCAGATTCAGGAGGCGGACATTGGAATCACCGGCGCGAACTTCGTGACCGCGGACACCGGAACCATCGCGCTGGTCACCAGCGAGGGCAACGCCAGAAAGACCGTCGCGGTCCCCGACACGCACGTCGCCGTCGCCGGCGTCGAGAAGATCGTGCCGACGTTCGAGGACCTCCAGCCGTTCGTCGAGTTGATCGCCCGCTCGGGTACCGGACAGGACATCACCTCCTACGTCTCGCTGTTCTCGCCGCCGGTGGCGACGCCGACGGTCGACTTCGACTCCGAGGGGCCGATCGCAGGTACCGCTAGCGACTCGAGTTCGGACGCCGAAAACGATCGGGAGTTCCACCTGGTGCTCCTCGACAACGGCCGAATGGAGATGCGGGACGACGACCAACTCCGGGAGACGCTTTACTGCATTCGGTGCTCGGCCTGTGCGAACTCGTGTGCGAACTTTCAGTCCGTCGGCGGCCACGCCTTCGGCGGCGAAACCTACGCCGGCGGCATCGCCACCGGCTGGGAGGCTGGCGTCAACGGCGAGGAGTCGACCGAGGAGTTCAACGACCTCTGTACGGGCTGCTCGCGGTGTGTCAACCAGTGTCCGGTGAAGATCGATATTCCGTGGATCAACACCGTCGTCCGGGACCGGCGAAATCGCGGTGCCGACGGCGGCGAACTCGACTTCCTCGTCGAAGGGCTCACACCCGATGAAGAACCCGCAGGCCTCGACCTGCAAAAACGCTTTTTCGGCAACTT
Organism: Halostagnicola larsenii XH-48; assembly: GCF_000517625.1. Lineage (GTDB taxonomy): Archaea > Halobacteriota > Halobacteria > Halobacteriales > Natrialbaceae > Halostagnicola > Halostagnicola larsenii. The sequence goes on along the minus strand of NZ_CP007056.1, from coordinate 149,944 downwards.
CGATACGCTCGCGAAACTCGGTTCCGCGACCGCGCCGCTGTCGAACTGGGCCGCGGGGACGCCGCCGTCGCGGATGCTCATGGAACGAGTGCTCGGCATCGACCGCCGCCGAGAACTGCCGACGTTCGAACGCGAGACGCTCGTCGAGTGGTTCCGCAACCGGGACGCGCCCCGCCCCGTCGACGCGGAGTACCACGCCGTGGTCTACCCCGACCTCTATACGAACCACGTCCGAACCGAGCGAGGGAAGGCGGCCGTCCGGACGCTCGAGGCCCTCGGCGTCGCGGTCGAAATCCCCGACGTGGCCTCTTCCGGTCGCGCGCCGCTCTCCCAGGGGATGATCTCGACGGCCGAAGCACACGCCCGCGAAGTTCGTGCGGACCTCGAGGCCCACATCGACGCCGGCTACGACGTCGTCGTCATCGAACCGAGCGACCTCGCGATGTTCCGCGGCGAGTACGAGCGACTGCTCTCCGAAGACCGGTACGAATCGCTCGCAGAGCGTAGCTACGAACTGTTCGAGTACGTCTACGGCCTGCTCGAGAACGGCGTCGACCCCACCCCGCTTCGGGACGCCGAGCACGACGCGACCGCGTCCGACATCGCCTACCACTCACACTGCCAGCAGCGAACCCTCGAACTCGAGGAGTTTACGACGGCCGTCCTCGAACGCCAGGGGTTCGACGTCACCACGTCGGACGTCGAGTGTTGTGGCATGGCCGGCAGTTTCGGCTACAAGAGCGAGTACTACGAACTGAGCATGGACGTCGGCAGCCGCCTCGAATCGCAGTTCGAGATGCCCGACGCGGCGGATCGAACGGTCGTCGCGAGCGGCACGTCCTGTCTTGAGCAACTCGACTCGCTGCTGACCCGACAGCCGCGCCACCCGATTACGCTCCTCGATCCCGGCGCGTAAGTCCGTTCGTCCGCCCGCCGTCGCCAGGTTCGAACCGCTCGAGCGTCATCAAGTCGGTGATGGACGAAAGAAAGATTCAAGAGTCGCGGCTGGGATGGAAAAACGATGCAATTCATTCGATTCGCGACGAGCGGCGGCGTCCGCTGGGGCGTCATCGTCGACGATCAGACGTACGGACTGGACCGATTCGGCGAACCATCGCTCGAAGAACTCGCAACGCCGGGCTACCGTCGGCGCGTCGAACGCGCCGCCGAAATCGGCGAACTGCCGGCGATCGAGGAGCCAGACGACTACCTCGCGCCGGTTCCCTCGGTCGAGCAGATCATCTGCATCGGGCTCAACTACTACGACCACGCCGAAGAACAGGACGAGGAGATCCCCGAAAAGCCGATGTTGTTCGCGAAGTCGCCCTCGAGCGTCACCGATCCCGAGGCGCCGATCGTCCACCCCGACGACGTCGAGCAGGTCGACTACGAGGTCGAACTCGGCATCGTCATCGGCCGAACCGCCTGTGAGGTCGACGCGGCGGACGCCGAAGAGTACGTTGCGGGATACACGGTCGTCAACGACGTGAGCGCTCGAGACGCCCAGTTCGAGGACGGACAGTTCTTCCGCGGCAAGAGCTACGACACGTTCGCGCCGATGGGGCCCGCGCTGACCGCCCCCGATGCGATCGATCCGAACGACGTCGAAGTCGAACTTCGACTCAACGGCGAGGTCAAACAGGAATCGACGACGGCGGAGTTCATCTTCGACGTCGGCGACGCGATCGAGTACCTCAGTCATGTCACGACCCTGCAGCCGGGAACCGTCATCTCGACCGGAACGCCGGGCGGCGTCGGCGTCTTCCGCGACCCGCCGGAGCTGCTCGCACCCGGCGACACCGTCGAGGCCGAAGTCGAGGGTATCGGCACGCTCGAGAACCACGTCGTCGGCGAGTAAACGCGTACGCGTTCACGATCTTCGACGCGCTCGACGGATCAGATCCCGGCGACGGTCTCGAACGACCTGCCGGTGAGCCACGACCGGTCTTTCTTCGAGAGGCAGTCGACGTGCTCGAGCCAGCGCAGGCTCCCTTCGTAGGTCGCCTCGTCGCTGACGTTTGGGAAGTCAGAGCCCCAGACGACCCGCTCGCGGCCGAAGGTCTCGAGAAGCCAGCGGACGTGGTCGTGCATGTCCTCGTAGGGGAACTCCTCTTCGGAGCGGTGGACGACCTCGGAAACCTTCACCGCGACGTCGTACTCCTCTGTAGCGAGCGCTTCGAGGTCGGCGAACGCACCGTCTTCCGGCGGAATCGAGGGGTCGGCGTGACAGAAGTGATCGAGCGCGTAAGAGAGGGCCGGGTACGTTTCGACCAGTTCGATCACGTCCTTGAGTTGGTCGACGTGGGCGAGGATCTGGACGAGGGCGTCGGTCTCGCGGGCGGCCTCCCAGAACGCCGTCTCGTCGATCGCCTCCCGAAGCCACGAGACGGAAGGGTCGAAGGTCTCCCACATTCGATCGTACGGACAGATCGCACCGAGTCTGAAACCGAGAACTCCGTCGACGGCCATCGATGTCCGAAGGCGGTCGGCCGCGCCGTCTGCGAACTGATCGAGCATGACGATGCCCGAGAGCCTGTCGAATTCCTCGACGCACTCGAGCGTGTAGGCGTTGTCCGTCCACTCGCAGATCGGATAGCCGACGACGACGGCCTCGTCGACGCCGATCGCATCCATATCGGCCAGGAGCCGTTCCGCGTCGTAGACGGTGTCGACGTCGAAGCCGTCGATGGCGTCCACGATGGCCCCGTTAACCCAGGGGTGGTCTCGCGTCGGGCGCGTCCAGGCGTGCGTGTGAGTGTCCAACACCATTGGTTACTGAACGGTCGCCTCGAGCGATACTAAACGTTGTGTTCCGAATGGCACCGTCGAACGGAACGTCCCGTCCGCAAACGACGGCGTGGCGGACAGGGTATTTTAGAAGCGCTCATCGGCGAGAAGAGTTCGCTGGACGGTTTCGACAACGGCCTCAGATGTCGGTGAACGAAAAGACGGGTTTGCAGGTTTCAGACTCGAGGAATGCCTCGAATGCGGCGGTCGGTTCGTCGACGCTGAACGATCGATCGATGATCGCGTCCGCATCAATCGCACCAGCAGAGAGGAGGCGGATCGCCTGCTCGAAGTTCTGCCAGGTCGAGCCGTAGGAGGTATTGACATCGACTTCGCCGCGGACGACGGGCGTCATGAACACTTCGCTCGGTGCGCCGGGGAGGCCGACGACGACGACCTGCCCGCCCTTCCGAACGTGTTCGATCGCCATCTCGACGCCGCTTTTGTGCCCCGTCGTATCGAACACGACGTCGAATCCGATGCCGTCGGTTCGCGTCTCGACGGTATCCTCGAGATCCGTCGTCTGAATATCGGCCGTCTCGATACCGAGTTGTTCGACCAGCGGGAGTCGGTATTCGGTATCTTTGCCGAGTCCTGAAACGATGACGTCTGCCCCCATCGCGTCCGCGACGGCTGCGACGAGAACGCCGATCGGGCCGGGACCTTCCACGAGAACGGTATCGCCGGGGGTTACGTTCGATTGATCGAACACCGCGCGCGTCGCGATGCTGAGCGGTTCGGTGATGCTCGCCTGTCCGAGCGGAAGGTCGTCGGGAATGTGATGGAGATCTCGCGGCTTCACCGTCGTGTACTCGGTGTAGGCACCGTCGTTGTGCATTCCCGTGATCTCGAAGTTCTGGCAGACGTTAGGCTGGCCGTTCTTGCACTGAAAACAGGAGCCACAGTCGTGGATCGGCTCCTCGACGACGTGGTCGCCGACCGAGAAGTCGGTCACGTCGTCGCCGACTTCGACGACTTCGCCGGAGTACTCGTGGCCCATGATGCGCGGCATCGGGATCCACTCGTAGCCGTCCTCGTATTTATACGCGTGAGCATCGCTTCCGCACAGTCCGGCAGAATGGACGCGGACGCGTACTTCGTCATCGGCTGGTACTACTTCCTCTCGTTCGCGGATTTCGATAGATCTGGGACCGGTATGGACTATAGCCTTCATGTAGGGTTGCCTCTCGCTCTGGTCAAGCTATCAGTAGTTGGGGGACTCACCTACAAATATCTTTAGGTGTGGGAACCGTCATCGGGGTTCTTGATCGCGTACTTTGGGATTGTCTCGAACGCCCGGGGGCTGCTCACTATAAACACTTATGGGGCTGTTTACCCCATCTTGAGGTGAGCTAACGAAGCGTGATCTGAACGTATGGAAATCACAGACATCACAGTCACGAAGGTCAGCACCGATTCCTGGGGCGAGTTCGTCGAGTTCCCGCTCGTCACCGTCATGAGCAAGTTCGACGAGTACAACAACGCGGACGGCGACAATCCACAAGCCCGCCGCAAGTGGATGGGGCCCGTCGGCGATGTCGTCGTCGAAGTCGAAACGGACGCCGGTATCACCGGCGTTGGTGTCGGTAACTGGGCGACCGGTTCGATCGAAACCATCGTCGACGAAACGCTCTCGAAGCTGATCGTCGGCGAGGATCCACACCAGCGCGAACGGCTCTGGGACATGATGTATCGCGCGACGATCCCGTTCGGTCGAAAGGGAGCGGCTATCGAAGCCATCAGCGCGGTCGACCTCGCGCTGTGGGACATCGCCGGGAAAGAAGCAGAAAAACCGGTGTACGAACTGCTCGGCGGACCCGTGACCGACGAGATTCCCTGCTACGCGAGCAACCTCCACCCGGTCGACCACGATAAACTCGAGCGCGAAGCGCAGGAGTACGCCGAGGCCGGCTTCGACACGATGAAGCTCCGATTTCTCCACGGCCCCGAAGCCGGTCGCGAAGGCATGAAAGAAAACGAGAAAATCGTCGAGACGGTTCGGGATGCCGTCGGCGACGAGATCGGCATCGCCGGCGACGCCTACATGGGCTGGACCGTTCGCTACGCGAAGAAGATGCTCAAGCGCCTCGAGCGCTACGACATGGAGTGGGTCGAGGAACCCGTCATCCCTGACGACATCGACGGCTACGCGGAGGTCCGCGAGGCGTCGAACGTCCCCATCTCCGGCGGCGAACACGAGTTCACCCGCTGGGGCCACAAGGAACTGTTAGAGCGCGAAGCAGTCGACATCCTCCAGCCGGACGTCCACCGCTGTGGCGGCCTGACCGAGTTGCTGAAGATCGACTCGATGGCCAGCGCCCGCGACGTGCCCGTGATTCCCCACTCGGGGACGAACCCGCACCTGCACTTCATCGCCGCCTCGACGAACGCGCCGATGGCCGAGTACTTCCCGATCCCCGAGTGGTATCAAGAGCGCCAGGGCGAACAGGAGTCGACCTACGCCGACGCGATCTACGCCAACCCGCCGAACGCCGAGAACGGCTCGATCGCTCTCCCCGAAACGGTCGGGCTGAGTTCGGAAGTCAACCGCGACGCCTTAGAGCACTACCGCGTCGAGTAATCTATGAGCGCCAGGGATATTACGTTCGAGTTCAACGTCCCGGTGTTCGCCGGCGCGCCCGACGAGGGCGACGACGAGCCGGTCCACCGCGATACGCCGCGCCTCGAGTCTCTCGACTGGGAGCAGACGAAAGAATCGGTCCTGCTGGCCGAGGAACTCGGCTTCGACGCCGCGTGGGCACCCGATCACCTCATGCTCGGGCGCGGCCACGCGGAGTACGAAGTCTGGACGGTGCTGTCGGCGATAGCAGGCTTTACCGAGGAGATCAACATCGGTTCGCTCGTCCTCTGTAACGACTATCGGAATCCCGCGCTGGTCGCGAAGATGGCAGCGACGCTCGACGTGATTTCCGGCGGCCGCCTCGAACTCGGCCTCGGGGCGGGCTGGCACGACGGCGAGTACGACGCCTACGGCTGGGAGTATCGCGACGGTTTCGACCGTCTGATGCGCTTAGATGAGGGTATCCGACTGATGAAGCGCATGTGGGAAAGCGACCCCGACGACGGCGCATCGTTCTCGGGCAACCACTACGAAATCGACGGCGCGTACTGCGAGCCCGGCCCCGTACAGGACCCCCACCCGCCGATCCTCGTCGGCGGCCAGGGCGAGCAGGTTACCCTGAAACTCGTCGCGAAACACGCCGACTGCTGGAATACCGACGTCTTCAACGGAAAACCCGAGACGCTCGAGCACAAGATCGGCGTCATTGAGGATCACTGCGAAACGGTCGGGCGCGATCCCGACGAGATCGAGTACTCCTGGGACGGTCACGTCATCTGCACCCGGGACGAGGAGACACTCGAGCAGTTGGTCGATCTGATGACGCCGATCCAGTTCGAGGAGGAGTACCAGGACCAAGCACCGATCGAGACCGTCGAGGACGCCCGCGAATACTTCGTCATGGGAACGCCCGAAGAGTGCGCCGAGGCGATCGAACGACGGATCGACGCCGGCGTCACGAAATTCCAGGGCTGGTTCGTCGACCTTCCCGACACTGACGGCATGGAACTGTTCGCCGACGAAGTCATGCCGCAGTTTCGGTAACGACCACTTCGACTCGCGCCGTTTTTCTCCGTTCGATGTAGCGGACGACCGCTCGCGACCGCAGCCAGCCAACCGAATACCTATGGGACTCCCACTCGATGAGCGAAACGCATGGCACGGATTGCATTCCACCTGGAGATCGCCGACGGACAGCGCGAGGCGTACCGCGAGGCACACGAGGACGTTCCCGAGTGGCTCGAGGAGGCCTATCTCGACTCCGACGCCGGACTCGAGACCTACAGCGTCTTCGAACAGGACGGCCACGTCTTCGGGTTCATGGAACTCGAGGATCCCGAGGCGATCGAGGAGGTTATGGAAACCAGCGACGCACAGGCACGCTGGGCGGAACAGATGGACGGGATCACCGTCGACGACGACAGCGATCAGTGGATGGACGAAGTCTATCGAATGATTTGAGGACCACCAGCCACCTGCGGACCCAACCGACCTGTTCTCGCCGTTTTCGGGCAGCCGTTCGATACGTCCGGATAGCCGATAGCAAAACATCGCTTCTATCGAAATTGTAGGCCCGATACCCAGTCAGGGTCCCAAAACGGGGACGGAAGGGGAGAAATCATCCGGTGTTACCGAACGCACCTCCTAAACCCGACTAATGAGGACGCTACCACCCGGGTACGAGATTATTTAAATGTAGCATCCACTCACACCGTGTTGGATTACATAAGTACACCTGTAATCAGTAGCGCCAAAGCGCCGTGAAAGTAGAATATTCGTCCGGCAGTACCGGACATTCTCAAGACAAAATAGCGGTATCAGCGTGCTCGAGCCCGGTCGCGATGGTCGGGTGAAACGTACCCAAAAAGGAGAGACGTCACTGCTGACGATCAGGTGAAGGGCAATACCAAAACGGGGACGAGTGGTAGCGAGGTCGGTATCGACTCGAGAAGTCGAGTAAAACGGGAGTCGCGTTAGAGGATTTGCTCGAGGTCGGTCTGGAGTTGTTCGTAGAGCGCCTCGGCGTCGGCTTTGTCCGACTCGGAGAGGGGAACGATCGGTTCGCGCACGTCTCCGCCGTTAAAGCCGGCCATCTCGAGGCCGTGTTTGACCGCCGGAACGCTGATCGCGTCCGGGAGGGTGTTGTTCTCGCCCGTCCGGTTGCGGAACTGCTGGTAGGGAACGGCGGCGTTCTGGAGTCGGCGGGCCCGCTCCCAGTTCTCCTCGCGCAGCGCCGTCAGGAGGGCGATCCCGAGGCGGGGCTCGAAGTTGGTCACACCGGCGGTGAATCCCTCGGCCCCCTGCGACCAGAACGAAAGCGCGTAGGGTTCTGCCATGCCGTCGACCCAGATCACGTCGTCGTCGCCCGCGGCGATTGCCTGGCCGAGTTTGACTTCATCCGGAATCGCGTACTTGATTCCGGCGACGTTCTCGATTTCGGTCAGGGATGCCAGGAATTCCACCGACGGTTCGAACCCGCGAACGTAGGGAACGATCGGGCTGTCAGCCGTCGTCGCGAGCGCATCGTAGTACTCGAGAAGCCCTTGCTCGTGAATGTAGGTGTGATCCGGCGGCATGATCATCATCGCGTCGACGTCGAGACGTTCGTAGTTCGCGATTAGATCCTGTGCGGTCTTCGTACTGCCACCGACGCCGGCGAGCACGCAGGCGTCGTCGGGTAACGCCGAAACGCTGGTCTCCGTGATGTCGATGCGTTCCTGATGGGTCAGGGAGTGATACTCGCTGATGTTCGCACACGCGAGGAACGTCCCGAGCCCTTCGCTTGCGAGATCGGTTGCGTTCGCTGCGAGCTTTTCGTGATCGATTCGGCCCGTTTCGTCGAACGGTGTCAGGAGACCGACTGCGACGTCTCGCAGCCCATCCCGTACCTTCGCAGACGCCATACTCACAAAATCGAATGGCTGCCAGATAAAGATGTCGTCCGCGTACGGACAAACCTTAAGGATAGACCGTTATACCGAGTGTTTCGACCGCCAGTATCAGGTCATCCAGCAAGATTTATCAGGGGTCCGTGGAAGTATGCAGTAACGTAAGAATGACCGTATCCCTCGACGAGACAGTTGCTGCTGTCGCATCGTACACTATCGATCACGACATGGAAAACGAGGTCTGGCAGAAAGGGGTCGCCATCAACGGCCTGCTCGCGACCGAACGAGAGGAGTGTCTCGAAACCGCTCGAGACCTCGTCGACCGCGCCGTCGAAACCCAGGATAGCAACGGGCAGTTGTCCTACGGACCGAGCTATCCGATCGAAGTCTTCCAGCACGGCAAAGAATACGACGCCCACTGGCACATCGACGAGCGCAAGGCGATGAACACCAACAACACGACCTCGATCGGCCACGGCGTCCTCGAGTTCTACCGACGGACCGGCGAGGACCGCTACCTCGAGGCCGCACGCGGAGAGTACGAGAACCTCCAATCGGTCTCGCGAACCAAAGACGGCGGCATTCCCCACCACGTGCCGGAGCTCTCGGGCGTGAAGGGCCTCTGGATCGACTCCGTCTACATGATGTGTCCGTTTTTCGCTCGCTACGGCGCGGCCGCCGACGACCCCGAGGCGTTCGACGAGGCTGCCAGACAGATCATCGTCCACGCTAAACATCTGCAGGATCCACACACCGGTCTCTTCCGACACATCTGGCACGAACAGCCAAACAGCTATCCGCAGAGTACTTTCTGGGCTCGCGGCAATGGGTGGATACAGGCCGCGATCGTCGACGTGTTAGAATTCCTCCCGGAAGATCACCCGGATCGCGATGAATTGATCGACATCTTCCGAGACGTCTCGAGTACGATCATCGAACACCAAGACGACAGCGGCATGTGGTACAACGTCGTCGACGACCCCCACACCCCGCTCGAGAGTTCTGGAACGCTCATGTACACCTACGCGTTCAAGCGCGCCCTCGAGTTGGGAATCGTCCGCGACGACGCGTACAGGTCGGCCGCCGCGGATGCGATGGACGTCTGCCAGGGACTCGTCGCAGAAGACGGTGCGGTCCGACGCGTCGCCGGCCCACCGGGCGGTCCCGGCGCACCGCTGACGACGACGTCGTACGGACAGGGATTCTATCTGCTGGCGGCGAGTCAGTTCTAAAGTCACTGTCGAGATTTCGTTTTCGTGTCCATACGGGACGACCCACTGGTACCGAACGATCGTGTCCATCGGTAACACAAGACTTTTGTCGTTCGCTCGAGTTTCCCTCGAGTGCCAGCCATCACGAGGAACCACCCTATCATCGCTCACTAGCACCCAACTTGTGGTGTCTGGCATCGAGTCGTTCCATAGCCCGTCTCGAGACCCGATGGGTCGCGGACTGACCTAGGCGGGGGTCTCCGAGACAACGCATCCCCGATTCCTCGAGCCTACTCTCTGCGAAAAGCGGTAGGGATCGGTCAATTCGGCCGATGTGAGTCGCTCCTAATCCCGTCAGTCGTTGATCCGTCGTGGCTTCTTCGCAGATCGAATGATTATAGTTGGGTCAATACGGATTCAGAGATATGAACGTTCTACTGACTGGCGCGTACGGGCGCTGTGGAACCGCTATCATCGATCATCTTCACGACGCACCCTCCTACGAGTTTACCTACTTCGATCGAAACGACCCCGACGACGGCGAGTACGGCGAATACGACACGGTCGTCGCCGACGTTGCGGACGCACAGGAACTTCGATCCGCAGCGGCCGGACAGGACGCGATGATCCACCTCGCCGGATTCCCGTTCGCTGACGGTTCCTGGCAGGATGTACACCAGCCAAACATCATCGGAACCCTCAACGCCCTCGAGGCCGCCCGCGAAGCCGAACTCGAGACGGTCGTCTTCGCCTCGTCGAACCACGTCATGGGGATGTACGAGGCCGACAACGCGCCTGAGCTGTACTTCGGAAGCGACGCGCCGTTCCGGCTCTCGGACGACGATCCGATTCGACCGGATTCGTACTACGGCGTCTCGAAGAGCTTCGGCGAGGCGCTCTGTCGATACTACGTCGAGAACTACGAGTACCCGAAACGAGCCCACGCGATTCGGATCTGCAGCGTTCGAATGCCCGAGTACGACCACCCCTTCGGCGACGCCGAGAACGGTGCCGACAGCGGGGAGTTCGATCGAGATAGCGAGGAGTACGAACAGCAGGTCGCCCGCATGAAAGGCATGTGGCAATCCCGGCGCGATTTCGCCCACATGATCGAGTGCTGTCTGCAGACCGACGAGCCCGGCTTCGAGATTTTCAGCGGCGTCAGCGACAACGACCGGCGCTGGTACAGCATCGAGAACGCTCAAGAGACGATCGACTACGATCCGCAGGACAACGGCGAGGAGTGGGACGCGCCACCCGAGTAACGGACGAATTCTCGACGGCGACTTCGTTCCTGACTGCTGTCGGCGCGGCGACGCTGACCTGAGAGCAGATGGTTCAAGTGCGTTCGCGACGGAGTGACTGTCGATGCAGGTAACATGCGAACTATACGGGCCCCTCCGGGAAGCCGCCGGCGGGAAGTCCCACGACCGCGAGGTCGATGCCGACGCGACCGTCGGTGACGTGTTCAAATCCCTGGCGGACGAGAGTCCGGAACTCGAGCAACTACTGTTCGACGATGACGGGTTCAGCGAATCGGTCACCGTCATGCAAAACGGTCGAAACGTCGTCTTCGAAGACGGACCTGAAACGCCCGTCGCGGACGGCGACGTGCTCGCGGCATCGCCGCCGGCCGAAGGCGGATAACTCGACGACCGGATCCTCGCCCAAGAACACGACCTGACACTCGCCCGAGAACGAAGAATCCGTCGTAGGAATCGAAAAACGAATCGACTTCTCAGTCGGCTTGTGCGTACTCTGCAACGGCCCCCGACGGAACGGTGCCGTCCTCGTTCCAGCCGCGCAGTTCGTAGTACTCCTCGATCGAGGACTCGAGGTCCGGAATCTCGTAGGGTAGTCGATCCTCCTCACCGGCGTGTCCGCGCTGGTTTCGGAAGTGGCGCTCGAGTTCGACGATTCGAGCGCCGATTTCGAGGAGGTCGTCGTAGTCGGCGTCGAACAGCGCTTCGAAGCGCTCGCCCTCGACGGCCCGACCGACCCCGAACTGGCAGATGACGCCGCTGTCTCGGAACGCGTTGCGGTTTTCGTTTTCGATCACGAGTCCCGCCTTGCCAGCGGTGCCCTGCGGATCGACGTCGCCGCCGTACTCGTCGCCGAGGGTCGTCGAGTACATGTGGTCCGCCCCGCGGTTCGAAACCGCGTAAGACAGCCCCTGCCCGTTGATCGCGCGGCCGTCGTGGGCGGCGAATTCCATTCCCTTGACGGAGAAGTTCTCGACGCCGAGCTCGTCGTGGGCGCGGGCGACGCCCTCCGCCAGCAGGTCGCCCTCTCCTTCTCGGAACGCGATCTTCTCGACGATGTCGTGGACGAGCTCAGCGTTTCCGAACTCTGCTTCGCTGTCGAGGTACGCCGCCACGACGTTGCCACAGGAGATTGTGTCCATGCCGAGGCGATCGCAGAGTTCGTTCGACCGCATGATCTCGACCAGTTCGCCGATGCCGCAGTTCGAACCGAACGAGAAGACCGTCTCGAGTTCCGGCCCTTCGGTCTCGACGCCGGTTTCTTCGTCCCGGGTCGGCAGTTTGCAGGCGAACGCACAGACAGAACAGGAGGCCTTTTCGTACTTTTTCTCCTCGACGGCGTCGCCGCCGATATCCTCGGCGTGTTCGAACGACTGCTCGGAGAAGTACCGCGTCGGCAGCGAGAAGTTGTCGTTGATGAACTCGATCGAGTTCGTCGTTCCCTGCCGGCGCATGATGTGATCGCTGGTCGCGGCTTCTCGGTGGACAGCCGACTGGGTGTCTTCGGAGGGAAGTTCGACGTCGGGCGCTGAGTCGCCCTGGAAGGTGATGCACTTGACGTTCTTCGAACCCATCACCGCACCGAGCCCGCCGCGACCGAACGCGCGACTGTCGTAGGTCATCACGCAGGCGAATCGGACGCCGTGCTCGCCGGCCGGTCCGATCGTCGCGAGGTTCTCGCTCTCGAGTCCGTGGCGTTCGTTCATCACGGCCGTCACCTCGGGGACTGTCGCGTCCTCGAGTTCGGGCACTTCCTCGAACTCGACGCCGTCGTCGGTCACGTGGACGGCGAGCAGTTCGTCGCTCGCACCCGTGAGTTCGACGACGCTGTGGCCGGTTCCGACGAAGTTTCGCGACAGATATCCGCCGGCGTTCGCGGAGGCGACACCGTCGGTCAGCGGCGACAGCGCGGTGCAGTTCATTCGACCGGTGAAACTCATCCGAGATTGCTGGAGCGGGCCCGTCGAAAAGTACAGCCGGTTCTCGGAACCGTACGGATCAGCATCGAACGGGATTCGATCGTGAGCGAGCTTCGTCGCGACGCCGCGTCCGCCGACGAACTCCGAGAGTTCGTCTTCGATCGATTCAGTCCGAATCGATCGATCGTCGACATCGATCGTACAAAGCGTTCCTTTGGCGTGGAGCATTATCGAGACAAACGAAGTTCGCTCTAAAAAAGCTAGGGAAAACGGTCGGAGACGACCGCTCAGAACAGTCAGTTACATCGTCAACTGGTACTCGAGTGGACACGACAGTCGATATCAAGATCGTTTCACAGAGAGATGGGGGCGATACAAACCGCCTCAGAATCGATCTCGCCGTGTTCTTCGTTGGGATTCCGATAAATTAGGCGAACAGTACGTGCGTTCTATTCGGTCATGCCGGACAGAGAGTGGTGTTTCCGAGCAGAACTTCAACGGTGTGTCTGTGTTCCCACGGTGAGAGTCTAACGAACCGGTTCGAAAGGCTAGGTTGGATAGATGTCCTGCGTTCGCCACCATCATTACACACATACATACGTAACAGATGAGTGGATTCAGTATCCGATGGTACCGGATAGCAGGCTTCAATCCCAGCGGAGTACGACAGCGGTGAGAGTTATAACAGCGGCATTCACAACGGAAACCGGAGTGTACCCTCGAATAATCGATACAGCGGCTCGAATCGGTCACTCGAACGAGATACCAACCCATCCGCGGGGACCGGACACGATAGCTCCCGCCGTTCACGAGAAGACGAAAATCGACGCCCGGAGAAACGTTCCAAAGTCATTTTATACGGTGGTCGACGACTCGAAAGTGAAATGCAGAACCACCAATCGGTCTCTCTCGACGAGGCGAAGGAGATCCTAGACGCTGCAGAAGCGAAAGCGAACGAGCTCGAGGTCCCGATGAACCTCGCCGTTACGAACAACGAAGGGAATCTGTTGGCGTTTCGCCGTATGGACGGTGCGAAGCTCGTCGCGGCCAGCATCGCACGCGACAAAGCCTACACCGCAGCAGCGGTCAAAAAGCCGAGTGAAAACTTAAAAGAAGGCTCCGAACCCGGCGGCGACGTCTACGGGCTGCAGTCGACCGACGACAACCGCGTCGTGACCTTCGGCGGCGGCATTCCCCTCGAGGTCGACGGCGAAGTCGTCGGCGCGGTGGGTGCAAGCGGCGGTGATGTCTCCGAAGACATCGCGACGGCCGGTGCCGGTGTCGAGGCGTTCGAAGAGCGCAACTAACCGGACCGTCTCCAGCCCAGCCCAGCGAAGTAACGCGGTGAGAGCCAATTGAAGACCCTCATTTTATCTCATGGATGACCAACAGGGAGTAGTGATATAAAATATATTGTCTACATCATGATTGTATATTCATAGACATCCATACATATCAGGAAGGGGTTGCGGTTCAGTTATCACCAGTCGTAGGTTGGACTCGAGGATTGCTCAAGCCGTTACCAATAAAACTCCATAATAGATCCTGAAGACGCACTGAACGCAGCTATCTCGAACTACGGGATAGCTCTCGAGGCGCGTTCGTTCCTCTCGTCGCATAGATGCCAGTCTGGGATGATATTTTAGATCCAAGGAGAGTGAAATCGCCGGTAGCGTGCGCGAAAAGCGGATCCGAAAAGCCACACTGATTCACTGGCAACACCGAGGACGGAAATCAGTCGAAAGCGGGGTTTCGGTCAATATGAGAGTGAATCATCATACATTCATATCTGTCAAATTTTGTCGGCTCGGGTAGAAGGTACCCTCGAGGGAACGACAAACGGGATGGCTTAGATTACGGATCAGAAGGAGCGGAACGCGGCGCTCGTTACTCTGTGTAGGAACTCTCGCCGACGACCTCGAGGAACTCGCCGCGGCCGGTCGTGTTTGTCTCGTCGAACTCGGTGATACGGACTCGAACGCGTTTTTCGACGGTTGCCGGGCCGGCGTCGTCAACGATCACGTGGGTATCTCCGATGTACGCGTGTCCGTTCCCATCGCTGTTCGATTCGGCGATGAACACGGAGATTTCGTCGCCGACGTCGAACGTTGGTGTCGTGCTCCGGAACTGCCATCCTTTGAGGTACTTTTTGAGAAAGCTCATAGCCGTGCCACCTCCGAACTCTCGCGGTCGGTAACGTACTCGCGACCGAACCCGGTTAGCGCCGCGATAACGAATACCGCCACGAGTAACCAGCCCTGAAAGACGAAGGGGACGACGTCGATCGGCGTCACGAGCATTCCTTCATCGAGCCAGTCGTACGATCCAGGTAACTCTTGCATCGCCGAGTAGCCGGCCAACACCCCGCCAGACCACGGGAAGATGTACCCCAATGCGGCGGTCTGGCCGTCCAGAATATTCGCCCGACGGTAGCCGTTTAAGTTGAACCGCTCGCCGATCTTCGAGATGTACGGTCCGATCGCGATCTCGGCGGCGGTGTTGATCGTGATGATGGCGTTTATCAGCGCCGCGGAGCCGACCATCGTCAGTTCGGCGTTTCGTACGTTCGTCGCGAGGGTGTCGATCGACCACTCGAGAATTGCATCGAACGCGCCGCCGCGGATCATGATCTGGGCCGCCGCGATGATCAACAACACGAGAATCGCGAGTTCGAAGAACCCCGCCGCGCCGTCTAACAAGCTGCCGGTGACGCCGACCGAATCGGGGTCGTCCACGATCGTCAGGAACGGGAGCGCCGAGAGGGGTTCAGCCGCCGGCGCGTCCGGCGGGGCGTTGAACGTCACGATCTCGCCGACAGACATCAGCCCGAGACTGAGGTTTGCAACTATTGCAGTGACGATCCCCCAGGAGATCGCCTCGACGATGTGACGACCCGCGATGGCAGTTCCGATGACGACGGCCATCGAGATCACGTGCACGAGCCCGATCGTCTCGCTCTCTTCGGCAAGTATCGCCGTTGCGTCCACGCCGATATCGAGGCCGGCCATCGACGATCCGGCCACGAGATAGCCGGCGAACGCGACGATAGCGGCGATGAAGACGTACTTGAATCGGGAGGCGACGACGCCACCGATGTCCGAATCCTGCGTCACGGCGCTGACGATCGTCGTGTCGCTGACTGGTGCGAGGTTATCGCCGAAGATCGCGCCCGAAAGGATCGCGCCGAACATGAGAACGGGATTCGCGCCGAGCAACAGTCCAGCCGGGAAAAACAGGGTGACGAACGCGACGGCGGCGCCGTAGCCCGTTCCGATCCCCGTCGTAAACAGGGCCGCCAGGACGAACGTCGCGGCGGGGAACAACGCGCCGCCGATCCCGGCGGCGTCGGCGAGCCAAACGAGGCCGCCGACGAAGCCGCCGTCCTGCAGCAGTTGGGCGAACATTCCGGCCCAGATCCACGCCACGATGGCGGTCACCGCGACCGGTTGGGTCATCCCCTCGAAGATGGTGTTCGCGTAGGACGCCCAATCGCCGCGGACGAAGAACATCCCGACGATGAGGCCGATCAGGATGCCGACGATCAGCCCGCCCTCGCTCGAGACGCGCCAGAGTGCGGTCTGAAAGATCGCCCAGACGATGAAAAACGCGATCGGAAACGCGCTCATCCCCCGGCCGCCGTAAAACGATATCCGCGGTTCGGTGTCGTCGGACCCCGGAACGAACGAATCGGCAGGATCGTCCGACGGGGAGTTAGTATTGGTATCGCTCACTGGAAATCACGATTCATATAACCAAATCACCATTGATAAGCTTTACCGAACCACACATCGAACAACAATAATTTCAATCTCGGAACCAGACGACGCAGGACCGGTGTTTAGTCCCCCATCAGGGACTGGTCCGGTTGGAAGGAAATGAGAGTAGGCGAACAGGATCATCCGGCTCGCAGCATCCTCGAGCGGTCCCCGCGGAACCACGAGTGGGAACGACGCGGATTCGACCGTAACCGGCTAATGGATGCGCTTCGGATGGACGACCATGAGATTTACCCCGGGCCCGACGACAGTTCCGCCGGCGGTCAGGGACGCGATGGCGAGCGAACAACCGAACCCGGACATCGAATCCGCGTTCGCAGAGCGGTACGACGCGACATGTCGAAAACTCGCGGAAATCTACGGAACCACCAACGACGTGGTCGTTCTCGGCGGCGAAGGGATACTCGGCCTTGAGGCGGCGATCACCTCCCTGGTCGCCCCCGGCGACCGCGTGCTCTGTATCTCCAACGGGCTCTACGGCGACGGCTTCGCGGAGTTCGTCGACGCCGCCGACGGCGACGCGACGCTCGTTTCCGCGCCGTACGACGAGACCTACGATATAGCCGCCATCGAGCAAGCCCTCGAGGACGCCGAGGCCGCAGGCGAGCCCTTCGCGGTCGCGACGATGGTTCACTGCGAGACGCCGACGGGAACGCTCAACGACATCGGACCCGCCCTCGACCTACTCGAGGAGTACGACGTCGTGAGCGTCGTCGACGCCGTCTCCTCGCTCGGCGGCACGCCGGTACCGACCGATCGGATCGACGTCTGTCTCGGGGCCTCCCAGAAGTGTTTCAGCGCGCCGCCGGGGCTGACGACGGCGGCGATCAGCGACCGCGCCTGGGAGCGGATGACGGCGCGTGATCCGGCGTCGCTGTACACCAACTTTCTCCCCTGGCGGGACGTCTCCGATGGATTCCCGTACACGCACCTGAGCGCGAACGTGGCCGCCCTCGAGACGGCGCTCGACCGGATTCTCGAGGAGGGTCTCGACAGCGTCTACGAGCGTCACGAGGAGGCCGCCGAACGCTGTCGCGAACGGGGGGCCGAACTGGGGCTGTCGTGCTACAGCGACCCCGACCGACAATCGCCGACCGTGACGGCGTTTCACCTGCCGGGCGACGCAAAACGAGTACAACAGCGGGTTGCGGACGAATCGGGCATCGTCCTGGCGACTGGCCTCGGCGACCTCGCCGACGATATCCTTCGCCTCGGCCACATGGGGTACAACGCCGAGGTCGACAAAGTCGATCGGGCGATGGACGCGGTCGAAGCCGCCCTCGAGTAGGCAAAATCCGGCAACTCGCCGCTCGAAAGTCGCTATTCGGTCGGCCCCGAAACGGCGCGTCGGTACTGCACCGGCCACTTCGAATCGGCGTCTTCGGGTCCCAGCTCTGTCGCCGCGTGCACGCCGAAGTACGGGTCGCGCAGGAACTCCCGACCCACGAGGACGAGATCAGCCCGCCCGTTTCGAACCAGCGCGTCGGCCTGCTCGGGTTCGGTGATACCGCCGACCGCGCCGACGGCGACCTCCTCGCCCTGCTCGGATCGGATCCGCTCGGCGAGCGGGACCTGGAAGTTCGGCCCGGCGGGAGCCTCTTGTGCAGGGTGGATCCCCCCTGAGCTTACGTCGATCAGATCGACGCCGAGCGCGGCGAGGTCGCCCGCGAGTCGAACCGAATCCTCGAGTTCCCACGACGGCCGCCCCTCGAGCCAATCGGTGCCGGAGATCCGGACGAACAGCGGCTTCTCGTCCGGCCAGACGGTATCGACCGCCCGAACGACCTCGCGAAGAAGTCGAGTCCGATTCTCGAAGCTCCCGCCGTACTCGTCGTCGCGGCGGTTCGTCACCGGCGAGAGGAACTCGTGGAGCAGATAGCCGTGAGCGGCGTGGATCTCAGCGATTTCGAATCCCGCCTCGAGCGAGCGCGCTGCGGCCTCGCGGTAGGCTTCAGTTACTTCCTCGAGCGCCCTCGAGTCGGCTTTCCGCATCGCTGGCAGTTCGCCGCTGAAGTCGGGATAGGCGTCGGGCGACGGCGACAGCACTTCCCACCCGCCGTCTTCGGGGCGGATCGGACGGTTCCCCTCCCATGGCCGGGACTTGCTTGCCTTGTGGCCCGCGTGGGCGAGTTGAATCGCTGGAATCGCCCCCTGTTCGCGGATGAATTCGGTCGTCGGCGCGAGCGCGTCAGCGTGCTCGTCGCTCCAGATGCCGAGATCGTGCGGGGTAATTCGACCCCGGGGCTCGACGGCCGTCGCTTCGGTCATGACGATTCCGGCGCCGCCGACGGCGCGGCTGCCGAGGTGAACGCGATGCCACTCGGTCGCCTGCCCGTCGGGCTCACAGGAGTACTGACACATCGGCGAGACGGCGATTCGGTTCGGCAGCTGATACCCATTCAGCGAAAGCGAGCTAAAGAGATCGGTCATCCGTCCCGGCTACGGGCCGCCGGTGAAAAACCATCCCGGAGGAGGATGTCCTTGCTGGCGGTGAGTGACCTTTTTAGTGTCGGACCCACCAGAGCCACTATGGATTTCCTCGAGCAGTTCGGCGTCGATCGACCGGTACTCGGAATGGTTCACCTGCCGGCGCTGCCCGGTTCGCCAGGATTCGACGGCGACCGCGACTCGATTCGGTCCCGAGCGCTCGAGGACGCGACGGCGCTCGAGGCGGGCGGCGTCGACGGAATCGTCCTCGAGAACTTCGGCGACGCGCCGTTCTATCCCGAGGACGTTCCCGAGCACGTGATCGCGGAGATGACCGCCCAGACCGCCGCAGTGACCGCCGCCGTCGACGTCCCAGTCGGCGTGAACGTGCTCCGAAACGACGCCGAAGCCGCGCTGTCGATCGCCGCGGCGACGGGCGCGTCGTTCGTTCGCGTCAACGTCCACGTCGGCGCGGCGGCGACCGACCAGGGAGTTCTCGAAGGGAAGGCCCACGAAACCGTTCGACTCCGCGAGCGTATCGACGCCGACGTTGCCATCCTCGCCGACGTTCACGTCAAACACGCGACCCCAGTCGGGGAGACGTCGATCGAGCAGGTCGCACTCGAGACGACCGAACGCGGGCTCGCGGACGGCGTCATCGTCTCCGGGGTCGGAACCGGAGCCGAAACGCAACTCGAGGACGTCGAACTGGTCGCAGAGACGCTCGGCGCGCTCGAGGAGTCCGTCCCGGTCCTCGTCGGGAGCGGCGTCACGAGCAGGACTATCGGCGACTGTTTCGATGCCGGCGCGGGCGGCGTGATCGTCGGTACCGCACTCAAGAAGGACCAGGAGACGACGAACCCCGTCTCGAGAGAGCGAGTCGAAGCGGTCGTCGAGGCCGCTCGAGACGGCGCGTAACTCCGTAAAAACGAGGCGTCAAAGAGTATCAGTCTGACTTCGATATCGCCTCAATCGGTTCGATGAACGCGGTCCTCGAGTGCGACGGTATGTTCCCGTGCGAACACCGCAATCGCCGCAGTCCGAATAGCATGGCTGCGTGAACTTTCGAAACGACCGGTCGCTGACTGGAACGTATCGACCGGAGAACGCAATAGAACCCGTATTACGTTCGGTGGGAGTTCCGCAGGTGGGAGTTCTTGCATGTGACTATACACACGACAAACTATCCATTTCACAGCCCGAAACGTCGAGACGGCACACAGATCAGGACTCGTGAGTGCTATACAGTCGTACGATATGATATATAGCCATAGCTGACACACATATAAACGGTTTATCACCGATTTTCTGAACTATCGGACAAGACGTGACCAGAACTGTCCGTTCGTTCGATGCGGTAGCTTTCGATCACCGACGGATCGATCTCGAGAACTACGACGATGTCTACATCGTCGGGGACGTACACGGCTGTCTCGAGGATCTCGAGACGCTGCTTTCGGTTCTCGATTTGGGCGATCGCGATCTCGCGGTCTTCGTCGGCGATCTGGTACGGAAAGGCCCCGACAGTAAAGCCGTCCTCGATCGGATCGATGCGTCGTCGAAGTTGCTGTCCGTTCGCGGGAACAACGAACAGAAACTGCTAGACGGGCAAACATCGCTCCCGAACTTCGGCGAGTGCGAGCGCCGGATCATGGAATCGTTTCCGACGGCGATTTCCTGGGCGGACGGCCTCGTCGTTCACGGCGGCGTCGATCCGGCCCGGACGATTGGGGATCACTCCAGGGAAGACGTTCTGACCATGCGATCGCCCGAGGGGAACGGATACGACGGGCCGTTCTGGTTCGAGGAGTACGACGGGCCGCCGCGTATCTTCTTCGGACACACCGTTCTTAACGAGCCGTTCGAGAGCGAATCGGCGGTGGGTCTCGACACCGGCTGTGTCTATGGCGGGAGCCTCACGGCGTACGACATCGGTCGGGACCGATTCGTCACCGTCGAATCAGAGGGATACGTGAACCGATCCGACGACAAAATCGTCGCGACCAACCGCCAATGACGGGCGATTCCGAGACGGACGCGGGATCGACCGACGGCGTGGAGACGGATCGAGGTTGCTCCGACGACTCGAGTCCGGCAGAAGACGACGAGAACGATCCCTCGCTACGTGACGCGCAGTCGGTCGACTCGCCGTCGTCGGTCGAGTTTCGTTCGATGGTATCCGGTCGTGGTGACGGGGCCGACGATGGAACAGAATTACAGCATCCGGACTCGAGCGGGTCAAATGAGACCGAACCGGCGACAGACCTCTCAAAGCCGACGTACTACCTCAACCGCGAACTGAGCGAACTCGCGTTTCAGCGCCGCGTGCTCGAGGAGGCCGTCGACGAGGACAACCCCTTGTTGGAACGGACGAAGTTTCTCGCGATACTCACGACGAACATGGACGAGTTCTTCCGGAAACGTGTCGGCGGACTCAAACAACAGATCGCGGCCGGGGTCGACGAGGAGACGCCCGACGGGCGAACGCCGCTCGAACAGTGGGAAGACGTTCTCGAAACGGCGCGGCCGATATTCGAACGACAGAGTCGCTGTTACCGCGAGGAGATCCGACCGGCGCTTTCGGCGGCCGGCGTTCGCATCGTCGAGTACGATGCCCTCGAGGCGGCGGAACGAGAGGGTATCCGCCAGTACTTCGAAAGTTCGGTCTTGCCGACCCTGACGCCGCTGACGTTCGATCCGGCCCACCCGTTTCCGTTCATCTCGAACCAGAGCCTCTCGCTGGCTATCCTCACCCGCGAACGGCCCGGCGAGGACCCGACGTTCTCCCGGGTAAAGATTCCGCGTAACCAGGTCAGGTTGATTCCTCTCGACAACGGCGATGACGATCGGTACGTCCTCCTCGAGGATGTCGTTCGCGCACATCTGGACCGCCTCTTTCCCGACGTTGACGTGATCGAAACGGCACTCTTTCGCGTGACTCGAAACGCCGAAGTCGGCCGCAACGAGGCGGTCGCGGAGGACCTGATCGAGATGATAGAGGAAGTCCTCGAGGAGCGGCGGTTCGCGACGGCGGTTCGACTCGAGATCGAACGCGGCGCGCCCGACGAGATCCTCGAGATCCTGACTCGAGAACTCGACCTCGACGACCGAGAGGTGTTCGAGCTCGACGGGCCGTTGGATTATCGAGACTTTGCGGAACTGACGAAGCTCCATCGGGATGACCTCGCGGTTCCGGAGTGGACGCCCCAACCGCACCCACGGTTGAACGAACGCGATGACGACGGGAGCGTCTTCGACACGATTCGGGAACGCGACGTGCTCGTACACCACCCCTACCATTCGTTCGAAGACACCGTCCAGCGCTTTCTCGAGGAGGCGGCGAACGATCCGGACGTGCTCGCGATCAAGGCGGCGATATACCGGACTGCCAGCGACTCGCAGGTGATCGAAAGCCTCCTCGAGGCCGCGCGGAACGGTAAGCAAGTCGCGGTGATGGTGGAACTCAAGGCCAGATTCGACGAGAAGAACAACCTCGAGTGGGCGAAGAAACTCGAGGAGGAGGGTATCCACGTCGCGTACGGAACGATGGGGTACAAGACCCACACGAAAACGTCGCTCGTGGTTCGCGAGGAGTCAGACGGCGTCCGGCTCTACTCTCACGTCGGAACCGGAAACTACCACTCGGAAACCGCAAAGCAGTACGAGGATCTCGGCCTGTTCACCGTCGATCGGGACGTCGGGCAGGATCTCGTGAAACTGTTCAACTACTTTACTGGCCACTCGATGCCGCGGGAGTACCGAAAACTGCTCGTCGCACCCGGAAACATGCGCGAACGGTTCAGAAGTCTCATTCGGGCCGAGGCCCGCCGAGCGAGGGATGGGGACGACGCTCAGATCGTCGCCAAGATGAATCGTTTAGAAGATCCAGAACTGGTGCGGGAACTCTACAGGGCGTCGATAGCCGGCGTCGATATCGACCTCATCGTTCGCGACATCTGTCGCCTTCGGCCGGGGCTGGCGAACGTCAGCGAGACCATCGACGTTCACAGTATCGTCGGCCGCTTCCTCGAGCACTCCCGAATCTTCTACTTTCAATCGGCCGAGGAAACGCGGTACTACATCGGCTCTGCGGATTGGATGGCACGCAACCTCGACACCCGAGTCGAGGCAGTCGTACCAATCGACGACCCCGAGATCCAGTCGACCCTCGAGTCGGTGCTCGAGACGCTACTGACTGACGATCAGAATCGGTGGGTGATGCAATCTGACGGAACCTACCGACGCGCCGAGACCGACTCCGATAGCACGAACAATGACGTTCACGAGACGTTCATGCGCGCGGCACGGGGCGAGATTCGACGTGATGATCTCCCGTAACAGCCATTGACGCCCGAGAAAGCCGAAGCCTCGAGAGCGTACTCCTAACGGGGCTCGTCGATCCGCACTACGATTCGAACAATCCCCCCTCTTCGTCGGGGTTCGGCTGATAGCCTTCGCCGACGGCGATCTCGAGCGCGGTTGGGTTCACGTCGAGTTCCAAGTGTTCGGTCTCGAGCATTTCACCGTCCAGGCTATACTCGACGGCGTGTTCCCGGTGTTCGATCGTCAGCGACGGCGTCCGGCGACGGATGATGTGGGTGCTGTCGCGAGCGAACAACCCCTCGAGAAACGCGCCGCCGAGCAGATCGGGGATCGCGGCGTCTTCGACGATCGTTACCTCGAGGAGTCCGTCCTCGACATGGGCCTGGGCGGTCCGCGAACCCGTGAACCGTCGACAGTTACCGACGAGGACGAACAGCGCCTCGCCCTCCCAAGCGCGCTCGAACTCGCCGTCGGGTTCTGCGGCCGTCTCCACTCGGAGCGGGAGCGAATCGAATTCCTGGGCCGACTCGAGCGTGTTCTTGACGTACGCGAGCACGCCCAGATCGCGTTTGGTCTCGGAGGAGGTATCGCTGCTTGCCTCGGCCGTAACGCCGCCGATGCAGGAGTTGACGAACGCACAATCGTTCGCGAGCCCCAGATCGATCGTTCGGCGACGGCCGTCGTCGATCACCTCGAAGGCGTGTTCGATACCCTCGATACCGATGTTCGTCGCGAAGTTGTTGCCCGTTCCTGTGGGGACGACGCCGACGGTCGTCGACTCGAGCGCGTCCGCCTCGACGATGCCGTTGACGACTTCGTTGACGGTGCCGTCGCCGCCGACTGCGGCGACGAGATCGACGTCTGGTGCGGCCCGGCGGGCGAACCGAGTCGCGTCCCCGGATTCTTCGGTCGTCAGAACCTCGAATCCGTAATCGGCTGCCAGTTTGACGACGTCGTCGACGTGATCCTGACTCCCGCTGACGGGATTGAGAACGAAAACCCGGTCGCTTTCTCGTCGTTCCGCCGCGGGACTATCCGATTGCATACCGCGTGATACGCCGGCCAAGCAAAAAAGGGCCTGCCCGGCGAATGCCTTCACGTGTACATCGTCGATCTCCATTCGCACACGCGATTCTTCCACGGCCGGCGAACGCTCGGGGACCTGTTCGACCCGTTCGGCGCGCGGGCACTCGCGAAAATGGCCCAACGGCGCGGTCTCGACGGTATCGCGACGACTAATCACGATTACTACACCCCCCTCGAGCCGCCTGCGGACGTCGAAACACTGCCCGGAATCGAGATCACGACCGACCGCGGCCACGTTCTCGTCGTGGGTCCCGACCCGCCCTCGGAAACGAAACCCGGGGAACTGACACCGGCGCAAGCGGTCGAATTGGCTCACGAGCGCGACTGCGCCGCGATTGTGGCCCACCCGTTTCGCAACAGCACGATCCGTGAACTCGAGGACGTGCCGTTCGACGCCATCGAGGTCAACGGAAAACACCCCCGTTCGCGACCGCTCGTCGAGGAGCTGGCGGCCGACCGGGGACTCCCGCTTATCGGTGGCAGCGACGCTCACTACCCCTTCGAAGTCGGTCGGGCCTACACCGTCGTCGAAGCGGATCGACTCACGCCCGAATCGGTGGTCGATGCCATCCGCGACGGACGGGTGAGCGCACGCGTCTCGCACTCGCGGCTCGATCGACTACTGCGTCGGGCCTACAGGGCGATACACCGCCGAAAGCGCGTGATCGATTCGATGGCGGACCCGACACCGGGAGTCGGAACCCCGCCGGGTGAAGAGGATTCCTGACGGCTCGAGCAGCGCTCGACGACAACTGGCTGGTATCGATCGCACACCGAATCAGAGCCGCTTACTCCTGATCGCGAACGAACGTCACCGGACAGGGTGCGTTGAACATCACGGTCTGGACCGCGCTTCCGAAAAGCGCCTTGCCCGTGGGGGATCGGCGACGGCCGCCGATGATCACCCGGTCTGCGTCGACGTCCTCAGCGATGTCGACGAGGCCATCCCCGCTCGTTCCCGGTGCGGCGCGAGTTTCGACGTCGATGGACGCTGCCTCGAGAAGGTCGGTGATCGTTCGAACGACGGACATTCTGGAAGCCAACTCGTCGGGGTCGACGTGCTCACTATCCGCACCGACCACCTGCTTGATGGTTTCGTTGTGAGAGTCCTTATCGAAAATATACGCAACGATAACGGTGAGGTCGTTCGACGTGCGAATATCTTCCACGGCATCCACGAGCGTCTCGGCGCGGTCGTCATCGCGAGCACGTACCCCGAGAACGACGGTTTCAATGCCGATATCCTCCATGCCATCTAAACCGGGCGAATCTTCGTTCATCGTAACAGTAACAACTGTCTCCGCAGATAAATAGGTGACTATGTATTTACTACTATTATAGTTATTATCTTATTTAGATTCGAGGCCGGTGAAGGTACGGAAGGTATCAATAAAGCATAGTAGTAATAAAATATATAATATATTAATTATATGTTTTAGTGATATGCGTCGATAGTCATCCAACAAGCCTGAATTGACCCCGTAAACCGAACCTACACGTCATATTGTTCAGACGAGGAGATCCACTAGAATGGGGATCCCCAGTTCACCATCTCTGTGCTGGACAGTCCCTGCTATAACAGGATTTTACGGCCAGTATCGCACCTACTCAATTTTGAATAGAGATGGTGAGTGAAATTTTTCCACACATATACTATATCTGTGTGAATTTTGTTTATAGCAATAAATTTAGAATAGAGAGACAAACCGGATCGTAGACTGTGTGGTCTAGGAAAATTTAACAGGCAGAATGGAGTTGCAACGGTATGAACGTCGAAGACAGCGCGGGGGTTCGGACGATAACCTTCGACCGTCCCGAGTCGCTCAACGCATTCACTGCAAGCGCTGCGACGGAACTTGCGGATGCCATCGAAGCCGTCGACGCTACGCAGTTCGACGCGATCGTACTCACCGGTGAGGGAGACGCATTCAGCGCCGGTGGCGACCTCGAGGCGATGGCCGACCGCGACGAAACACCGAAGGAATCCGTCGACCGCGTCACCGAAACCCTCGGACGAGTGGTCGAAACGGCCCTTTCCTCCGAGCTCCCGATCATCGCGAAAGTCAACGGCGACGCCGTAGGGGCCGGATTGGCGATAACCGCTATCAGTGACTTCGCTTACGCCGTCGAATCCGCGTCTTTCAGTTGCGCGTTCGTGCGCGTCGGACTCGTTCCCGATACGGGCGGAACCTTCCTCCTCCCGCAACTCGTCGGGCTTCGAGCGGCGAAACGACTGGCGATGACGGGCGAGTTCATCTCCGCGAGCGAGGCCCAACGGCTCGGACTCGTAAACGAGACCGTTCCCGCACAGGAGTTAGACGAGACGGTCGAGGAACTCCTCGAGACGCTTCGAAAGCGGCCCTCGAAAACGATCGGGCTCACGAAGCGAGCGATCCACGAGAACATGAATCGAGGCTGGCGAGACGCGCTCACCCACGAGATACATACGCAGTCGCTCGCCTACGGCTCGCCGGAGCACGAAGAGGGCGTACGAGCGTTTCTGGCGAACGAAGAGCCAGATTATTGAGACGTACTCGAGCGGCTCAGACCCCGGCGTCGTCCGAACAATGCCGGCCCGTTCGTGCCGCACAAACCACATCAACTATCGAATGTGTTCGAAAAATTATATAGGGTTTTTATTTGGCTGACTTACCAACATCTGGTAGAGCGCATGACAGGGAATTACATCACATCGGAAAACAACTTACCCGAGGATCCAGCGGGGCAGGAGACCACATTACAGATAAGTGATGAACGGACGAAGGAGATCTCGAGCGTCCGGGCCAGAATAGATAAAATCCCTGATAACCTCACGGATCCGGAGACGTTGACCGTCGTCAAGGGTCCACACGAGAATACCGAAGAGGAGTGGTACATCGACATCATCGAAACGGACGAAGGTGAGGACATCGACCTCGAACTCCTCGAGTCGACGACGGCAGAAATCGAAGAGCAGTCGACCGTCATCAACACGCGATCCAAAGAGGTGAAAGCATTGTTACAGTATCTCACAGAGAAGGGGGAGTTTCAGTCCGTCTCCGAAGCGAGTCGAACGATTATGTTACAGCACCTCTCGGAGAACTATCCGAATCTCGTCCGCGAGTACATCGACCTCAAGGTGCAATCTGAGCGCACGGATCTCGCCGAGGAGTTATACGAACACGAATGACGGTCGCTAGTCTCAGAGCGTATCTACAGACACTCGAAGCGAGAGGTGACCTCCACCGAATCGCCGAGCCGACGTCCTGGAATCTCGAGGCCAGCGCCGTCACGATGCTGTTGAACAAAGAAGACAGCAAGATCCCCGTCTTCGACGACGTCGAGTCGGCTCGGCTCGTTGGCGATCCGTACAGAGGAACCCAGAATAGACCCTGGGATCGGATCGCACTCGGACTGGGGCTCCCGCCGGACCTCTCGGCGCGCGAGTACTACGAAATCGTCATCGATCGGTTGAAAGATCCGCGGGACCCGGTGACCGTCTCGGCCGACGACGCGCCGTGCAAGGAGTTCGTCGTCAGCGGCGACGACGTGGACATGCTCGAGTTTCCCTGGCCGTACATCCACGGCGGCGACGGCGGGCGATACTCGAACGTCCACACGCTCATCGCGCCCGATCCCGACTCGTCGTGGGTCGACTGGTCGAACCACCGGTCGATGATCCACGACGGCGAGAACGCGAGCGTATTACTGCTGGCTGGCGAACAGACGCCGAACCTCTACTACTACAAGTACGAGCGACGCGACGAGCCGATGCCGGTCGCCATCGCGGTCGGCGTCGAACCCGCCGTGCAGTACACCTCCGTCATGTGGATCCCGACGGGCAGGAGCGAAGCCGAGTTCGCGGGGGGATTGAAACAGGCACCCATCGAACTCGTCCCCGCCGAGACGAACGATCTCATGGTGCCCGCGTCGGCCGAACTGGTCATCGAGGGGGAAATCGTCCCAAACGAACGCCGAGACGAGGGACCGTTCGGCGACTACTTCGGCTACATGCACGGTCCCCGGCGATCGATGCCCCTCCTGCGAGTCTCGGCGATAACCCACCGAGAGGACCCGATTATTCCCTTCTGCGTCGAAGGGACGGGCGTCGGCTATTCCGAAAACTCCACGAGTTCGATGGAAGTCGGCTGCGTCGGGCCCGACGCGACGCTCGGCCTCCGGGCTGCCGGCTTCGACGTCGAAAGTTGCGTCCCCTGGAAATCGACGCCCAGAACAGTCTACGTTATCTCGACGGAGACAACGGATGCCGGCTACCTCCACGAACTCGCGAACTTCATCTTCACCACCTGGGGAATGCTCCACGTGGATTTCTTCGTCTTCGTCGACGGCGACGTGGACCCGCTCGATCAGCGGGCGGTCCTCGAGGCACTCGCGCTCCACGCCGACCCGGACACCGACTTCCACCAGTTCGGCGTCGAAACGATGCCGAAGGTTCCGCTGAACATTTACCAGACGCCGACCGAGAAGGGCGACGTGCAGACCGGCACGTCGAAGGCGAAATCGGCGAAGGCATATATCGACGCGACGCGTTCTGCGCCCGACGATCGATCGGCGACGGCCGCGGACGACTTCTCCCGAGAAGACGATATCGAAGCGGCGTACCGAGCGCGGAAGATACTCGAGCGGGCCGGACTCGAATTCGAGCGGGCGGGAGTCGAATCGGAAACCGACCCGTTCATCGAGATGGAGGGCCCTGACCGATGACGCTTCGAACGCAGCTCGACCGCCTCGAGCAAACGAACGATCTGGTGACGATCACCGAAGGGGTTCACTGGGACGAAACCGCCGCGACCGTCGCGCGGGAAGCGATCCGAGGCGGCGCTCCCGCAGCGCTGTTCGAAACTACGCCCGGCCGGGTGCGGTTCGCGAGCGGCGTCTACGGCGGGCCCAGCCAGTTCTCGAGCCGATCACACCAGTCCGGCCAGCGGATCGCACAGGCGCTCGGGCTCGGCCCCGACTGTTCGTACGTCGAACTGCTCGAGCGACTGGCCGGACGGGAAACAGCCTCTGTCGAGGACCGGCAAACCGAGCCGGCGGCGACCGACATCGACGAGGCTGGAGACCTACACACCCTCGGCCTGCCAACGGTCGGGACCGACCGGTATCCGCTCGTCTCGCTCGGAGTGCTCGTCGCCGAGAAGCGGGGAACGACGACCTGGGTGCCGATTCGCGGACAGGCCCTCCACAGCACAACGCTCCGTCTCTCGGTTCCCGAGGCGTTCGCGGAGTGGTGTGAGCCGGCGGCGACCGCGAGCGTCGTTCTCGGCGCGTCGGCGTGTTCGCTGCTCGCTGCACTGCAGGGGTGGACGCAGGACCGGACCACGCCCGCGGTTCCCGAACTCGCCGCGGGATTGGCCGATATTCCGATGGCGACCGTCGATTCGCGGGTCGTACCGGCCGACGCGGAAGTCCGGATCGACGGCACGCTACGCGTCGTCGAGGCCGAACCGCGCGGACCGAACGCCGCCTGGGAGCTGACGGGTGACACGGCGACCATCGAAGTTTCTGCCGACCGGATCGCCACGCGAGAGTCGCCGATCGTTTCGTTTACACCGCCGAACGGTCCGATGACCGACGACGTGCACCTCACGAGTCTCGTCGAAGCCGCACAGCTGTTCAGGCGGGTCAACAACTACTGGGGCGTCTCGCCGGTCGAGTGGATCCAGCTCCCCGTCGAGGGCCGCCTCGGGCTCTGTATCGTCTCGAGCGAAATCCTCTACGCCGGCTTCGAGTGGCAACTCGCGAACACGCTGTTTTCCTTCTCGAATCTGTTCGACAAAGTCGTCGTACTGGACGAGCAGGCGGATCCGACGAACCTCGCTCGAGCGGTCAACGACATGTGGGTGAAAGCCCATCCGGCGAACGACTGGACCTTCAGCGAACCGAACGCGCCCGCCGCGACGGCGACCGGGTATCGACGCGACGGCGAGACCGGCTCCCGGCTCTACGTCAACGCGACCTGGGACCCGCGATGGGACGAAGAGTACATCGCACCGCGGGTGACCTTCGAGACGGCGTTCTCGGAGAACATCCTCGAGGCGCTGAGCGAGCGCTGGGCGGAGTTCGGGCTGGACGAACTGCTCGGCGACCAGGACGAGACGACGGTTCCGAAGTAAGGCTATGAGTGACACTATTCGAATCGACGTCGGCGACGGCTCGCCGGAAGGGGCAAACAGCGCGTACGTCCTGCCCGATCGCGGCGTCCTCATCGACCCGGGACCACCGACCGAACGGGCGTGGTCGAGCCTCCAGGCCGGAATTACCAGGGCAGGTCTGTCGGTCACCGATATCGAACACGTCCTGGTCACCCACTGGCACATCGACCACGCGGGACTCTCCTGTCGGGTCGCCGAGCGAGCGAGCGCCGCGTTACACGTCCACCGTGCGGACTGCCCGCTGGTCGGCGACTACGCGAACGCTCGAGAGCGCCGCCTCGAACGCGATGAGCGGACGCTCGAACGCTGGGGCGTCCCCGAGGCGAGGCGAACGCAGGTGAGAGACGGCGACAGTCCCTCGCCGCTTCCGGATTCGTTCCCGGCGGAACCACACGTCGACGGCGACGTGGTCGCCGGCGTCGAGTTCGTCCACACGCCGGGGCACACGGCGGGGCACGCGTCACTGCGGGCAGACGGGATAGTCTATCTGGGCGACCTGTTGTTGCCGACGTACACGCCGAACGTGGGCGGGAGCGACACGCGGCTGTCCGATCCGCTCGCAAAATATCTTTCGTCACTGGATCGGGTCGAGAACGCGGCCGAACGCGGGTATCCGGGCCACGGAACGACGATCGATGTTCCGGCGGCCTGCGAGGAGGTACGCGACCACCACCGCGAGCGGGCTCAAGCCTGCTTTCGGGCGCTCGAGACGGCACAGTCGACCGCGAGCACGCCATGGGCCGTCGCGCGGGAACTATTCGGCGAAATGTCCGGCGTGCACGCGAAGTTCGGCGCGGGCGAAGCGGCCGCCCACCTCGAGCGGTTGGCTGCACTCAACCTCGTTCGACCGCTCGAGGGGGCGGGGACGCCCGTCGAATACGCGCCCGCCGTCGAATCGTACCCCGGCGAGATCGATCTGACGGCGTGACCCCGCCCGCGCTCGTGGAGCCGGACGACCGATCAGGCCGTGTCGAATAACTCGAGCGTTCGTTCGTCGAACGCGGTCGGCTCGCCCGCGTCGTCGAAACAGCCGTATTCGGTCGTTCCCCGAATGCTCGTCCGACCGTCGCTCGAGAGCGTGTGCTCGATTCGAACCGTCTCCCGGTCGACGCTGATCACGTCGCACTCGACATCGAGGGTCGACTGAAACCGAACCGGTGACTCGAACTCCCACCGCCAGTCGCGCATCCGAAACGGAATCCGTTCGCCGTACAGGTCGGCGACGTCCGCGCCGCGGCGCTCGATGTGCTCTTCTAGCGCGATCGTGGCGAGACGGGGATACTCTTCGAAGTACGCGAGCGTCGCTCCCTCGGCCAACGGGCTGCGGACTCGAGTCGACGACGAGAACGACGGGAGCGCGCCGGCGTCGGCTTCGGTCGGTTCCCGATCAGGACCGACGGGCGGCGACCGGGAGACTCGCGACTCCTCGAAGTAGGCGCGTGCGGACTCCGGAAGCGACAGCGCGGTTCCGTCGGGGCCGATCGTGACGTGTGTCATCTGCGCGGTCGCCAGCGTGGACCCGTCCCGGTCGACGATTTCGTAGGTCAGCTCCACGCTCGAGTCGCCGACGTTCGTCGGGGTCGCTTCGACGTCGATCGTGTCGCCGATCGTCGGATACCGAGCGACCGAAGCCGCGTTGACGACGGGCGCGTACGGAATGCCGTCGTTCTCGAGGATGCCTTCGAACGGATCGTCGGCCGCGGTCGTGATCGCCTGTGTCGATACCAACTGCCAGTCGAACAGCGTCGAACTGCTCACGAGCGGGCCGGCGAGTTCCCCGAACCGCACCCGGTGGGACGTAATCGATTGCACAGTAGGTACGTTCGTGAGCAGCGTTAGGAACGTGCAGGATTCGGTAATTTTCACCGCCTCGAAGCGACGAACTCGAGACGAGTCACGGAAATCTCTACGGGTGAAAAAGCGATCGGAGAACGGGGCGAGCGGTTACTCGTCGGAACCGGGCTCTTCGTCGCCGAGTTCGACGCCGAGGAAGTCCGGCTCGCGGTCGTCGAGGAAGGCGTCGACGCCCTCTTTGGCGACGTCGGAGCCGAGCAAGCGGTTCTGCAGTTCGCGTTCGTGTGCCAGCGCGTCAGAGAGCGGCATCTCGAGGCCCTCGTTGACCGCCAGCTTGTTGTTGCCGACGGCGACGCTCGCTTTCGAGGCGATCAGTTCGGCGAACTCGAAGGCGGCGTCTTCGATCTCGTCCGGGGGGTGGATCTCGTCGAAGATGCCCTTCTCCGTCGCTTCTTCCGGAGTGAGGGTCTCGCCGGTAAGCATCATCTCGAGCGCTTCCGAGCGGTCGATGTACCGCGGGAGCAACTGGGTGCCCGCCTCACCCGCGATGAGACCGAGGTGGATCTCGGGCATGCCGATGTTGTAGCTCTCGTCGTTGCCGACGTAGCGGAAGTCACAGGCCAGCGCGAGCTCGAGGCCGCCGCCCATGCAGTGGCCGTTAACCATCGCGATGAAGATGGTGTCGGTCGTCCGCATCTTCATGATGATCTCTTTGCTCGTCTGGCTCGCGTAGCCGACCTGTCGACCCGATTTCTCCTGTAAGACCTTGATGTCGAATCCGGTCGAGAAGAACTTGTCGTTCGAACTCCCGAAGAGGACCGCGCGCACGCTCTCGTCGAACCGAACCGCCTCGACTGCGCGTTGGAGCTCCAACAGCACGTTGATGTCGTGTGCGTTCGCCGGCGGACGGTCCAGTCGAAGGGTGCCCACGTGGTCGGTTACCTCTGTGGTGAAATACTCCAGATCCAGCTCACTGAACGGTCGGAGTTGCATACAAGACACTCATTGAGGCCCACCTATAAGTACCTTTCTTTCTAGCGAGAAATTGGGTAGAATTGAAATAACAAGATAGCTGATGCTATGGGTGCGGGCAACCAGCGTGCCCCCGTCGCGGCGGTTACCGGCCCGTTTCCGGGTTCGCGCCGTCGTATTTGATCCGTTCGAACATCGTGTTACAGCCGTTGCAGTAGTACTGCGTCTTCGAGATTTCACTCCCGAACGCGGACTCCTGTTCCGTGTCCGCAGCGCCACAGAACGGGCATAACACGGTCGATTCGGAGCGGTCGTCGGTCATTGGTTAGTTCATCGTAAACAGCTGGTTTTTCTCGCCTCGGAGCTGCTCGACGTCCGTTTGGCTGATCGCGCCGGAGCCCGACCGCCGCCGCTTTTCGTCCCAGTCGTCGAGCGCGGGTTCGTCCCACTCGACGGCCTCGAGCGAGACGTCGGTTCCCTCGAAGAGCCGTCGGTAGTGGTCGATGTAGGATTCGCGAATCTCGGCGACCGATCGGTCCGTGAACCCGGTGGTGTAGACCGGGTCCTCATCCTCGTCGTAGGCGGCCGGGCCGATGAGCGCGAGCGCCTGCGGTAACGTCGTCTCGAGCGTGTTCTGGACCGTTTCCGGATCTTCCTCGGCGAGCGTCTCGAGGCGAGCGTCGTGGTACTCGAGGTGGAAGTACTCGTCTTCGCCCATCTTGGTGATCAGGCCGTCTAGATCGTCTCGATCGA
This sequence comes from Halostagnicola larsenii XH-48, assembly GCF_000517625.1. Classification (GTDB taxonomy): domain Archaea; phylum Halobacteriota; class Halobacteria; order Halobacteriales; family Natrialbaceae; genus Halostagnicola; species Halostagnicola larsenii. Next base: position 116,010 of record NZ_CP007056.1, on the reverse strand, counting down.
TCGCGTCGAGCAGATACCACGCGGCGCGGTCTGCCGGCGCGACCGACGCGACGTACTCCGTCCAACTTCCCTCGAGGCGGTCGAGACAGGCGGCGTTCGCGAACTCGTCCGGGTCCCGCTGGCCGTTTATCCATTCGAGGTCGCGTCCCTGACCCTCGAGTTCGCGCGCGAGTTGGCGAACGTGGCCGATCTCCTCCTGGGCCGCGCTCGCACCCCCGATATCGTCCTCGAGCGAGGGGCCGGAGAGGCTCCACTCCGCGTACCGTTGTCCGAGGACGAGTTTCGTATCGGAAATCGCCTGCACGTAGTCGACCGCCGGGTCGGGCCACTCACTCACCGGCCGCCACCTCGCGTTTGGGCTGGTCGCCGCTGACCTCGAGCAGGTTTTCTTCCCGGACGACGGCCAGGTAGTTCCAGTCTTCCTCGTCGAAGGTGTTGTAGGCGTACATCCGCGCTAGTCTGTCGCTCTGTGCGGTGACGGTACCGACGTGGATGGTATCGTCACCCTGGTTTATTCGTGCGAATACTTCGTACTTCATAGATCGGGTTAGAGGCTGATTCCGGACTCGCGCATCTTTTCGCGGACCGGTTCGGTGAGCATGTCCTTCGACCAGACCGGGTCCCAGACGACCTCGACGTCGACCTCGTCGACGCCGTCGGTCAGGGACAGACAGCTCCTGATATCGTTTTGTATCATGTCGTAGGCCGGACAGCCCATACACGGGTAGGTCATCTCGACGGCGACGTGACCGTTCGTTACTTCGACGTCGTAGATCATTCCCATCTCCACGAGGCTGACGGGAATGTGCGGATCCGGAATCTCGTCGATCATGTCCCAGAGTTCGCGCTCGAACGGCGTCGCATCGGCGCGACGCCCCTCGACGAACTCCCCGGCCAGATCGGGTTCTACGGATTCCACGGATTCCGTTGGGTTTGTGCGTGCACTCGACATCGTTACACCTCGAGTTCCACGGTTCCGGACTGGACCATGTTCACGTACCTGTCGTTGGCGGGACCGCGCGAGCGCCACCGATCCATGACATCGGACCACGAAATGGGTTCGTCGAAGCGCCACTCCTTGTTCTCGGCGTCGAACGCCACCGGGAGGTCGTACTCGAGAACGTACTCGTCGCGTTCGTCGCTGTAGTGGGCCGGAACGTCGAGGTCCAGTTCGTTCATCAGCGGGAGCGTCCGCGAGAGCCAGTCCTGTCGGAGCTCGTCGTTGGACTTGCCCTTGATACGATACTCGAGCTGGTCGTCGTGTTTTTTCTTGTCGTCGGGCATGCCGAACCACTCGACGCCCATCGGGAACATCCAGTCGATCGCGTCCTGAAGGTGGCGTTTCGTCTTCTCGCTGTTGTTCGCGAGCCGGCGCATCCAGGTTTCGCCGTGTCGGAGGTGGAACTGCTCTTCCTTGCTCACCTTCGTGAGCGCGCGCTTCCACGGCGCGTAGGAGGTGTTCTCGTGAATGTCGCTGAGGAGCACGATCCCGGCGCGGTCGAAGATGCCGTGGGCCGTCACGAGTTCGGCGAAGTTGTCGATGTGCTGGTCGAACCCGTACGTGTTACGGAACTCGTGGGGCTCTCGCTCGTAGATGAGTTCCTGCCGATCCTCGCCGAGGTCCTCGAGCAGCCGGTAGGCGATGTGACCGTGGCCGAGTTCGTCCTGGATGACGCTGATACACGAAGCCCGCGCGTCGAGCGACGGCGCGTTGAGCGACTGTTCGTAGTACGCGGGCGCGCTCATAAGCTCGGTATCGCCCGACACGAGCAGGATCTGTTTGAGGGCCTTCTCGTAGCCGTCGGTCATCTCGTCGGTCGATTCGATCATCTTCCCGTTCTGTAGTTCGTTCTTGAATTGTTTTTCCGTGGGCATAGCTCGTTTCGTCCGAATAGCAGTTGTCACCCCAGGGTTATAATTGTTTTCTGTATACGTCTGGCGTATTTACCGGACGAATTACCATTGGTGGTGGGTTCTGCGGGGATCGGCTCGCGTCGGGACAACGCACGTTGGTTCGGTTACGATATCGTTCGAGTCAAAACCATCACGTTTTTCGCCGGTTCGAGCAGTGCCTTTTTTGGTAGTCCAACGCAGACAGTAGGACATGTCGTACGAGATACGCCACGCGAGCGTCGATGACGGCGAGGAACTGCTGGAACTCTGGCACGGGTTCACCGAACACCTCTCTGAATACGACGAGCGATACCACCACAAAGAAAGCGCCAACGATCGGTGGCTCCAGTACTTCGAAAGCCAACTGCTCGAGTCGAAGTACGGAACGGTGATCGTGGCAGAACACGAGGAGACGGGCGAGCTCGTCGGCGTCCTCGAGGCCCGCATCATGGGGAATCATCCGATCTTCCGGCTCCAGAATCACGGCTACATAAACGGACACTTCGTCTCCGAAGGCCACCGAGGCAACGGCGTCGGCAGCGCCCTGCTGGAGGAAGTCCACGAGTGGTTCAGCGACTCCTCAAAGGACGTCGACTTCTACCGCGTCGACACCATCGACGGCGACTCGTACTCACAGGAGTTCTACGAGGGAGAGGCGTTCGAACCCGTCGAGCACGTCTACGAAAAACCGATCGACCAGGACCACTGAACCATGGTCGAGACTTACACCGTCGAGTTTATCGACGAGGGTCGGACGATCGAAGTGCCGGCGAACAAGCCGGTGCTCGAGGCGGCCGAAGAAGCCGGTCTCACACCCCCGTATCAGTGTCGGATGGGTGTCTGTGGCGTCTGCTGCGGGATGGTCGTCGAGGACGGCGAAGTCGACCAGACCGAGGGAATGTTCCTCTCCGAGAGCGAGAAAGAGGAAGGATACGCGCTGACCTGCATCGCGAAGCCCCGATCCGACCTCCGCATTCGAACCGACGAGAGCCCCTGAAGGGCGGAAAACTCAGTCTTCCTGTTTTTCGGTGAATGAGCGAAACGCGCTCTCGAGAGGCGCGTCGGCTAGTCGCTCGAGTCCAGCAGGCGAGTCGCACCAGAGAGTCGTCCTCACGAGCGAAAATAGCCGAACCCTGTTAGCGTCAGATCACCACCTCGCGGCCGAAACCGGACCAGGACACGGACCGTATACGTATCTCGTATACAGCGTTCGTCTAGAGGGAGGATGCTCCACGCCGCCGATATAGGCCCATCACAGGGCTGCCGACCGATCCGTCGAGGGAGTCGCAAAGTCATTTACAGGCGTACTTTCGTAATATTGTTCTCGTTGGTTGAGACAACAGGTGAGATCCAAACCGTTACATGCAACCATATACCATGAGAGTGGCCCCAGAGCACCACTGTACGGCATTCGAAGCGATATTACCGGTATACACTGCCCGTATACGGGATGCGAACACGACGAGCGGTCCCGACGACACGCTCTGAAAGTCCCGTTCAGCGTGAGATCGGGCGAAGTCAAGAACCGTATCGAACAGCGGACGCGCTGGTGTCCGTTTGCTGATCGGTTCATCGGTGCTCGAAGTACTAATCGGTCATCGTGCTCGATCACCAATCGTCGTCCTACCGAACGCCAACAGCACCGCGGCACCCGGAACCGCACTACGGGGTTTGGAAGTCGACCTGCACAACAAACCGAACACCGACTCCCGCCGAAGCGCTCGACCAGCGGCCACCACAACAACAGCGTGTTTTCATCGGTTTGCTGGGAGAGCGGTCACCGCCGATTCGGCGGGAGAAGCAGGCTCGAGGCGGATCGGTTCCCGGAACAGATCACGCGGATGGTTCGATCACGAATCGCGTTCCGGAGCGGCGTCGAAGCTCCTGACTAGCTCGAGTAGATTCGGCGGATCGACGACTCTCGCTGTTACGGTTACTATCGTTCGTGCTCTCGAAGTTCTGTCCGGCGAATCTTCCCGGTTTCCGTGCGCGGGAGCGTTTCCATGAACTCGACGGCTCGCGGATACTTGTACGGTGCGAGCGTATTCTTGACGTGGTTCTGTATCTCGTCGACGAGGCCGTCGTATACCGACGTGTCATCGGTCAATACGACGAACGCTTTGACGATCTCGCCGCGCTCATCGTGGGGGCTGCCGATGACGGCGACCTCCGAGACGGCGTCGTGTTCCTCGACGACCGCCTCGACTTCGGGGCCGGGAATGTTGTACCCGCTCGAGATGATGAGGTCGTCGCTGCGGGATTTGTACTCCAGCCGGCCGTCCTCGCGGTGGACGAAGATATCGCCCGGGATCGACCAGCCGTCGTCGACCGACTCGAGTTGTTTTTCCGGGCGATCCCAGTACTCGATTCCCGTCGGACCCCGGACCGCGAGCAGTCCCGGTTCGCCGCGAGGGACGTCCTCCCCCGTGTCGGGATCGACGATCTTGCACTCGTATCCGGGCACCGGAAAGCCGGTCGCGCTGGGATCGATCTCCTCGTCGTGGCGGTGACTGATGAAGATATGGAGCATCTCCGTCGTTCCGATGCCGTCCAGAAGCGGGATCCCGTACTCGTCCCGAAAACTCTCGAAGGTCGTCGGGGTCAGCGGCTCCCCCGCGCTGAGCCCGACCCGGAGTGACGAGATGTCGTACTCCGCCGGCCCGTCGGGATGCTGCGAGAGGATTTGATTGAAGCCCGTCGGAATCGAACAGAGCACGGAAATCCCGTGGTCCTCGACCGCCTCGAGGAGGTCGCCGGGCGAGGCGTCCTCGACCAGGCTCGTAGTTGCGCCGAACCGGAGGGGGAACGTAACGAGGTCGCCGTAGCCGTAGGCGAACGGAAGCGGAGGGTTGCCGCCGAAGACGTCGTCTTCCGTCGGTTCGAGGCAGTATCGCGCGTACGAATCCGCCGTCGCCAGCACGTGTCTGTGGGTGTGGACCGCCCCCTTCGGTCGCCCCGTGGTGCCGCTCGTGTAGAGCATCAACGCTAGATCGTCGCGGTCCGTTTCGTAGGCCTCGAGGTCCGCGCTCGCCCCATCGAGTAAGTCGTCGTAGCTTCGGTAGTTGTGATCGACGCCGTTTCGCTCGGCAACGACGACGTTCTCGACGGTTTCTAGCTCGGGAAGCGCGTTCTCGACTTCTCCCAGGAGGTCGTCGTAGACGATAACCGTCGTGGCTTCGGCGTTGTTGATGATGTACTCGAGTTCCTTCGCCCGAAGCAGTTTCATCGACGGTAGCGCGACGGCACCAATCTTCTGGGTTGCGAGGCAGGAGACAATGGCCTCCGGCCGGTTCGGGAATCGGACGACGACGCGGTCGCCGGCTTCGACGCCGGAATCACGAAGCGCATTTCCCAGTCGGTTGACCCGCGACTGTAACTCCTCGTAGGTGATCTCCTGGTCCTCGAAGCGCACGGCGACGTTGTCCCCGCGTCCCTCCCGAACGTGACGGTCGACCAGTTCGTCGACCACGTTCAGCTGTTGAGGGTAGTGTGCCTCCGGTACCGGATAGATGTAGTCCGGAGCGTTCTCCTCGTCTGGTAGAAACTCCGCTGCAACGGTTTGCTGCATGTACGAGTAGTTCATCATAGCTTAAAATGATATACCTAACGGTTTTTCTCTCGAGAGACTGGTTGGAATGTATGATATCGGATGAGAGAAACGAGGGGTTCGATCAGGTCCAGAACCCGTCCGGATCGAACGTCCGGATCAGTTCGAGTTCTTCGCCCGTCGGTTCGGGCGTCGTGGTCACGGAGCCCTCGCCGACATCCGATGCCGTCTGTACCTCCCACGGGAAGTCCTCGAGGACAGACGCTTCGTCCGCACCCGGGTGGAGGCTTCGGAGGTAGAGTTCGCCATCGTCGTCGAAGCCGAACGTCGCCTTCGAGGTGACGAGCGCGCTCGGTCCGCCGCCCGAATCCGGATGGGTATTCCGCCCGGGCCCGTCGCTCGAGTGGCCGGGACTGGTGACGTAGTGGACCGACTCGACGAACCGACGCGGTTCGTGGGGCATGAGCAACACGGTCCGATCGGCCAGACAGGCGATGTCACAGGCACCGCCGCTTCCGGGGAGTCGAATCTCCTGCTCGCCGCCCCGAACCCACGTCGTGTTCAGATTGCCGTAGCGGTCGATCTCCGCACCGCCCAGAAAACCGACGTCGACGTCACCGCGCTGGAGGCGGGACATGATATCGATCATCCCAGTCGTCGACACCGCACGATTCAGGTTCGGGAGATCACACATGGTGTGGATGAACCCCTCGGCAGGAGAATCTCGCACGACGCCGCTTTCGTAGACCGCCATCGAGTTCGGAGCGTGGGTGCTCACCGCGACCTGGAACGCGATCAGCGGCAGCCGCATGCCGACGAACGCGGTGTCGCCGTCGTCGATCTCGCTCGCGGCCGCGCTGACCATCAGTTCCCGATCCGTGTACTCCTCACTGGCCATACTGCACCTCCGCGGCGATTGTGGGATCGGTGATCCCCAGCTCCCGTTCGACGAGCGTCTCGTACTCGGCCCGGTCTGTGACGCCGTAGACCCACTTCTCGGCCCATTCCTCGAACGCCGCCTGGGTTTTCGTCTGCCCGCTGTACTCGAGGTAGTACTCGTTGTCCCGGTTGTAATAGCCCGCCACGGGCGAGGGGTGCGCGCCGAAGGGACACTCCGCGACCGCCGTCACCGCGTCTCGAGTGATCGCAACTCTGCTCGGATCGCTCTTGATTACCTCGGGAGAAACGATCTCTTCTGCGGTCACGAGGACGTTATCCGCGGCACCGATCGCGGGTTCGGTAATGCCCGTGTTCCCCCAGAGATGCGCGTCGCCCGCGGGACTGGCCCGCTGGGCGTGTACGATCGCCCAGTCCGGTTCGATGGCCGGAACGAGCGCGAGTCGGTCGCCACCGAAGGGGTCGGTCCCCTCGCGGAACAGGTCGCTGCGCTCGAAAATGTCGCTCCCGAGAAGCGACTTCGTCGGCAGATACGGGACGCCCATCGCCCCGGCCTGTAACGCCAGCGCGATACTGAAGTTGGAGTGGTCCTCGACGGTAATCGCGCCGGTTTCGATGGCCTCTCTGAACCGGTACCCCGTCCCGGCGCTGACGTTCCCTGCCCAGGCGGCCCGAACGCCAGCAACCGCACCGCCGCCGATCAGTTGATCGAACAGCAGGTCGCTAATCGGCCCGATCAGCGTGAGATCGTCGATACCCTGTCGGAGCAGTTCGTGTCCCGCCGCGAACGGAATCGAGTGCTCGAGCGCGAGTCCGGTCGCGATCGAACTTCCAGAATCGATTCGAGAGACGGCCTCCTCGAGCGTCGCTACGTCGCCTGTCATGTACCACCGAGTACCAAACGGAGGTAGTTAAATCCCATTGTCGCGGGCACACCGTGCCGAAACCGACATTAACAAAAGTTATATATACATGTGGTGTGCACACAAGCCATATGTCTCGTAGAGGCACGGATGCAACTAGCAATCAGGGGGACAGTACGAGCCGCCAGCGCAAGCGGGCAACCACGCCGACGCTCTCTCGTCGACAGTATCTAGCGGGAACGGCGGCAACTGGCGTCGCCGCAACGCTTGCGGGATGTACCGGTGGTTCTTCCGGGCTCACCGTCGGCTACGCGCTCCCGTTTACCGGGACGTACGCCTATCTCGGGGAAAGTATCGTCAACGGATTCGATATGTATCTCGAGCAACAGGACGGCGAGGTAAACGGCGAGGAAGTCGAAACCGTCCAACTCGATACGGAGGCGGACACCGACCGGGGCGTAGACGTCACGCGAGAGCTCTTGGTCGAAGAGGGCGTCGATGCGATCGTCGGCCCGGTCTCGAGCGCCGTGGCGATCGCGATGATGGGAATCGTTGAAGCCGAGTCGAGCGCGGTCTGGCTCAACGCGAACGCGGGCGACTACCGCGTGACCGAGGAAGGATGTCTGGACTATCACTTCCGGACGTCGTTCAACGACTGGCAGACGAGTGCCCCGCTCGCCGAGTGGGTGTACGACAACGTCGCCGACAACGTCTGTCTGACCTACGCGGATTACGCGTTCGGACAGAACTCGAAGAATTTCTTCAGCGAAGCCTTCGAAGAGGCCGGCGGAGAAATCGTCGAGGAAGTCGGTATCCCGCTCGGCACCAGCGACTACGCGCCGTACCTCGGCGACGTCGAAAACTCGGGCGCGGACGCGATTTACTCGTTCTTCGCGGGTTCCGACGCCGTCAACTACGTCAACGATCTCACCAGTCTCGGCATCCACGAGGAGATGACTCAGACCGCGAGCGGGTTCATGTTCTCGGAGGACACGCTCCCTTCGCAAGGAAGCGAGGCGGCGGGCATGTACTCGCTGCTGCACTACACGTCGACGATCGAGAGCGACCGAAATCAGGCGTTCGTCGACGAGTACAACGACCTGTACGACGCGTCGGCTAACGTCTACGCCTGCCAGGGGTACGACTCGGGGCAGGCCTTCGGCGCTGCCGTCGAAGACGCCGGCGGATCGGACCCGGACGACCTCGTCGACGCCCTCTCGGGAATGGAACTGGACAGTCCGCGCGGGAACTTCCAATTTAATCCCGATACCCACGAAGCGATCCAGGACATGCACGTCCTCGAGGTCGTCGAGAGCGACGGCGAGGATGCCGTCGAAAACGAAGTGACCGAGACAATCGAGATGGTCGAAGGACCGGACTGGGGTTGCAGCCTGTGACTCGTATGAGCGACACGAACTGTCTCGACGGCGGTCCAGCCGGACGAATAGGGACGCCTCGTATCGCTCGAGTCGCGTCGAGCCGCGAGTACGACAAATCCGTCTGGGGGCCAGTCACGCATGGTTGAGTCGATAATCCGGGCGACGCTGCTTGGCCTCCAGCTCGGAATGACCCTCGCGCTCATCGCCGCGGGGTTGACCCTGATCTTCGGCATGTTAGACGTGATCAATTTCGCACACGGCTCGCTGTTCATGCTCGGCGCGTACTTCGGGACGATTATCGCGGGCCAGTTCGGTAACTTCTGGCTGGCCTTGCTCATCGCGCCACTTCTGGTCGGGCTCGTCGGAGCGGCGATCGAAATCCTGTCGCTTCGACCGCTCTACGGACGAAACCCGCTGTATCACATCCTCTTGACGTTCGGCATCGCGATCATGATACAGGGTGCGATCGTCCAGATCTGGGGAGCGCAGTCGCGACAGATGCCGACGCCCGAAATACTCTCGGGATCGATTCCGGTTGGACCGATCAACTACCCGATCTACTGGCTGTTCGTGTTCGCCTTCAGTTCGGTGTTGATCGGACTGGTCTGGCTCGCGATCGAACGGTCGAACATGGGAATTCTGATGCGTGCGAGCGCCCACGATACGGAGATGGTCAACGCGCTCGGCGTCGACGTCTCGAAGGTGTTCACTGGCGTGTTCGTCTTCGGCGCCGTGCTCGCCGGCGTTGCCGGCGTCCTGTTGAGCGGAACGCAGTCGGTCCATCCCGGTATGGGATTCAACGTCATCATCGAGGCGTTCATCATCGTCGTCATCGGTGGACTCGGCAGTTTCCGCGGCGCGGTCTACAGCGCGTTACTGATCGGGCTGGTAACGGCGTACGGAGCCCTGCTCGCACCGACGCTGACCGAACTGTTCCTGTTCGTACTGATGGCAGTTGTACTGATGGCGAAACCGAGCGGACTCTTCGGAACCACGGAGGCAGCATAAATGAAAGCAGTCACCGAATTCTTCGAGCGTCGTTCGCCCACGGGAACGGGGAATCAACTCCTCTCGAGCCGTGGTCGACTCGCACTGGTCATCGCGATTGCCGCGCTCGCAGTCGCTGCACCGATCGTCGAACAGATCCACCCGTTCTGGTTGAACCTGCTGGTTCGGATGATGATCTTCGCCCTGTTCGCGCTGAGTCTCGACTTCGTGTTCGGCTACGCGGGCTTGCTCTCGTTCGGCCACGCTGCGATGTTCGGCGCAGGGGGCTACGCGGCCGCGATACTCCTCACCGACGGGACGTCCCATGCCTTCGTCGTCCTGCCGGTGGCCGTCATCGCCGGCGTCGTCGTCGCTGCACTCATCGGCTGGTTGAGCGTGCGGGCCCGCGGGATTTACTTCGCGATGTTGACGCTCGCGTTCGCACAGATGTTCTACGTGATCGCGTTTACTGACCTCCCTGCCACGGTCCTCGGCCAGGAGTCGGTTACCGGCGGGGACAACGGTCTCTACGGAATCGGCATGTACGAGCTGTTCGGAATCGACTTCACGGAGACGCTCATGTACTTCTACCTGACGCTCGCGCTGGTCGCGCTCTCGCTTGCGGTACTCGTCCGGCTCGCGAACTCGCAGTTCGGACGGGTGTTACAGGGGATCCGCGAAAACGAAGAGCGCGTGGAGTTCATCGGCTACGACGTGCGCCGCTACAAGGTCGTCGGGTTCGCGATAAGCGGCGGATTCGCCGGCCTCGCGGGCGGCCTGTACGTCCCGTTCCAGAGCGTCGCCCACCCCGGGAACCTCCACTGGATGATCAGCGGGGAACTCATCGTCATGTTGCTCCTTGGCGGCATGGGGACGCTCTGGGGACCGATGCTCGGCGCTGGGCTGGTCGTCTTGCTCGAGGAACAACTCGCCGGCTTCGCGAGCTGGGAGGTTATCCTCGGTTCGATCTTCGTCGGCGTCGTCATCTTCGCGCCGCGGGGACTCGCCGGGATCTTGATCTCGCTTCGAAACGATCCCGGCGGTGCGATCGAAAACGCCAGGGGAGCGGTTCGAAACTACGTCGAGGCGGTGAGAGGCTAACTATGACTACGAGTACGACAGACGCGAAAGCGGCCGAGGTCGAAGACGGAATCGTTCTCGAGACGGAGAGTCTGACGAAAAAATTCGGCGCGTTGACCGCGGTCGACGACGTGTCGCTCCAGATCGAGTCCGGGTCGATCACGTCGATCATCGGGCCGAACGGAGCGGGGAAGACGACGTTGTTCAACCTCTTTACCGGAAAACACGCGCCGACGACCGGGAACATCAGGTTCCGCGGTAACGAAATCGGCGGCGAGGAGCCACACGATATCGTCACGAGCGGAATCGTCCGCTCGTTCCAGATCACGAACTTCTTCGACGAGTTGACCGCCCTCGAGAACGTCCGACTCGCGACGCAGGCGCGTACCACCGGCTTCCGTCCCGGCGATTTCGTTCGTCACCACGGCGGCATCGAACGACCGATCGAGGAGGCGAGACGGGTGTTGGAGCAGGTCCACCTAGCCGACGTCGCCGACCGTCAGGCGGCGAACCTCTCCTACGGTCAGCGGCGACACCTCGAGATCGCCATCTCGCTGGCCGCCGACCCGGAGCTGTTGTTGATGGACGAACCCACGGCGGGGATGAGTCCCGAGGAGACCAGAGAGACGGTCGAGTTGATCACGGAAATCGCAGCGGACGTGACCCTCGTCCTCATCGAACACGACATGAACATCGTCATGGATATCTCCGACCGCATCGCCGTGATGAACAAGGGTTCACTGCTCGCTCGCGGAACCCCGGCCGAGATCCAGGACGACGACCGGGTTCAGGAGGCGTACCTCGGAGGTGGTAGCGATGAGTGAGTCCAACGCTGAAGCGAAGCTGCAAGCGGACGACAGCGACGACACCCTGCTGTCGGTCGATTCGATCGATACGCACTACGGGGAGAGTCACATCCTGTTCGATCTCTCGCTGACGATCGACCGCGGCGACATCGTCGCGCTGGTCGGCAGAAACGGTGCGGGCAAGACGACGACACTCCGCAGTATCATGGGGTTAACACCCGTGACGAACGGAGAAATTACCAAGGGTGACGAACAGATACAGGGCCGGGAGCCCCACGAAATCCGAAAACAGGGAATCTCGTGGGTACCCGAGGAACGGCGCGTCTTCAGCGGGCTAAGCGTCGAGGAGAACCTGCGACTCGCAGCCCACAGCGGCGACGGGAAGCAGACCGATCAGTTCGAGGAGATCTACCGCCGGTTCCCGCGACTCGACGAACGCAGAGAGCAGGACGCCGGAACCATGAGCGGCGGCGAACAGCAGATGCTGGCCATCGCTCGAGCGCTGCTCGGACCCGACACCGACCTGCTCTTGCTCGACGAGCCCTCCGAGGGACTGGCACCGCAGATCGTCGACGACGTGGCCGCGATTATTCGCGAACTCAACGACGACGGCGTGACGATCCTGCTCGTCGAGCAGAACGCGGAGATGGCGCTCGGGCTGGCCGATTACGCCTACGTCCTCGAGACCGGAGAAATCGTCCACGAATCGCCCGCCGCGGAGCTGGCCACGGATCGCGAGGCAATGGAATCGTATCTCGGGGTCAAATGATGGTTCCACACGGAGTGAATTACCGTGAGTAACACGGTAGAACGCGTTCACGAATCGGTTCGCATCGAACGTCTCGAGACCGAGTCGGTCGCTCGACTTGTCCTCGAAACGAATCGGACGTCGTTGAACGTCTTTCACCCCTCGAGCGTCGAGGCGCTTGCCACTGCCGTCGAATCCCTGTCCGGGGACGTCGACGCGCTCGTCCTGCACGGCGAGCCGGTGTTCTCGGCCGGGGCCGACCTCGGCGAGATCGAACGGACCCCGCAGGAAATGCGGTCGGCCAAGATCGATACGATCGCCGCCGCCTCGAATCGATTCATCCGATCGGTTCGGACCTTCCCCGCGCCGGTGATCGCGGGCGTCACCGGCGTCGCCGCGGGCGGCGGACTCGGGTTCGTCCTCGCCTCGGATCTCGTCTACATGCACGAGGACGCGGTCCTCAACACGGGCTACGCGCGAGTGGGGCTCACCCCCGATAACGCGGCTCCGTTCTTCCTCGTCAAGACCGTCGGCCCGTACAAAGCCCGAGAGCTGTTCTTCGACACCGATCCGATCACCGCGAGCGAAGCCGTCGACCTCGGTCTCGCGAACGAGTGCTTCGACGGGCCGGAATCGGCGTTTCTCGACAGGGTTACGGAACGCGCGATCGAGTACGCCGACGGGCCCACCGAAACGTACGCCCGGACGAAGACGCTCGTCGACTCCGTTTTCGACGGACGACTCGACAGGCACCTCGAGGAAGAACGCGCCGCGATCAAGCGAATGAGCGACTCGGACGTCTTCGACGAGGGGCTCTCTGCGTTCCTCGAGGATCGCCAGCCCGAGTGGGAGTAACGCCTCCCGCGACGCGAATCCCTTTGTGATCGGCACTCGTACACGATAGTGCTATGGCAGCACACGACATTCCGATTCGGGTCGATCACGTCGGTATCGCCATCGAGTCGATCGAGGCCGGCGAACCGGTTCTCGAGGCACTCGGCTGCGAGAAACTCCTCGAGGAGCCGGTCGAGGACGAGTTCAGGTGGGCCTACTACGAACTCGGCGACGCCTCGCGGATCGAACTCATCGCCCCGATCGCCGACGGGACGTTTCTGACGAGCTACCTCGCGGAGAACGGGCCGGGACTCCACCACGTGACGCTCGAGGTCGGCGATATCGAGGGGATGATCGAGACGCTCGAGCGGGCGGGACTCCAGGTCGTCGACTACACGGAACGCGAAGACTGGTCGGAGGCGTTCGTTTCGCCGGCGAATCCAACGGGCACGCTGTTTCAGCTCATGGAGTATCACGAGAGCTACGTCGAGAGCCGACGGGAGCATGGAAACCCCTGTATCGGGGGCGCTCGAGTCGATAGCGACTGAGCGGTCCGAGCGGCTGGGCGATCCGAAGCGACGAACCGAGCCGAAGCGACTGGCGAGAGACAATAGAATCAAAACGGTCGGGGCCAACTGGGACAGTATGGGATTCGAAACGCTCGAGGTTACCGTCGAGGATGGAATCGCCACCGTTCGGCTCGACAACGAACCGGTCAACGTGATCGATCAGCAGATGCGCCACGAACTGGCCGAGGTCGTCGACGTGCTCCGCGAGGACCGAGTTCGGGTTGGCGTGTTCCTCGGAGCGGCAGACGTGTTTTCGGTCGGTGCCGACGTCGGCCTGTTCGAGGACGCCCAATCGTGGACGACCGCGGAGTTTCGGTCGAACTCCCGCATCCTCGGCGGGGCGTTCGACGCCCTCGAGGAGATCGAGAAACCGATTCTCGCGGCCCTCGAGGGAACCTGCGTCGGCGGCGGCCTCGAACTCGCGCTGGCCTGTGACGTCAGGATCGCCGCCCCGGACGCGACGCTGGGGTTTCCCGAACACAATATCGGGCTGCTCCCCGGGCTGGGTGGCTGTTCGCGGTTTGTCACCCTCGTCGGTCCGGGGGTCGCAAAGGACATGATTTTCAGCGGCGACCTCGTCGACGGCGAGCGGGCTCGAGAGATCGGGCTCGTCGAGCGTGTCGAGGCGGATCCGGACGCTGCGGCGCTCGAGTACGCCGACTCGCTCTGTGAGCAGCCGCCCCAGGCGGTCGGACTGGCCAAACGCGTCGTTAACGCCGCACGAGAGACGGACACCCAGACCGCGGGTCTGCTCGAGTCGCTCGCCCAGAGCACCCTCCTCGAGACGGACGACCACCGGGAAGGGATTCGGGCGTTCCGAGAAAAACGCGATCCCGAATTCACCGGCGAGTAATCGACGGAACTCGTCGCATCGACTACATCAGGTCCTCGCCGCAGTCTCCTTCGAGGACAACATTTACACCACCGGCCGATCTGTATCCGATCAATGAACGGGAACACAAACGGGCCGTCGCCGGTCGTTCGGGTGGCGGACACGCCGGGGTCGGCGTCGATACGAACGGCGGCCTCGAAGGCGGCGGGGGACGTGCCGGTCGTCGCCGTCGGGCAGATCGGCGTAACCGCGGTCGAACCGTTGCTACTGGCGACCCTCGAGGGCGAAACCGCGTTCGTCCCTCGGTGCGAGCCCGACGATGCGAGACGGATCACTGAGATGCTGGCCGACGGGGAACTTCCCCGAGAGAACGCGACGAGAATCGTCGAGCACGACCCGGAAACACCGACCTTGCCGACGGGCGACGACCCCCGGTTCGAGACCGGTGAACGACGCGTCCTCGAGGCCTGCGGCTGGGTCGATCCGACGAGCGAGGCTGACTACCTCGCGCGAGGACCTGCCCTCGCTTCCAAGACGGATGATTCCGGCGAGCGGACGCTCCTCGAACTCGCGAACGAAACCGGTGTCCGCGGGCGGGGACGTGGTGATGACGCCGCGGACGCACCGATCGGCGAGTACTGGCACACTGCGGTCGAAGCCGAGGGCGAACCGGTCGTCGTGGTCAACGCCAACGAAGCCGATCACCGAGTGAACCTCGACTCGTTACTCCTGCGTTCGGATCCGTTCAGCGTGCTCGACCCCGCGGTGGCAATCGCAGCGCAAATAGGCGCGCCGAACGTCGTCGTCTACGTCAACGAAGCTGACGAGAGCGTCCAGCGAACGGCGACTGCCGCAGCCGAATCCGTCGCGGCGTTCGACGGCCACGACGTGAGCGTCGAAGTCGTCACCGGCCCCGACGAGTACAAAGCCGGCGAACCGACGATGGCCCTCGAGTCGCTGGAAGGAAACGACCGTCTCGAGGCGCGTCGACGCCCACCGGGACCGGCCGAATACGGGCTCTACGGCCGCCCGACGATCGTCCACACGCCGCGGACGTTCGCACAGCTGCGCCAACTGGCGTCGGATCGATCGCCCGTCGGCGTCGACGCCGATCCAGGAACCAGACTGTTCGACGTAAGCGGTGCGGTCGACGCCCGGAGAGTCGTCGAGCTTCCGACGAGCGCGACCCTCGAGACAGTGCTCGAGGCCGTCGAGCCCGACGCGCGGATGAAAGTCGCCTGCGTCGGCGGCGCGTTCGGCGGGCTCACGGAGTCGTTGGACGTGCCCGCGAACGCGAGCGGGCTCGAGGCCGCCGGACTCGGCACGAACGGCGGGGTCGAGCTGTTCGGCGACGATCGATGTACGGTCGCACTCGCCGGGCGGCGAACCACGTTCGCTCGCCGGGAAAACTGCGGCCGGTGCGTCCCGTGTCGCGAGGGCTCGGTTCAGTTGACCGAGCTCCTGCGAGCCGCCTACGACGGGCAGAATATCGTCGCCGACGCGCGCGAACTCGCTCGCGTGATGGGGCGCTCGAGTGTTTGCGGCTTCGGTCGTGACGCCGCCCGACCGGTGACGACAGCCCTGAACCGCTTCGAATCGGAGTTCACCGCCCACACCGACGGCCGGTGTCCCGCCGGCGAGTGCGAGGTGAGCCGCTCATGAGTTCGAACGACGACCCACAGACGGGAGGAGCCCAAGCGCCGCTTCCGAGCGTTCCCTCCGTCGAAGATCCACAGCCGAGTACGCCGCTGACCGAGGACTTCCGGACGGGCACGGCGAACGACCCCGACGTACCGACCGGCGACGGCCAGACGACCCTCACGGTCGACGGGCGGTCGGTTACCGTCGACGGCGATGCGACGGTGCTCGAAGCCCTCGAGAAGGTCGGCGATGATTCGTCGGTTCCCGCGCTCTGTCACTACGACCAGAGCGACGAGATCGGGCCGCGAAACACGTGCCAGACCTGCGTCGTCGACACCGACGAAGAAGGGTTGATCTCCGCCTGCAGTCACCCCGCAGAGGAGGGGCTGACCGTTCGGACGGACGCTCCCGACGCAGCGGAAGTGCGAGATGTCAACCTAGATTTGGTGCTGTCGAACCACAACCTTCGATGTACGACCTGCGGAAAGAACGGCCGATGTGAACTGCAAGACACGGCCATCGAACAGGAAGTCGAACACCCCCGATACGGCGTCTTCGACGACCGAGACGCCTACGAACCGCTCGACGACACGTCGCCGTTCATCCAGATCGACCGCAACAAGTGCATCCTCTGCAATCGCTGCGTCGAAGCCTGTAACGACGTGCAGGTCGAAGGCGTCCTGCGGATCGAGGGGACCGGCGAAGACACCCGCATCGCCTTCCAGAACGAGAGTGAGGCGATGGCCGGCTCGTCGTGTGTCTCCTGTGGCCACTGCGCGACCGTCTGCCCGACCGGCTCGCTTACGGAGAAAGGGCTCGTCGACAGCGCGACCCTGCCGATTCCGGGCTTCTCCCAGAAGAATTCGATCGGGAAAGCGATCGAGTACGACGGGGACGGCGAGGACGCGGCCGCCAGTGAGACGGGCAGAGCAGACGCCGGCCCCGCAGAACCGGACGACTCCCTCTCGGGCGTCGCCGGGCTGATGGAGCGGAGCAAACGGCGGGCCACGAGCGCGCTCGAGTCCGCCGGGAAACGAGCGTTCCTCGAGGGCGAGCACGCCGCGGAGGGCGTCGCCTCGAGCGTGCTCTCGGAAGGGCGGATGTTCGACATCGCGGAGTTCGTCTCGAAGCACCGTCTCGAAAACATCGACGTAACCGAAACGACCTGTGGCTACTGCAGCGTCGGCTGCCGGTTCGAGGTCTACGGCAAGGACGACGAGTTCCTGGGCGTGCGACCGACCGACGCCGAGCACGCCCCCGCGAACGACGGCTTCTCGACCTGCGTGAAAGGGAAGTTCGGCTACGATTTCGTCAACAGCGAAGATCGCCTCGAGACGCCGCTGATCCGCGAGAATGGGCAGCTTCGAGAGGCGAGCTGGGAGGAGGCGCTCGAGCGCGTCGTCGAGGAGCTCTCGGCGATTATCGACGAAGACGGGCCGGACGCCCTCTCCTGTTTCGCGTCCTCGAAGTGTACCAACGAGGAGGACTACCTGATGCAGAAGTTCGCCCGGCAGGTGCTCGGGACGAAAAACATCGACAACTGCGCGCGGCTCTGTCACTCCTCGACGGTCGCGGCGCTCAAACAGACCGTCGGCTACGGCGCGATGACCAACCGCATCGAGGACGTCGCCAACACCGACTGCTACCTGATCACCGGCTCGAACACGACCGGGAGTCATCCCGTGTTGGCCACGCGAATCAAGCAGAACGTCCGCGACGGCGCGGACCTCATCGTCTTCGATCCGCGGAAGATCGATATCGCCGAGCACGCCGACCAGTATACGCGCGTCGAGCCGGGCTACGACGTGGCCTGGATCAACGGGCTCACGCGCTACATCGTCTGGAACGACCTCCACGACGAAGCGTTCATCGAGGAGCACACGAAACACTTCGACGAACTGCAGGAGAAACTCGAGCCGTTCACGCCCGAGGAAGTCGAACGGCTGTGTGGCGTCCCGCCGGCGGAGTTGGCCAGCGCGGCGGAGACGATTGCCGCGGCGGACACGTGCGTCTTCGGCTGGGCGATGGGCATGACCCAGCACTCCCACGGCACGCAGAACGTGCTCGCGCTGGCGAACCTCGCGCTGGTCACCGGCCAGCTCGGAAAGCCGAACGCCGGGCTCTCGCCGTTCCGCGGCCACAACAACGTCCAGGGCGGGGGCGGCGACATGGGCACGCTCCCGAACACGCTGCCGGGCTACCAGCCCGTCGACGACCCCGACGTGCTCGACGCCTTCGAAGAGGTCTGGGACGAACGCCCGCCCGCGGAGGTCGGGCTCACGGTGCCCGAATCGTTCACGGAAGCCCACGAGGGCAACGTCCGCGGGATGTACGTCATGGGCGAGAATCCGGCGCTCTCGGAACCCGATATCGGCCACGCCGAGGAAGCCCTCGAGAAGCTCGACTTCCTCGTGGTTCAGGACATCTTCCGGACCGAGACCGCCGAATACGCCGACGTGGTCCTCCCCGCGGCGTCGTTCGCCGAGAAGGACGGCACGTTCACGAACACCGAACGGCGGGTACAACTGGTCGGGAAAGCCGTCGACACGCCGGGGGCGGCGCGCCAGGACTGGCGAATCCTCCAGGACCTCGCGAACCGCCTGGGCTACGACTGGTCCTACGACTCGCCCGCGGAAGTCATGGACGAGATCGCCGACCTCACGCCGATCTACGGCGGTATCAGCCACGGCAGGCTCGAGAACGAGGGCGGGCTCCAGTGGCCGTGTCGAGACGCGGACGATCCGGGGACGCCGTACCTCTACGAGGATGGGTTCAACTTCGCGGACGACAAGGCGCGGTTCGTCCCCGCCGACCTCGGCGAGCCGAACGAACTCCCCGACGAGGAGTATCCGCTGACGATGACGACCGGGCGGGTGCTCTATCACTTCCACACGGGCACGCTCAGCCGCCGCGTCGAGGGGATCATGTCCCACGTCGGCGAGAGCTTCGTCGAGATTCATCCGGAGACCGCCGAGCAACTCGAGATCGCAGACGGCGACTCGGTCACGGTCGAATCGCGGCGCGGGTCGACGGTCGTCCGGGCGCAGGTGACCGACCGCCCCGACCGCGGCGTTGTCTTCATGCCGATGCACTTCGCGGAGGGAGCCGTCAACGAACTCACCCAGGAGGCGTTCGACCCGATCAGCGGGATTCCCGAGTACAAAGTCTCGAGCGTGCGAGTGAGCCGGTCCGAGACACCACCGAGTCCGGAGAACTGAATCCGACTCGGACCGCTCGCAAACTACCTTCGACCGTTAGTTGACGTTGCCTGCGGTATCGTTCCAGTGTTCTTCCCTGAGTTCGAACTTCTGGATCTTGCCGGTCGAGGTCTGGGGAAGCGTATCGCGAAACTCGACCTGCGTCGGGCACTTGTAATGAGCGAGTTTGTCTCGAGTGAACTCGATGAGGTCGTCTTCGGTTAGCTCCGAATCGTCGTCGGTGACGACGAGCGCCTTCGGCGTCTCGCCCCACTTCTCGTGGGGAACGGCGATGACCGCGGCCATTCGAACGTCGGGGTGGTCGTAGATCGTATCCTGCACTTCGATCGAGGAGATGTTCTCGCCGCCGGAGATGATGATATCTTTCTTCCGGTCGACGATGGTTATCATCTCGTGCTCGTCGATGGTCGCGATGTCGCCGGTGTGGAACCAGTCGTCGACCCGGTCGTGAAACGCCCGTTCGGTTGCAGCCGGCTTGTTCCAGTACCGATCGAGGACCTGGTTTCCTCGAGCGACGACCTCGCCTTTCGTCTCGTCGTCCCGCGGAACGTCCTCGCCGTCCTCGTCGACGACGCGTATCTTCGTGTTCAGCGTGGCGAAGCCCGGTTTGTTGATGATGTCGTACGTGTCGCCGCCCTCGATCTTGCGCCTCGAGTTGCTGGTCGTGATCAGCGGGCCGGTCTCGGTCGCGCCGTAGGCGTGGATGATCCGCCAGCCGAGTTCGTCCTCGGTCCGCCTGATCGTCTGTTTCGGCGGCGGACTCGCGGCGGTCTCGACACGGACCGGCTTCTCGCCGCTGGTCGGAACGTCGGCTTCGTCGTGGTACTCGAGGAGCATGTTCAAGACCGTCGGCGCGCCGCCGAGGAACGACACGTCGTGCTCGCGGATGCGCTCGAACACCGTTCCGGGGTCGAAATCCCGCAGGATGACGTGGGTGCCGCCGATGCCGGTGAGCCCGTAGATGTGTCCCCAACCGTTGATGTGGAACATCGGCGAGGTCCACAGGATGGTGTCGTCGTCCTCGAACTCGACGTGGTGGGCGTGGATCAGCGCGTGGTAGTGCTGGATGCGATGGGTGTGGACGACCCCTTTCGGATCCCCCGTCGTCCCCGACGTGTAGAGGATCGTCGCGTCGTCGTCCTCCGAGAGATCGACCGCGTCCGGCGCGTTCGGTGACGAGTTCTCGAGGACGGTCTCGTAATCGTCCCAGTCTACGTCGGACGAGTCCGACGAGGATCGCCCGGGTTCACCGGCCTCACCGCCGTCGACCGCGGCGGCGTCGTAGGCGATCCACGACTCGACGCCTTGATCGCCTTTGAGGTGCTCGAGTTTCCCCGCGTACTCGTAGTCGGCGATGAGGACGGTCGGATCGCAGTCGTCGACCAGATAGTCGTACTCCGCTGGTTGGAGCCGGACGTTCAACGGGACGAACAGCGCGCCGAGTTGCATCGTCGCGTACAGCGTCTCGATGAAGTAATGGGAGTTCGGCGACAGCAGGGCGACGCGGTCCCCCTTCTCGACTCCGCGTGCCTGCAGCGCGTTCGACAGTCGATCGACTCGCTCGCCGAGTTCGGCGTACGTAAACGCCGTCCCGTCGTCTGCGATCA
This sequence comes from Halostagnicola larsenii XH-48, assembly GCF_000517625.1. GTDB lineage: Archaea > Halobacteriota > Halobacteria > Halobacteriales > Natrialbaceae > Halostagnicola > Halostagnicola larsenii. The sequence goes on along the minus strand of NZ_CP007056.1, from coordinate 95,109 downwards.
CGCCGATTTCGTCGCCGAACAGGGTCACCGCTCGATCCAGATAGTCCGTCGTGAGTAGTGGCTGTTTCATGCGTCGACCGATAGCGTCTCGCGTTGGTCTGTCGGTGCGATATCTTCGTATGTTACCATACCCATTGGCATAGGTACCCATTCGCAAAATAGGTAGTTCAGTCTTACGGTCCCCCCAGCTAGACAATTCGAACGATCGGAGAGCACACGTTGGCAACTGACAATTTCAATTATCGTCGAAAGACAGTTGGTTGAGGATCGTCCGCTGCCTGCCGTTCCTATTCCCCCGTGAACTCCGGATCGCGCCCCTCGAGGAACGCGTCGATTCCCTCGTCCTTGTCGTCGGTGGCGAACAACTGCACGAACAGTTCGGCCTCGTAATCTATCCCCTCCTCGAGCCCCATTCGAGAGCTCGCTTTCACGGCGTTCTTGGCGAACTCGAGCGCGATCGGGCTCTTTGACGCCATCTTCCCGGCGAGGTCGTACACCCGCTCGTCGAGGTCGTCCGTCTCGAGCACTTCGTCGACGAGGCCGATTTCGTGGGCCTCCTCGGCGTCGATCAACTCGCCAGAGAGGATCAACCGCATCGCCTGTCCCTCGCCGACGAGCCGGGTGAGCCGCTGGGTGCCGCCGCCGCCGGGGATGATGCCGAGGTTGATCTCGGGCTGGCCGAGTTTCGAGCCGGCTTCGGCGATCCGCACGTCGCAGGCCTGGGCGAGTTCGCAGCCGCCGCCGAGCGCGTGGCCGTTGATCCGGGCGATCACGGGAATCGTCGCGTCGTCGACTGTCTCGTAGACCCGCGGGCGCTCGCTCGCCTCGCGTTGCTCGACGACCCCGCGCTCTCGAAACTCCGTGACGTCCGCGCCGGCGACGAACGAGCCCGAACCATCGCCGCCGGTGAGGACGAGGACGCGAACGTCGTCGTCTGCATCGGCCGCCGCGACGGCGTCTTTGAGTTCCGTTCGAACCTGCTCATTGAGCGCGTTTCGAGCGTCCGGACGCTCGATTGCAACGGTCGCGACCCGATCAGCGTGGGTGCCCACCTCGACCGACAGCAGGTCGTACTCGTCTTCGAGTTCACTCATTTCTCTCACCCCAGTCGCCGCTCATCCCGACGCGCTCGCCGTCTTTCCAGACGTAGAACCCCTCGCCTGACTTCTTCCCGAGGGTCCCGGCGCGGACCTTCCGCCGGAGCATCTGGGGCGGCTTGAACCGCTCGCCGAGTTCCTCGCGGAGATGTTCGGCGATGTGGAGTCGAACGTCGAGGCCGACGTGATCGGTTAGCTCGAGCGGCCCCATCGGATAGCCGTAGCCGATTTTCATCGCCTCGTCGATGTCAGCCGGACTGGCGACGCCCTCCTCGACCATCCGAATCGCCTCGAGGCCGGTCGCGACGCCGAGTCTCGAGGAAGCGAAGCCGGCGGTATCCCGAACGACGACGGCTTCCTTCTCGAGGTCGCGGACGTAGTCGACGGCGAACGATTCCGTCCGGTCATCGGTCCGTTCGGCGACGACGATTTCGACCAGATCCATGATGTGCGGCGGGTTGAAAAAGTGGAGGCCGATCGCCCGTTCGGGTCGATCGAGTGCGCTCGCCATCTCGGTCACCGACAGTGAGGAGGTGTTCGACGCGATGACCGTCTCCTCGTCCGCGGCGGCCTCGACGTCCGCGAAGACCTCCTGTTTCAGGTCCATGTCCTCGGGAACCGCCTCGACGACGAGGTCGGCGTCTTCGACGGCCGCCTCGAGGTCTGTCGTCCCCTGGATGCGCGCCAAGGTTTCTTCCATCTCGGTTTCGGTGACTTTGTCCCGGTCGACGCCGCCTTGCAAGTTGTCGCGGACCCCCTCGAGTCCGTCCTCGACGAACGCTTCTTCGACGTCCCTGAGAACGACGTCGTGACCCGCCATCGCGGAGACCTGCGCGATTCCGTGGCCCATACTCCCGGCTCCGAGTACCGTAATTTGCATACGAAATCAATCTCGAGTATCGATGAAAAACCTTCCTATCACTCGTGTCTCGATCGACGACCCGAATCGAAATAGGTCCGCACCAACCCGCCAGCTAGTCGGTCGGCTCGAACTTCACGCCGTATCGGGGCAGGCCTTCCTGCGTGTAGATTCGCCGGATCGTCGCCGCGACGGTATCGCCGACAGAGACCGACTCGGGGTCCACGTCGGTAATCTGGGCCGGCAGCGTGATCGTCCCTTCGTCGGCCTCGAGCGCGACGATCGCGACCGCGTACGCGCCGTCGCGTTGCTGTTGTTCCGCGAACTCGGGCGGCGCGCCGCCCTGCCCGATCGCGGTCACGGCCCGAACGGTTCCCGTCCGGGGCGCTTCGAACTCGTCGAATTCGACGCGAGCGTGACACTCCTGGCAGGCGCCCTCGGGTGGGAACGTGACGCCGCCACAGTCAGGACAGGAGCCGGCCACGAGGCGGTAGCGCTGCTCGAGCGACCCCCGCCAGTTCGGCAGGCTGACGTTCGCGCCGCCGCCGGAGACCTCGCCGTCGACGACGTAGCCGCGCTCGCGGAGGTACGCGGCGTAGGAGATCGGTTCCGCCGATTCGAGGTCCTCGAGTCCCGGCACCGAAAGGGTGCCTCTGCAGGCGAACGCGGCCGCGCTGCCGCCCCCGAAGAAGGCGGCGATCGAAAGCTCGCTCCCGCCGTCGTCAGAATCGGAAAGCGCCGAGAGCAGTCCGATCGGGACGGTTGCGGCCCCCGCGTCGCCGATGCGGTCGACGACGGTTCCCGCCCCGACGGCGTCGGTCGAGAGTGGAAGGTCACCCGCGACGCGGTAGGGAAACGCGCCGTCTCGCTGGTGAATCGCAGCGCCGGTCGCCGTCTCCGGGTCGACCTCGAGCGACGTCACCGCGCTCGTGACGGCCTCGCGAACCGCGTCGCGTTCGTAGGTCGTGATCCCGAGGGCGTCGACCGCCTTAGTCCCGCGTTCGCGGAACCGAACGCCAGGCGTCTCGTCGCTGTGCCAGGCGCTGTCTTCGACCTCGACCGCCGGATCGTCGCCGACGATGAACGCTGCGGCACCCGCGCCGAGCGGATGGTCGGCATCGGCGGGCACCCCTTCCGGACAGTCAGCGACGACCACGAGCGCCGTCCCGTCGGCGTCGAGCGCCCTCGAAAGCGCCTCGGCTCCTGCCGCGGTGTGCTGGGTCGCGGTCGTCGTCGCGACCCGCGCCGGGAGATCGAGCGCGCGGACCAGCCGCGGAACGAAATCGCCCTCCGCGAGCGGGGGCGTCGTCGTCGCGGCCGCCACGACGTCGATGGCCGACCGATGGCGGGACGTGCTCTCGAGCGCCCGTTCGGCGGCTGTGACGGCCATCGTCAGCGCGTCCTCGTCCGCGGCGGGGACCGCCTTCTGCTCGACGCCTGAGGCGTGGCTCGTTCCCCATGCGGCCTCGAGTTCGTCGCTCGAGAGCCGGAATCGTGGGACGTAGACGCCGGCGGCGACGATTCCGCTCATGCCGATCCCTCCGTTTCTTCCTTCTCGAAGATGTGGACGGTCGCGCCGCCCCCGCTCCCGCCGACGTTGTGCGTGAGCCCGTATTTCGGATCGTCGACCTGGACGTGTGCCTCGCCTCGGAGCTGGTCAAACGCCTCCACGATCTGGCCGGTCCCGGTCGCGCCGATGGGGTGGCCCTTCGATTTCAACCCGCCGCTGGTGTTCGTCGGCAACTCGCCGTCGGGGTCGGTCACGCCCTCCCGAAGGAGCCGTCCGGCCTCGCCCCGATCACAGAAGCCCAGATCCTCGTAAGCCAGGAGTTCGGCGATAGCGAAACAGTCGTGGACCTCCGCGAAGTCGAGGTCTTCGGGCCCGATCCCCGCCGCCTCGTAGGCGTCTTCGCCGGCTCGAGTGCTCGCCGGGACGGACGTCAGCGAGCCGCGCTGGAAAAGGCCGACTCGCCCGCTCGAGGCACCGCAGCCGGCGACGCGGATCAGCGTGTCGCCGTGTTTGCTGGCGACTTCCTCGCTCGCGACGAGCACGGCGCTGGCTCCGTCGGTCGTCGGACAGCAGTGATAGAGGTTGAGCGGGTCCGCGACCGCCGGCGCGGAGACCGCGTCCTCGAGCGAGCACTCGAAGCCGAGGTGCGCTTTGGGGTTTTGCGCGCCGTTGGCGTGGTTTTTCACCGCGACGCGGCTCAGGTCCTCGACAGTGGTGTCGTACTCGTTCATGTGGGCGCTGGCCATCTGCGCGTAGACGCCCGCGAAGGTCGTCCCGCTCGTTCGCTCCCACTCGGTCTCACCGCTGACGCCGAGCCACCAGCGGGTGTGATCGGAACTCGCGTCGGTCATCACCTCGTAGCCGCCGGCCAGCGCGACGTCGGCCATTCCCGAGCGGACGGCCGTGACCGCCTGTCGAAACGCGTAGCCGCTCGCGGCGCAGGCGTTCTCGACTCGAGTCGTGGGAATTCCGTGGAGGCCGACGTGTTCGGTGACTGCGGGCCCGGAGAGGCCGATCTGCCGGCCGCCGACTCCGAGCGTTCCGAGGAACGCTTCGTCGATCGACTCCGGCTCGAGTTCCGTCTCCACGCTATCTATCGCCGCGTCGAAGGCGTCGTCGAACAGCGACAGATACGTCTCGTCCGGAAACGAGCCGAACGACGACTGCCCTGCCCCGAGGACGTATGCATCTCGCATGGGTGGGGATAGCTCCCCCGGTCCCTTATAGATGACTCACGACGAACGTGAGCCGATTCACGACTACTGGTCAGCTCGTTCGCGATCCGCTAACCGATGATCAGCACGGCCGCGGTCCGCGAACTGACAGCGACGACGGTTCGACGAGACGGCCCGACCGACCGGTACCATACGCTTTTTATCGGACCGTACGATAGATGAACACGTATGAGTTACAGCGGGCCGACAGACCTGTTCATCGACGGCGAGTGGATCGAAGCCGAAAACGCCGAGACGTTTACGACCGAGGACCCGGCGACCGAAGAGACCTACGCTACCATCGCGCAAGCGGCGGAAGCCGACGTCGACAGCGCGGTTTCTGCGGCCGCCGACGCGGTCGAGCGCGACAGCGACTGGCGCTCGCTCGAGCCGCGCGAACGCGGCCGGCGACTCGATGCCATGGCGGACGCTATCGAATCGATGTCGGACGAAATCGTCCGCGTGGAGTCTCGAGACAACGGCAAGACGCCGTTCGAAGCCTCGCTGGACGTGGAGATGGTCGTCGACACGTTCCGGTACTACGCCGGCTGGACCGACAAGATTCAGGGCGACGAGGTGCCCGTTCCCGGCAACCGGCTGAACTACACCGTCCGGGAGCCGGTGGGCGTCACGGGCCACGTCATCCCGTGGAACTATCCCTTCCAGCTCGCCGGGCGGAGTCTCGCGCCCGCGCTGGCCTGCGGAAACACGGCCGTGCTCAAACCCTCGAGTACGACGCCGCTGTCGGCGCTTTACTACGCCGTCGCGGCCGAGGAGGCCGGGCTTCCCGACGGCGTGTTGAACGTCGTTCCCGGCCGCGGATCAACCGCCGGAAACCGACTCGTCGAACACCCCGAAGTCGACCACGTCGCGTTCACGGGCAGCACCGGCGTTGGGAAGGGCGTCATGGAGCAGGCGTCCCAGAACGTGACCGGCGTAACGCTGGAACTCGGCGGCAAAGGCCCGAACATCGTCTTCCCGGACGCCGACCTCGAGGCTGCCGCCGCGGGCTGTCACTACGGCATCTTCATGAACGCCGGACAGATGTGCTGGGCGGGGTCGCGCCTGCTCGTCCACGAATCGATCCACGACGAGGTGGTCGAGCAGGTCGTCGAACGAGCCGAGGCAACGCCCCTCGGGAGCGGCATCGACGACGACGGGCGAATGGGACCGACGGTCAGCGAGAGCCAGCAGGCGGAGGTCCTCGAGTACATCGAGAGCGGGAAAGAAGAAGGCGCGACGGTGGCGACCGGCGGCGGCGTTCCCGCGGACAGAGACGTCGGTCACTTCGTCGAACCGACCGTGTTCACCGACGTGACCAACGACATGGCGATCGCTCGAGAGGAGATCTTCGGTCCGGTGCTGTCGGTCATCGAGTTCGGCGACCGCGAGGAGGCGATCGAAATCGCCAACGACTCGCCGTACGGCCTCATGGCCGGCATCTGGACGTCCGACCTGCAGACCGCCCACGGCGTGGCCGATTCGCTCGACTACGGAATGGTGAGCGTCAACGAGTATCCGGTCACCCAGCCCCAGACGCCCTTCGGCGGGTTCAAACAGAGCGGTCACGGCCGCGAGCAGGGCACCGAGGCGATCCACGAGTACACGCAGACGAAAAACGTCAACGTGAATCTCGAGTAACGTCGCCCTCGAGTAATATCAATCTCGAGCGAGCGCTCGATCAGATTGCGAACCGGCGGTGAGCACACCTCTCGAGACTTTTATGGTGGTGTGTCTCGCGTATTGGACCGTATGACTCTCATCGAGAACGCCCTCTCCGAGGAGCATCGAGAGATCCGGGATCGAGCGGCGTCGTTTGCCGCGGACGTCGTCGAACCGGAAGCCGAACGCATCGAGCGAACCGACGAATTTCCGCGGGAGGTCATAGAGCAGGCAGGCGAGCGCGGCATTCTCGGGATACTTCTCCCGGAAGCCTACGGCGGGGAAGGGTCCGATTTCCTCTCGTACTGTCTCGCGATCGAGCAAATCGCGCAGGCCAGCGGCGCGGTCGCCGAGTCGATTCACGGCCACATCTTCGCGGCGCTGCCCATCGCGACCTTCGGCACCGAAGAACAGAAAGAGACGCATCTCGAGCCCATGATACGCGGCGAATCGGTCGGCTCGATGCTACTGACCGAACCCGACGCCGGCAGTTCGCCGACCGAACTGTCGACCGTGGCGGCGGAACGCGACGACGGCGACGGCTACCGCCTCAGCGGCGAGAAGTCGTTCGGAACCAACGCCGGCGTCGCTGACGTCCACCTCGTGGTCGCCCGAAAACAGCCCGCGCCGGAAGACGGACACGGCGTGAGCGTCTTTCTGGCTCCCGGCGTCGACGACCGGGAGGGGTTCACCTTCGACCGATCGGAGTTCATGGGCATGCGCGGTCACGTTACCGGCGACTCGACGCTCGAGGGCGTTCCCGTCGACCGCTCGGCGCTCCTCGGGGAGGTCGGCCAGGGCTTTCGAATCGCGATGGGGACGATAGACATGGCCCGAACCGGTCTCGGTGCGATCGGGACGGGCATCGCCACCGCAGCGTTCGAGGAAGCCCTCGAGTACGCCGGCGACCGTGAACAGGGCGGGCAAGCGGTCGGCAAGTATCAGGCGGTGCAGGTGCTCATCGCCGAGATGGATGCCCGACTCGACGGCGCTCGCCACCTCGTCTACGACTCCGCGGCCGCGATCGCCGACGACGACGCCAGTACGCGCCAGTCGAGCAAGGCGAAGTACGTCGCGAGCGATACCGCCGAGTTCGTCACCCGGAACGCGATACAGGTCCACGGCGGGAAGGGCTACCGGACGGATCTGCCCCTCGAGCGCTACTACCGGGATGCGAAGATCCTGAGCATCATCGGCGGCACGACGGAGATCCAGAAGACGACGGTTGCGAGCAACGCGCTTGGACTGTAGCCGACCCAACCTCGATTCGTCCACAGCCGCGCTCGAGAGTTCTTCGAGAGAGCGGTCTCGGTGCAACCGGAGCCGACGCGAGACGAATCACTGGGCGGTGCCCGCCCGTACGGCGTGTGTTTCGTCCCTTACAAACCCGACCGAACGATACCGTATACATATTCCGTATACACCCCTCTTCGTTCTGACCAGTCGACCGATGCTCGCAACCGAACGTCGACCGGTTCGGTTCTACCCAGCAGTTGTGAACGGCCGTTTACAAGAATACATATGTAATTTCTCGTGTTCCGCGCGCATCATATGGCATGGTATACGGCACCCGTATACATGGAATGGGTCTTCAGTACACTTGAGTATACGGAACGAACGTCTAGCCGTCTCTCTGTGGCTCTTCGCGAGAACATGTCTTCGGCCTACAGGTCCGACTCGAGCGCACGAACCTCCTCGCGGACCGCCCGGATTTCCTCGGTCTGTTTCGCGTTCGTCTCCGCGAGCGTCTCGATTTCGGCCGCGACGTCTTCGGTCTGTTCGACGGATGTACCGAGCATCGTCGCGACCTCTTCGGCGGTCGCGGCTTGATCGTCGGTTGCGCCCGCGATCTGTTCGATGCCCGTCGTTGCCTCGCCCACCGCCGATTTGATCTCGGACTGTTTGTCGTCGACGGATCGGGCCCGCTCGATGGCAACGTCGACGCGCTCGATCGTCGCCTCGACGCTGTCGATGGTTTCGGTCGTGTTTTCGCGGACGTGGTCGACGATGTCCTCGATCGTCCCGACTTCTTCTTTTGACTGGTCGGCGAGTTCCTTGACCTCGTCGGCGACGACGGCAAAGCCCTCCGCGCCCGCATCGACCTGCGCGGCTTGGATGTTGGCGTTGACCGCCAGCAGGTTCGTCTCGTCGGCGATCTGGTCGATGACATCGACCACTTTGTCGATCTCCCGGACGCGTTTTTCAAGTTCGCGACTGTTCTCGGAGAGGGTATCCGTCGCCCCGCGAACCTCGTCGATCATCGAGACGATTTCGGCGGTCGCGTCCTTCGATTCGTCGGCCAGTTCCGCGGCAATTTCGCTCTGGCTGCTGACCTCCTCGGCGCTCGCCGATATTTCTTCGACGGTCGCCGAGAGGGATTCCATCTCGTTTCTCACGTCTACCAGATTCTCCACCTGTTCCTCGGCAAGCGCGTCGACCTCTTCGGTCGTCTCGGCGTTCGTTTCGGCCGCTTCGAGCAACTCTTCGACCGCACCCTCGACGGTCTCACTGATCGATTCTTGAATGTGCTCGAGTTCCTTCCGTTGCTCGACTAGCTCCGTGACGCTACTTACGTACTCGAACGCGCCGATCGAGTCGCCATCGGGCGTTAACAGCGGCACTCCCGCCGCTCGAACGTGCCAGTTGTCCCCGTCCGTTTTCCCGGATCGGATTCGGTCCTCGCGGACCGGTTCGCCGGTGCGAGCGACCTTCTCCGCCAGGGTTTCCTCGACCCCCTCAGTGCCGACGATATCGATCGCCTGATTCCCGACGGCCTCCGCCTCGGTCGCGCCGATCAACTCGACGATCGGGTCGTTCCAGTGGGTAATGGTACCCTCGTCGTTGACGACGACGACTGACTCCGGAAACTCCGCAACCAGTTGATCGAAGAGGTTTCGCCAGAAGTCACGTTCAGTCCGCAGTCGCTCGAGTTCGCCGTCGGCATCGGTCCCGACATCGGGTTCAGCCGGGGCGAACAACGATTTTGTTTCTGACATCTGTGCTAGGTATTCGTACGCATGTTTGAATAGCTTCTGGCCGACGTACTCTAAATCGGTGGAATACCGTTGCAATCGCCGTGTTCCGCCCGCACACGGAATACAAAAAAACCTTCGGCCCCGCTAACAGGAGCAGCTGACTGTTCAACAGACGACAACCGGACGACCGGCGTTAAGGAGTACCGACTGCGCGACGCTTCCAAACAGAACCTTTCCCGCGGGTGATCGTTTTCGACTCGCAACGACGATATATCTGGCGTCATGCTCGTCTGCATACCCGACGATACGGTCCGTCGGGTCACCCACTAACCCGACAGCTTTCGTTTTCGAATCGTCCGTCGATATTGCCTCGTCCGCGACATCCGCTGCGACGCCGCGAACGCGATCCATATCGAGTGCGGTTCCTGTTTTGTCCACGCTCGTTCGCTCCAGACTCACGAACTCCGACTCCGACAACACGTGAACCACGTGAATCGTGTCGTCGAAGGCCGCTGCCAGACGCTGTGCCTGATCGACAATTTCTGCTGCCCGTTCTGATCGGTCCACCGCTGCAACGATAACCATAACAAGGGCTTGCACTCCCAGCTATTTACTCTTTCCCAGAGACGTTTCAGACGAAACGGAAATCTGTGATTAGAACTCTAAAATCGAGTGCTCGCTGGCCTATTCGTCGTCCTGATACGTGTCCAGAACGTCCCAGTCGGGTTCGAGACCGAGCCCCGGTTCGTCCGGCAGTGTGATCGATGCGCCCGTCGGTTCTGGCGGAGACTCGTATATTTTCTTCCCGATTTCCCAGACGATGTCGTGAAATTCGACCATCCTTCCGTTGGATACTCCCGCTTGGAGATGCATATTCTGGAACGGCCACCCGCCGCCGTGGAAGACATCGACATTGAATGCGTTCGCCATTCCTGCAACTTTCGCGGCTTCGGTGTATCCACCGGTGAAACAAACGTTCGGGAGGCTAATATCGATCGCTCCGCTCTCGATGAGGTCCCGGTGACGGAAACTGTGGCCTTCGTTCTGACCCGCAGCGATAGGAACGCGAGTCCGCGTTCGGAGGTCAGCCAGGAGCGATGCATCGTTGCCGTAGACCGGCTCCTCAAACCAACTGATCGATGTCGACTCGAGACGGTTGCACAACTCGAGCGCTTCGTTGAGTGAGTACAGGTAGTTCGCGTCGATCGCTAATCCGACATCATCGCCGACGGCCTCTCGAACCGCAGTGACTCGTCCAGCGTCGACGCTCGGATTCGCCCACGATCCCTTTCCGACGACGACTTTGATCCGCTCGGCGCCGTCCGAGACGAGCTGCGTCGCGACATCCGCGAGCAGGTCCTCGTCTCGAATCGCCTGTCCGATCGTATAGTACACCGGTACCGTATCGTCGGCACCCCCTAACAGTCGCCACACGGGTTCGTTGTACTGTTTTCCCTTAATATCCCACAGGGCAATGTCGACGGCGCTCACCGCCGTACTCCAGACGCCGGTCTGTGCTCGGGGATTGAGTTCGGCGGACAGACGGTCCCAAATTCGTTCGGTGTTCAGCGGGTTCTCTCCCGTTATCAACGGGGCAATGTGATCGTTTACGAACGAGGCGCTCGCTCGAGGATGGAGATACCCTGTTTCGCCATGCCCGACGATTCCGTCGTCCGTTTCAACGGTAACGAACGCGAGCGTCATCTCATCAGGTTCGTCCATTCCGGGGACAGTAGCCGGGACGGTGTGTGTCGTCGCTTGAACGTCTGTGATATGCATCTATGAATCACCCACTTGTACACGAATCGATAGTGGCCGCATACTTATCCTTACTGATCGGCTTTCCAGGGGTTGTTGGTCTACGAGTGGGTCCGGCGGTGTCAAACGGGCGACGCTCAGACCGAAGCCAAACGAAACCGCTGTCAATCGGCACCACCTCCGATAGCCGAACGAACCAGTGTGAAGACGGGAGAAGCGATTACGGAGACGGTGAACAAAGTGAGCAATAACGGAATCGGCTCGTTGACAAAGATCATGAGGGAACCATCGGACAACTGTAACGACCGAACGAGGTTCTCCTCCGCGATAGGCCCGAGGACGATTCCCAGCACGAACGCGATGATCGAATAATTGTGCCGCATCATAAAGAAGCCGAGTATTCCGAAGATGAGCACGGTAAATACGTCCAACCAACTCCCTCGGAGCCCGAACGCCCCCAGAGAAGCGATCGCGATAACGATCGGAATGATGTAATCGGTATCGATCGTCGTGATGTACACCGCTTGAGTGATGATCAGGAGACCGAACAGAAGGATAATGGCGTTGCCTGCCAGCAACGCAAGGAAAATACTGTATGTGATATCGACGTTGTCCGTGAACAGTTCAGGTCCTGGCCGCAGACCGTGCATCACCAGCCCGCCGAGAAGGATAGCGGTCGCACCGCTTCCGGGAATGCCGAACGAAAACGTCGGAATGAGCGACCCGGCGACCGTTCCGTTGTTCGAAGCTTCGGATGCGATTACACCCCGGTGGTTTCCGGACCCGTACTCCGTTTCTCCCGCTCCGCTTCGGACCGCTTCGGCGTAGGAGATAAAATTCGAGATCGAGGCACCCGACCCCGGAATCGCACCGATGAACATGCCAATGTACCCAGATTTGATCGTCGTTATCGGGGAAGCCAAGACCTTTCGAACGCCGGAGAGGACGTTTCCGCTCAAACTGAGGTCCTTGTTTGCAAGACTCCCCGTTTCTCCGGCTAGCTTGATCATCTCACCGATGGCGAAGATACCGATCAACACTGCGACGAAATCCAGTCCGTCATAGAGGATGAACGTATCGAACGTGTATCTCGGTTGCCCGGCCGCAACCGGAAAACCGATGGTTGAGAGTAACAATCCGAACGCGCCCGCCGTGAGCCCTTTTACCATCGATCCCTGCGCGATGATCGTTATCAGGGCGATTCCGAAGAGCGCGATGAGGAAGTATTCGGGCGATCCGAACATGAGCACGATCGTCGTCAGAAACGGCGTCAACAGGATGAGCGTGATAATGGCGAAAGTACCGCCGAGTGCCGATGCCGTTGCAGAAATCGAGAGTGCATCCATCGCTCGACCCTGTCGAGTCATCGGGTAGCCATCCATCGTCGTCGCCGCAGCCGCAGCCGTTCCCGGAGTGTTGATCAAGATCGCCGCGATACTTCCCCCGTACATCGCTCCACTGTAGATACTAATAAGGAGGATTATCGCATCCGGCCCATCGAGACCCATCGTTAGCGGAAGGACGACCGCCAGACCGAGGTTCGGCCCCAAACCGGGAATCGTTCCGATGATAATCCCTGTGAGGACCCCAACCACTAACCACCCCGCCGTCGGCCACGTAAAGAGTATTTCTAGCGCACCGAACAGCGATTCTGGAATCATGATTACACTATCACTCCATCAGTCATGTTTACGGGAAGTATCGAATTGAACGCGAGTGCGGCGGCAATGCCGACAGCCACGAGTAACAACGTTACAAGTCGCGGAAGACCGAATAGCTTTGCGAACGCGAAGATAAACACTGGAGTTGCCCACACGAGACCGATTGCGTATCCGACCAGTCCATAGCCGGCGAGGAGACCGACGAGGATCACCTGCTTGGTGGTATCTATCTCGGTATCACCCCTTGAGTACGAGGGCTCGTCTTCGCCCGATTCGCGTTCGCTGGCCGATTCCTGAAACTCTTCGTCGTATTGATCGAACATTCCCGCCGATTCGGTGACCATTTGCTGTATCGGTTGTGGCAGGTGCTCTCGTACAAGCAATAGAACGCATCCACAAACCGTTACAACTGCGGCGAACCGAGGAAAAATGCCGGCTTCGTAAGAGAAAGAAAACGATTCAATGAGCATGTAACTCGAGACGCCCAACATCCCCAGAAGCATCAATACTTCCGCGGTCACTCGACGTTTCATCGAATGATAAATTGAATTGATCATGCTACGTAGCCGCTTTTACTCCAGGTCGTCTAGATCAATGATTTCCGGAATACGTTCCTGGTTTTCCTCCAAGACAGCTAAGACCTCTTCTTCGCCGCCGAGGTACTCGAGGTGATTCCCGGTCTCGTCTGCCCACGACTGTAGTTCGTCGCTCTCGAGCGCCGTTTGGAGGGCTTCATTTAGAATGTCGACTCGCTCGTCCGGTGTATCGGGCGGTACCATGAACGAACGAAGGAACTGTCCCATAAAGTCAATCTCCGCTTCGTATCCGTAATCGGTGTAGACCGGTAAATCCGGGAAGACGGGGCTTCCTTCACTCGACAACGCAGTCAACACGTCAATTTGATCCTCGGCGTCCGCTGCGGCCGTCTCAGTCACGATACCCGCCGACACCTCGCCGGAAGCTACCGCTTGAATAACCGGCCCACTTCCGTCGTATGCGACGTAATTTTCCCACGGGACATCCAGCTCCGACTTGAGAGATTCCGCGAGTACGTGATTTGGTTCTCCGGGCGACTGACCGGAGATCGACTCAATCTCTCCATCCTCGTACGCTTGGACGACCTCTTCGAAGTCGTTCAATCCGAGTTCGGGATCCGTAACGAGCACCCAGACGGTCTGTGTGTACGCGCCGATGTGTCTGAACTCGTCGATGGTAAAGCCCGGGTCTTGCGTGAGAAGGGGGACAACGGACGGTGAATTCATCGGAGAAATCGTGTATCCGTCCGGTGCAGACCCGTACAATTCAGTTATTCCCCGAACGCCAGCTGCGCCTGTGACGTTTTCAAATCCGACCGAAACGTCGTTGCTGTCTGCGATTTCTTGCCAGATCTCCCTGGTGAATATATCCGTCCCACCGCCTTGACCCCATGGAATGACTCCCCTGAATTGTTCGGAGGGGAAGTCTCCATCCCCACCGCCACTGCCGCCGATACATCCTGCGAAGACAAGCGATGCGGCCCCTGTTCCCCCGGCTACGGTGCGTTGGATGAATGTACGTCTATCCTGCATGGTCTGTAATGAGAGATAGATACTACTTAAATCTTTCGGGATGCCTGTTAACTGGTGTCAATAGTTCGGACACAGTCTCATTTTCTATACATGATACATAACACTCGCCCGCTCTTGATCTTGATAGTAGACCACAAGGGGCGTCTCTCGACATGAACGGACGAGCGGATCTGCTGCCCCCTCGTCGGTTCAGTTGTAATCAGTTTCGGGTAGTTTGCGTTTTTGGTGAGAATTCGCCAGTACCGTTTCATTCCCGTTCCGCCATCGCGAGAGACAAAGTACGCCTCGAGAACGCCAAAATGTGGGTCACAAAGATTTATATCGTAGATGGCGACATCTACACTGTGAGATGAACAACAGTCAACGACCAGTTTCCACGGGGTCGGTCGATGTCGATATCGATCCACTCTCGCAAGGAGGGATACCAATGGACATCCATCAAGTCGTCCGCCCCGACGGAAGCTACGATACCGAACGTCTTCCCGACGTAGACGACGAAGCGTTCCGCGATCTGTATCGGTGGATGCTGCTCCAGCGCGTGTTCGATACTCGAGCGACGAAGCTCCAACGACGCGGATTGCTCGGGACGTATCCGTCGGGTCGAGGGCAAGAAGCCGCCATTATCGGCAGCGGGTTCGCGCTTTCTTCCGAAGACTGGGTTTTCCCGTACGGGCGTGAAACGGGCACGCTATTGATGCACGGACTCTCGATGCGCGACCTGCTGCTGTACTGGCGCGGGATCGAAGATGCCTCGCGCATGGAAGAAGCGAATATTTTCGGGCTCGCGATTTCGATTGGCTCGCACATTCCGGTCGTCACCGGCAAAGCCTGGGGGATGCAACTCGCGGAGGAGGACCGGGTCGCGTTCGCGAACCTCGGTGACGGTGCGACCTCCACCGGCGCGTTTCACGAAGGAATCAACTTTGCCGGCGTGCTCGACGTACCCGCCGTATTCTTCTGCCAGAACAATCAGTACGCCATCTCGCGATCCTTCGACGGGCAGACCAACGCTGAGACGGTAACACAAAAAGCGCTGGCCTACGGTCTCGACGGTATTCGCGTCGACGGCAACGACGTGCTCGCGGTCTACAACGCCGTCTCGAGGGCTCGAGAACGCGCGCTCGAGGGCAATCCAGTGTTAGTCGAAGCGGTCACCTACCGACGTGGAGCCCACACGACGAGTGACGACCCGACGCGGTATCGCTCCGACGAGGAGGTCGACGAATGGGCCGAGCAAGACCCCCTCGAGCGGTATCAGGCGTTCCTCGAAGAGACCGGTCGTTGGGAGGGAATCGACGAGGAGACGATCCGCGAGGAGGTCGAAGCCGAGTTCTCCGAGGCGGTCGACGCCGCCGACGCGTTCGAAGAACGAGGTATCGAAGAAATCTTCGCCCATCTCTACGAGGAGACGCCGCCGGAACTCGAACGGCAACTCGACGAATTCGAAGCGCTGCTCGAGGAGCGACCCGAGATGTACGACCACATCGAACGCCGACCGAAGGGATAAGAGACGACAATGAACGCGACAATCATCGAAGCCATCAACGACGCGCTGCACGAAGAGATGACCACCGACGAGAAGACCGTCGTCTTCGGCCAGGACGTCGCCGAATCCGGCGGCGTCTTCCGAGCCACCGAGGGACTGCTCGAGGAGTTCGGCGCCGAGCGCGTCCTCGACACGCCGCTCTCGGAGATCGCCATCGTCGGCGCAGCCGTCGGCCTCGCAACCCACGGCTACCGGCCGATCGCCGAGATCCAGTTCTCGGGCTTTCTCCCGCCCGCGTTCGACCAGCTCGTGACGAACGCCAGCCGCATCCGCTGGCGCACCCGCGGCGAACTCACCGCCCCGATGGTCGTCCGCACCCCCTACGGCGCCGGCGTGCGAGCGCTCGAGCACCACTCCGAAAGCCTCGAGGGGGCCTACGGGCATATTCCAGGGCTGAAACTCGCGATTCCCTCGACGCCCCATGACGCGAAGGGCATGCTCATCAGCGCCATCCGCGACCCAGATCCGGTCCTGTTCATGGAGCCCAAACACGTCTATCGCTCCATCCGCGAAGACGTTCCCGAAGGGTCCTATACTGAACCGCTCGGTGAGGCAGCGGTACGGCAAGAAGGCGAGGATCTCACCGTCGTCTCCTGGGGAGCCATGATGCACAACACCCTCGAGGCGGTCGACAACCTCGAGGGCGTCGATGCCGAGGTAATCGACCTCCGGACGATCTCGCCGTTCGATAAAGAAACCGTCCTCGAGTCGGTCGAAAAGACCGGGCGCTGCGTTGTCGTCCACGAAGCGGCCAAAACCGGCGGCTTCGGCGGCGAAATCATCGCCACCATCAACGACGAGGCCCTGATGTATCTCGAAGCTCCGGTTAACCGGGTTACCGGCTTCGACGTGCCAGTCCCCCTCCTCTCGATGGAAGACTACTACATTCCACATCCGCCAAAAATCGAAGCAGCGATCGAGGAAACCCTCAGCCACTGAGATCCTATCGGTTCAGCGTGTGGATTGCTTTCCCCTGTGCGTTTTCGGCCGCCTCCATCACCGCCTCCGACAGCGTCGGGTGGGTATGGACGGTGCCCGCGATGTCCTCGAGTTTCGCACCCATCTCGATCGCTAACCCAACTTCCGCGATGAGCTCTGACGCCTCGGGTGCCACGATCTGTGCACCGAGGACGAACTCGGTCTCCTCGTCGGCGACGATCCGGACGAAGCCATCCGATTCATCCATTGTAAGCGCGCGACCGCTCGCCCTGAGTGGCATCGTTCCAACGACTGGATCGAACCCAGCCTCGTCGGCCTCAGCTTCGGTCATCCCGACCGTCCCGATTTCGGGGTCGGTAAAGACGGCCGCGGGAATCGCCTGCTGGTCGAGTGCCGCCGGCTCACCGGCCGCGATACCGGCGGCGACGAGCCCTTCGGCGCTGGCTTTGTGCGCTAACATCGGCTCCCCCGCGACATCACCCACTGCAAGCACGTGCTCGAGGTCCGTTCGCGTGTACTCGTCCGTCTCCAGAAAGCCGCGCTCGTCGGTCTCGAGACCCAGTGCATCTAGCTCGAGCGCGTCGGTCACGGGTTCGCGGCCGACTGCGACCAGTACGCGGTCGGCCTCGAAAACCGACTCCTCGCCGTCTTCGTTTTCGGCGACGACTTCGATCCCGTCGCCAGTCTCGCGCCACTCGCTCGCCCCGAGACCGAACTCGAAGTCGATGCCGAGTTCTTCGGCCCGGTCGCGGACGACGCGAGCGACGTCATCCTCGTAGGTCGGCAGTGCATCCTCGAGCATTTCGACCACAGTCACGTTCGCACCGGCTTTCGCGAATACGGTCGAGAGCTCCATCCCGATGTAGCCCGCACCCACGACGACCAGTTCCTCGGGAATTTCGTCGGCCTCGAGCGCTTCGCGCGAGGACCAGACTTGGTCGTCTGCGAAGTCGAAGCCGGGAATCGACATCGCCCGGCTTCCCGTCGCGATGATCGCGTGCTCGAACTCGATGGATTCGCTCCCCTGGCCTTCGCCACCGTGGGCGACTCGGACCGTCTCCTCGTCGACGAACGTTGCAGTCCCCTCGAGCAGCGAGACGCCGTTCGCTTTACACAACTTCTCGACGCCGCCGGTGAGCTGGTCGACGACGCCGTCTTTCCACTCGACGAGCGCTCGCATGTCGATCGACGGGTCGGCGTGGATGCCCATCTCCTCGGCCGACGCTGCGTCGTGGGCGATGTCCGTTGCGGTGATCATCGCCTTGGAGGGAATACAGCCGTAGTTCAGGCAGGTACCGCCGTAGGCGTCGCGCTCGACGAGCGTCGCGTCGAGGCCGTGTTGGGCCGCCCGGATCGCAGCCACGTAGCCGCCGGGGCCGCCGCCGATTACCAGTACATCAGTCGCCGTCGTAATATCTCCCATAACCATTATTCTAAGAGCAGCAGTTCGGGATTGTTCAGGTATCGCTTGACTTCGTTCGTAAACCGTGCGGCTTCCGCGCCATCGACGATCCGGTGATCGACCGACATCGAAATCGGCAGCGTCTCTCGAGCGACGATCTCGCCGTCCTCGGCCCACGGCCGCTCTTTGAGCGATCCCAGCGCCAAGATTCCCGCCTCGGGGTGGTTGATGATCGGCGAGGCGTATTCACCGCCGACCGCGCCCACGTTCGTTATCGTGAACGTCCCACCCTGCATCTCCTCGAGCCCGATCGAGCGGTCTCGAGCCCGCGCGGCTTTATCAGAGATTTCGTCGGCTAACTCAAGTAACCCTTTCTGGTCTGCATTGTCAATAACCGGGACCATCAATCCCGCATCGCTGGCGACCGCGATCCCGATGTTGTACTCGTCGTGGAGCACGATCTCCTCGTTTTCCTCGTCCAGTTCGGCGTTGATCGCCGGAACCTCCTTTAATCCCGCGACGACGGCTTTGACCGCGAACGGCATGTACGTTAGCTTCGTCTCTCGCGCTTGTGCTTCCGGTTTGAGTCGGCTGCGCGCCTCGACGAGTTCGGAGACGTCGACCTCGTCGTGATGACTCACGTGCGGGGCCGTGTATTTCGAGGTCGCCATTTTCTCGCCGATCGTTCGGCGCACACCGGTGTAGGGGATCCGATCGCCGGGGCGCGGTCCCTCCTCGGTAGTCGGCGGAGAGTCCGTGCCGGAAGAATCCGAAACGGACGACGCTGACGCGTCATCGCGAGAGTACGTTCGCACGTCCGCCGGGGTGACGAACGGTTCGCCGTCCCGCTGTTCGCTCGCCGGAATGTCGTCGAGGGAGAGACCCTTTTCGCTGGCGAGTCGGCGAGTCGCCGGCATCGCCAGCGTCCGATCACGGCCGGCCGCTTCGAAAGAGATGGGTGCGTTTCCCGTGCTACTCGATGGGGCTCTACCAGAAGTGGTTCCATCAGGGGTAGTTCCGTTGGATTCGCGCTCAGTAGCGGGTTCAGGGGGCTCCGAATCGGAAAGTGGTACCGTATCCCCAGCGTCTCGGCGGGCGGCTTCGCGAACGTCGCGTTCGGTGATTCGATCGCCGGGTTCGGGGGCCGCGACGGCCGAAAGGGGGACACCGAGTTCGCGTGCAGCGTTCCGTACGCTCGGCGGGGCGAACACGCGCTCGTCCGACACACCGGGTTCATCTCCGCGCTCGATCCGGTCAGATTGTGGCCGTTCAGTAGGCTCGGTTGTTTCTTCGGGTTCCTCGTCGGGGACTACTGTGTCGGTAGCCTCAGCAGCCCCCTCGTCCACTTCGAAGACCACAAGCACGTCACCCACCGGGACCGTGTCACCTTCTTGTGCACAACGTTCCACGATGACGCCATCGTAGGCCGATGGGATCTCCACCAGCGCTTTGTCGGTCTCGACCTCTGCAATCGGTTGATCCTCCACGACGTGCTCGTCTGTCCCGACGAGCCACGCAACAAGTTCTCCTTCAGCCACACCTTCGCCGACATCAGGAAGTTCAAACTCCGTTCTCACCATACAGGATATTACATCTAATGTACAGAACTATACGCTCTTCGGTTGGATCCGGAAAATTCGACTCGGCGCAGTTCATCGCGGTAGCCGAACGACCGTTCGAGTGACGAAAACTGAACACGGTTTCTCGCTGTCACAGCACCATCGGAGCAACGACATCGTCATTCTCCACGACATCGAAACACAGCTCGTGACAGTAGACACCTCGTGTTATCGGCGGAACGGCTGTCGCCGGACGCCCGATGAAAAGACGGTCGTGAACGGGAGTGCTACAACAACCGATGGAGCACAGATTGTAGACAGAAGAAAACGGAGAGTCACCATCACGCTAACCGCCGAAACGGGCACTGATAGAGTCGACGAGTTTCCGACCAACGTCTCACGTCCACTACGGATACATTACGGTAGATAGGTGGATGCGTATCCGAAGATATTACAATCATATACCTGTAACAGAAACAATACGCTTGAGAAAGATCGGATGGGACCTGAGCGGCGACGACCACAGACTATTTGAGAGGGTCAACTGCTCGTTTCGGAGAAGGAAACAGCAGTAAGTCGTGATAGTGTTTGAGGACATCATTCAGCAAGAATTCTAAATAACGTGAGTTCCGTCTTGAGAAGCGGCATCAGTCCTGATCGGACAACCCGAGTCAGCAAGTCGACGAACACCGAGCGCCACTGTGAAAGCCGGATGATAACGACGGCCACCGTAAGGTGAGAGAATTGCGATTGATGCCAATGAACGCAAGCGAGGTGTTTTCCATTGTCGAACTCCAGTTCGATAGAGCCGAAATAGAGTTCGACAATGCCGCGTCCCACCGTGAGCCTGACCCAGATCGGCGCTTATGTGAGAGTAGTTGAGATCGGTCCGGTTACGAGAAAACAAACCGGAGTTCCACGACGTTTGCGATCTCTTCGACCGCCTCGCTTAGTTCCGCTCGCCGCTCCTCGTTGGTGAAACGATTTACCGGACCCGACACGCTAATCGCACCGATCACATCGTCATCGACGATGACGGGTGCTGAGATGCAGTAGAGACCGTGAATCGTTTCCTGTCGATCGAACGCCAAGCCCCGGTTTTTTATCTGCTCGAGTTCGTCGAAGAGGGCTTCGCGTGACGTTATCGTGTGTTCCGTCAGTTCTGGCATCCCGTGTTTGTCGAGGACCGATTCGACCGCTGAATCGGGCAGATGGGCGAGAATCGCTTTACCCGTCCCGGTAGCGTGCATATAGTTTCGTTCGCCGCTAGACATGAACACGTCGGCGGAGTTCCGGGGATTCGTCGCGTAAAGACAGATCCCCTTTCCGTCCATTTCGACGACGAGGTTCGTCGGTTCCCCGGTTTTGTTCGCGAGCTCGTCAACGTGCTGTTTCGCCATCTGGTAGAGGTCGAATCGCTCCTGAACGGATGATCCAAGAGTCAAGAATTTACAGCCGAGCTGGTACGCATCCCCATCCTTGTTCACGTAGCCGTTTTCCGTGAGCGTATTGAGGTGGGTGTAGACAGTGCTCTTCGATACCGGCACTTCGTTGGCGATCTCCGACACGCCCGCCGGTTCGATTTCGCTGATGATTTCAACTATTTCGAGGGTTCGTTCAACTGCGTGAATCCTCTTCGAGTATTCGTCCATGCTCCACCGGTTGTTCTTCGTACTATTACGTCTTTTCCCCAGTAGAAAACGGTTCGCTGCCAACGCCTGTGAGAACCAGTTCCTAGTTCGACGCTCTCTCCATGGCCACTGGTTCCGTTCGTCGAAACTCTTAATTAGATCGGTTGAGACTCACCCTGTATGACTACGACGCCGGTAGATGCGTTCGAACAATCCCTGACGGACCTTCCTGTGAGGGTTACGCGTACCACTGTCGCTGAGTTCGACGAAATGCTCGAGTCGTGTCTCGACCCGCCTGCGGTCGGCGTGTCGCTTCCGTTCGAGACTATCTCGCTGGACGACCACCCGGTAACGGTTGATCCGACCGCTGACGAGCTATTGTCGGCGACAACGGGTGTAACGCCCGGTGGGCCGGCCATTGCCGAGTACGGCAGCGTCGTCGTTACTTCGGAGTTCGACGGAACCGAACACACGAGCCTCTATCCCGACAAACACGTGATCGTCCTCGCGGCTTCCGACATCGTTCCGACACTCGCGAATGCGATTTCCGAGATCGAGGAGGGCATCGATGACGGACTCACGAGCGCCGTCATCACGACCGGGCCGAGTGCGACTGCCGACATGGGCGCGCCGGTGTACGGTGCCCACGGACCCGAAGACGTCCACGTACTCGTCCTCACTGACCGATAGCATGACGGATCAAACCAATCGGCTCACCCGTCGTGAGAAGACGGCGAAGATTCGTCATCTCCTCGAGACCGAAGGAGAAACCGTCCACGAGACCGTTACACCGTTCAATGAGGGGCGATACCGCCGCTACGCTGAAATGGAGGATCTCGAGGAGTATCAGGCCGAAGCACGCCGAATACAGGCGGACGCGATTGAACGGCTTCCCGAGTTGCTCGAGCAGGTTCGCAATGCCGTCACCGAGAACGGCGGAACCGTCTATCTCGCCGATGACGCCGCCGACGCTCGACGCCACGTGACCGAAATCGCCGAAGCGAACGACGCAGAGCGAGTCGTCAAGGCGAAGTCGATGACAACCGAAGAGATCGAACTCAACGACGCACTCGAGGAAGCCGGGGTCGACGTCTGGGAAACCGACCTCGCGGAATTCGTCCTTCAGATCGCCGAGGAAGAACCCAGTCACATCGCCTCGCCGGCGATACACAAGTCGCGAGAGGAGATCGCTACCCTGTTCAATACCCATTTCGATCTCGAGGACCCGTTGACGACACCTGAGGAACTGACGGGTTTCGCTCGTGAATACCTCCTCGATCGCATCACTCGTGCCGATATCGGCGTCTCGGGTGCGAATTTTATCGCGGCCGATACGGGAACCCTCGCGCTAATCACGAACGAAGGAAATGCGCGCAAGTGTGTCGTTACGCCAGATACCCACGTCGCGGTTGCGGGCGTCGAAAAACTGATTCCGACGATAGCGGACCTGCCGCCGTTTCTGAACCTGATCGGACCAGCCGGCGCTGGGCAGGATATCACGGCGTACGTATCGCTGTTTAGACCGCCGGTCGAGTCGCCCGTCGCCGACTTTTCGAAACCCAATGAATCCGCGTTCGATGGGCACGAATCGGACCGATCGTTCCACCTGGTATTAGTTGACAATGGACGAATGGCGATGCGAGAAGACGAGCAATTACGCGAGACGCTGTATTGTATCCGCTGTGGCGCGTGTGCAAACTCGTGCGCGAACTTCCAGCAGGTTGGCGGTCACGCGTTCGGTGGCGAGACGTACTCGGGCGGAATCGCAACCGGATGGGAGGCCGGCGTCCACGGCGAAGAGAGCGCCGCAACGTTCAATGATCTCTGTACCGGGTGTTCGAGGTGCGTCGACGCCTGCCCGGTGAACATCGATATCCCCTGGATAAACACTGTCGTTCGCAATCGACTCAACCACGGCGCCGATTCGTCAGCGTTCGACCATCTCGTCGACGGGTTGGCCCCAGACGACGAACCGACGGGCATCGACCGGAGCAAGCGCCTGTTCGGAAACTTCGAAACACTCGCGAAATGGGGGAGTCGAATCGCTCCACTGTCGAATACGATCGCCAATACGTCGATGCTTCGGACGGCGCTCGAGCGGGTCGCCGGTGTCGATAGTCGCCGAGAACTGCCTCACTTCCGCCGGGAGACATTCAGGGTGTGGTTCGAGAATCGAACCGCCGATAGAGTGACTGAACCCGTTCGAAAAGCGGTGCTCTACCCCGACGTGTACACCAACCACGTTCAGGTCGAGCGCGGGAAAGCCGCCGTTCGCGTTCTAGAAGCGCTCGGCGTCGATGTCACCGTCCCCGACGTCCCCTCGAGCGGACGTGCTCCCCTTTCACAGGGAATGATTGACACCGCTGCGTCTCACGCACGGGGCGTCCACACCGCGCTTGCCCCAGAAACGGCAGCCGGACGAGACGTGGTCGTCATCGAACCGAGCGATCTCGCGATGTTCCGGGGGGAGTACGAGCGACTCCTCCCAGGAGATGCCCACGAAACGGTAGCCGACAACAGCTACGAGCTGTTCGAGTATATCTTCGGACTGCTCGAGAACGGCGCAAACGAAGACACACTCCGCGGACCGGACGACAGAGACGCCACTGCAGAAGGGATCGGCGAAGAGATAGCCTACCACAGCCATTGTCAGCAACGGACGCTCGGTCTCGAAGAACACACCGTCGCCGTCCTCGAGTGCGCTGGCTACGATGTCGTCACGTCGGACGTGGAGTGTTGCGGGATGGCGGGAAGTTTCGGCTACAAATCGGAGTACTACGACCTGAGCATGGCCGTCGGCGATGTCCTCCGCAAGCAATTCACTGGGTCGGAAACCAAAGACCGAACCGTCGTTGCCAGTGGAACCTCGTGTCTCGATCAGCTGGATTCGTTGCTCGAGCGGCCGAATCGACACCCGATTCAGGTGCTCGATCCGGGTCGATAACATCACCACGCCTCCGCTGCTGGGACGAGCTTGAAGGACATGCTGTCCCGATAAACGGCGGTATCAACTCGGTATGACGAACATGGACGACATCCTCGAGGAGTACGACGTGGCAGACTTCGATATGGGAAATCCGGACGGAGATGGACGAGCTGTGGGAAGTTCTCGAAGAGATGGCTACAGCGCTGAAGCAGTACGATTCCTGTTTGACGATGCTCACATCGAGCGATGGAGCCATCCACGACATGACATGATAAAAGTCGAAGATGAAGAACATCGAGCTCTCTGCGAGCGCGTCGTTCGTCACGCTATCGAACTCGGCGAGACGGTGACCAGAGAACGCGGCGTCGGTCTCGGGAACAGGTGTATCTCCCGGCGGAGTACACGAGAAAACTATCGAAGCCATGCTGCGGGGGAAAACGGCATTCGATTGCAACGGGACACTCAACCCTAGACAGGATTCACTATAGGGTGAGCCGTCGATGAGACGCTCGAGTTGGTAGAATGTCTGGTCAAGGTCGAACCGATCCAATCTCACTTCAGTGGGAGATTCTCCGCAGGGGGTCGAAAAGGGGAGGGCGAAATTCCGGAAGCAACGCCCTGAAAAGATACGTCTCAAAGAGCTTCCGCTTATCAGTAGACTCGCGAGGAGAACTCGCTCCACGAGTCGATCAGTTCGTGATTTGCTAGACTGCAAGCGTATACGGAAACTGGATACGGACATGGTGAAGGGGCCCAGACCGAGTTTAATTAAATGATAGGGTACGTGTATAATCATATTCTAACGAGAAATCATGACTTCTGGTCTTGGGACCATATCTCAGCACCGGGCTACTCGAAATCGGCGACAGAAATCTACTTTCGGATTGATTGGCGAGTATACAGTACACGTAAACAGACCTTTATTTCGCCCTCAAAACAACTATGAATAGAGCCCACCGGGCCGTTCCGATCGGAGTATCGATAGCGCAGAAACGACGATCAATTGAAAACGTGGTGGGTTCGATCGGACCTAGGCAAAAACGTCGTCCACTCGAGTCCTGATTTACTATTGTATGGCCGTAATACATTTGGCGGCGAACGAGATCAGTCTCAGGAACGTTCGAGGCTGGAAGAGGCTGTCTCGCGTCCATGGCTGGAGCGGGAGAACAAGATGCGTCGCGAACAGCCCGGGCAAACGCTTGAAGATGGCAGCGGTGTCTCGTCATCGTCAGAATTGAGATTCTCCAACTAACCTAACCCCCTTAGCGTTCTCCGGCCGGAAGCCGCAGTTCAGCGTAAGTTCTCCATGGAAGTTAAAAGTGTTTGCTCAATGGATGAGCAGGCAATCCACGGACGCCGGACAGTGATCGCTCAGTCAGACTACGAGGAGCGACAGACTGCTCGACGTGAGGATTAACAGCGGTCAATGAGACGTACGAGGCCGATAAATCGGTATCTTACCCGAGATTGATAGTCCGCTGCGGATACGTTCGAGATCGGCGTGTGATTCGGAGACCGAAACCGCACAGAACTGGAAGAGTTATGGCAACAGTTGGATATTTTGGCAGTGACTTCCAAATAAAGATAGAATGAGACAGAAACACACTAATTCGAAGGATATTACGCGGATATATGCTAGTTACTGAAGAAGAGAATGATTGTCGATACTGAAACGAGGGACATCAAAATCCATAGACGTCCAATCGACCAGTGGTTCTCTTACAGCAGTTTCTGGGTCAAAGCACCCATGGTCGAGTTATTACTTTTGAATCGGAAGGCATCGCAGTTCGGAAGGAAACACGATTCGCGAGCCGCCTCGCGGCAATCGAATCGAGACGTCCTCAACAGTAGAGGATGGCGTCAGCAGTCTCGTATGAATTGTGACTGGTCAGGATCACTCACGGAAGACCACTGAACTCTCGAATGCCCCGGCGTACGTGGTTCACCTATCTGTAGATTTCGCATAGCAGGGACCACAACTACATCACGCGAACCTGTTTGTGTTCCCCGTGCGAACGCTGATCTCGAATCCGTTGACTCCCGTCGCAATCGCCCTGTGTCTCGTCCTTCCGTGGGCGGTCGTGAGCGCGACCGGTCTAACTCCCGGCCTGATCGCGACTGTAGGATTGTCGGGACTGTCGATCCTCGGCGCGGCATTTCTCCTCGCCTGGGGCGCCGAGACCGCCGAGAAAGACGTCTCGAGATCGTTCGCCATCGCCGTGCTAGCAGTGCTGGCCGTCGCGCCGGAGTACGCCGTCGACGCGCTCTACGCGTGGGAAGCCGGGGTCGCACCGGGCAGCGTCGCCTCCATACAAGCCGCAGATCTCGCGGTTGCGAACATGACCGGTGCCAACCGAATCCTCATCGGAATCGGGTGGTCGGGAACCGCCCTGTTCACCGTCTACCGAGCCAAAAAGAGCCGCGATCTAAACGTCGAACGGGTCGAGGGATTCCTCGCAAACCGGGTTCGGCTCGATCGGGAACTCTCCCTCGAGATCGTGTTTCTGTTCGCCGCCACGCTGTACGCGTTTTTCATCCCCCTGACCAACTCGATCGCGGCTCACGATATGGCGATTCTCGTCGGCCTCTACGGGCTGTATATCGTCTTCGCGATAAGAACGCCGGCTATCGAGCGAGGACACACCGGCGTTCCGGCGTACTTCCAGTCGTTTCGGAAATCGAGACGAGTCGCGACCGTAATCGGTCTGTTCGTCGTCGCGGGCGGAGTGATCTTCCTCGCGGTCGAACCGTTCGCCCATGGTCTCGAGGAAATCGGATTGCAGTACGGCATCCCGCCGTTCTTGATGATCCAGTGGGTCGCACCGCTGGCCAGCGAAACCCCCGAGTTCGTCATCGTCATCATGCTCGTGATAAAAGCCCGCTCGAGCGCCTCGTTCAACGCCCTCATCTCCTCGAAGCTCAATCAGTGGACTCTGCTTATCGGGACGCTCGTCCTCGTCTACAGCGTGTCGCTTGGGTACTACGGAGCACTTCCGATGGGACAGCGCCAGAGCGGCGAGATTTGGCTGACCGCGGCACAGAGTTACTTCGCGCTCGCGCTTCTCGTCGATCTCCGTCTCAGTGCTCGCGAAGCACTCGCCTTACTCACGCTCTTTCTCGTACAGCTCTACCCCGAGTTCCACCACTACGAGTGGTTACTCGCGTTCACGGGACTCTATCTCGTCCTGGGGACGACGTTGCTGATTCGTCGCCGCGACGCCTTCCGACAACTGCTAGCGTTTGCTCGCACCCGAATTCGAACGGCGGCAACGCCGAGATCGAAACGATGAGACAGCCACGACTGATCTGCGCGACTGTCGAGTCAGTTACTACGTCGAAGAAGGTCCGAAGTGCTCTCGGTAAAACGCTTACGACCGCCAGTACGCGGCCGTGAGCAAGACGAGCACCGGAAAGATCTCGAGTCGGCCGATCCACATATACACGACCATGAGGAGTTTCGAGGTCATCGGGAACCCGTTGTAGCTCCCCATCGGACCGACGACACCGAATCCAGGACCGATATTTCCGAGCGTTGCGATGGACGCTGTCAGCAGATCGAGCGTGTGCGGATTGAACCCCGCCAACCTTGATGCGTCCGCAGAGAGCAACAAGAATCCGACGAAAAACAGGGCCAAAAACAGGAGCGTGAACGCGTAAATCCCTCTGATCGCCTCCTCATCGAGTGGTTTGCCGTTCATTCGAACCGGTCGAACTGCCTCGGGATGGATAGTCGTAAACACCTCACGGCGGAGCGATTTCAGGATCACCAACCACCGGAGGATCTTGATCCCGCCGCCGGTGGAACCGGTCGACCCGCCGATGAACATCACGAACAGCAAGAGCGCTTTCGCCGAGTGTCCCCACGCGTCGAAATCCATGTTCGCGAACCCGGTCGAATTTGTCAGCGAAGTGATCTGGAAGACCGAGTACCGGAGCGAGCGCTCGAGATTGCCGCCAATCTGGCCGGTTGCCGCCGTTTGCAAGGACGCGTCGAAAAAGAGGATCACCGTCCCAACGAGCGAAAACAGCGAGACGGCTCCGAGGTAGAACCGGAACTCGTTGTCGCCCAGGAGTTCCCACGGGTCGCCCGAGATTACGTGCCACCAGAGCACGAAGTTGACGCCAGCGATGAACATGAACGGAACGATGAGCCACTGGACGACGGGCGAGAAAAATTCGATGCTCCGAGCCTCGGGAGAGAATCCACCGGTCGGAAGCGTCGAAAAGCCGTGTGCGATGGCGTAGTACAGGTCCATATTCGGCGCGTAGACGGTAAACGAGAGCGCGTACAACAACGCTATCAGGAGCGCGGTAAAGCCGATGTACGCGATCCACAGCACGCGAGCGGTCTCGGCGATGTGCGGGGAGAGTTTCGAAATCCCCGGTCCGGGGGCTTCCGCTTCCATCAACTGCGCTCCGCCGACCGCCATCTGCGAGAGGATGGCGACGGCGAGGACGATGATCCCCATTCCGCCGAGCCACTGGGTGACCTGTCGCCACATCATGATCGCCCGAGAATGCGTGTCGAACGAAATGTCACCCATCACCGTCGCACCCGTCGTCGTGAACCCGCTCATGCTTTCGAACAGCGCGTTGACGGGATATGCGACCGTCCCGTTCCCCGCGAGCACGTACGGAATAGCGCCGAACACCGCGGCGAATAGCCAGGTGAACGCGACGACGAAGAACGCTTCGCGGGCCCCCGGTTCCGGTTCGGGATCTAACCGTCGGAGCGCGAGACCGAATCCTACGGTCAGTATCATCGAAACGACGAAGACTCCCAGATCGTTCCCGCCGTAGACCAACGCGACGACGATCGGAACCACGAACGCGAGCGAGAGCAACGCAAGCAGTGTGCCGACGAGACTTAAACCGGCGCGCCAGTCGACGCGGAGATAGTGGCGCATTAGACCGCCTCGATTACCGCATCGAGGACGTTCGAATCGACGAATAAGACGAGGTGATCCCCCGGTTCGATAACCGTCGTACCGCGGGGAGTCACGATATCGCCGCCTCGAGAGATCGCACCGATGACGATGCCGTCCGGAAGGTCGGCCATCGAATCCTGGATCGTCTGTCCCGTGAGTTCGCTATCCAGTTTGGCCTCGATTTCGATCACCTCCGCACGGTCGTGCTCTAACATCGCGACCTTCTCGGTGCGTGTGGTTCGAGTGAATCGGACGATTTCTTCTGCGGTCTCTTCGCGCGGATTGACCGCCACGTCGACGCCGACGGTCTCGAACAACTCGCCGTACTCGAGGTTCTCGATCACGGCGACGGTTCGATCGACGCCGAGTCTGCGAGCCAGCAACGACACGAGTAAGTTCTTCTCGTCGTTTCCGAGGGCCGCGATAACGATATTCGCCTCGTCGACGTGCTCGCGCTCTAAGAATTCGATATCGGTTGCGTCGCTCTCGAGGACTGTCGTCCCCGGAAGCGCTTCCGCGGCCGCTCGCGCGCGATCTGGGTCTCGTTCGATGAGTCGCGGGTGGTAGCCGTGGTTTTCCAACTCTCGAGCCGTCTGGAAGCCGACTTCGCTGGCCCCGACGATCACGATTTCGTCGCCGTTCGTCCGCTTTCGTGAGGTGAGGTCTGCTGCAAACCGTCGCACCGACTCGTCGCTTCCGATGACGACGACGTAATCTCCCGGTTCGATCACCGTATCGCCGGTCGCGACAATCATTTCGTCCCCGCGGAACACCGCCGCGAACGTCAACGAGTCGTACCGGTCGGCCTCGTGAATCGTCTGTTGGGCGATCGGGCTGTCGGCGTCGACTTTGAACTCCGCCATCTGCACCAGACCGCCGATGAACGCGTCGACGTCCTGGGCGGCAGGGAGTCCCGAAATACGAAAGATCGTCTGGGCGGTCAAGAGATCCGTACAAACCATAAAATCGACGTCGAATCCGCCCTGTGAACCCTCCCAGGTCTCGAGTAATGTTCTCCGTCTGACTCGAGCGATGGTGAAGCCGTCAGTCGCGGTCTTCGCGGAGCCACAGATAACGATATTCGATTCGTCGCTGTCGGTGCAGGCGATCACCAGATCAGCCTTTTTGATATCTGCCTCCTGAAGCGTCTCGAGCGTCGTTCCGTCTCCCTGAATCGCGAGCACGTCGTGAGAATAGGTTAAGTCTTCGACGACGCGTTCGTCTTGGTCGATCACAACCACGTCGTGACTGGACTCTAGGTTACCGGCGATCGACCTGCCAACGTCACCAGCGCCAACGATTATAACGCGCATCGAGTCCACCCCCGAGCGGTGACGAGCGTGCGGTCAACGGGTGGCGTCATATTCATCGGTTGCGTACATCGCGTATCTCGCTCCTAAAGCTATCATAGTCTGTCGCGACAGTTCGTCGCCGCCCGATCGGTCGACCGAAAACGATCGGCCCTGTGGGACGGATCATCCCAGTTCGTGATGTCGATCGAACGGATTCCATACCGGCAATCATATCGCTCACTATTAAAAGCCTTCCGAGACGATTATCGAATCGAAAATATTTCGCCCGCGAGCATCAACATTCGAATGTGCAGTCGGAATAAATTCCGTTTTTGGACGACGGGCGTTAAGACACACCAGATGACAGTCAGTTTTTAGAGGTACCCGTAATCGAGATAAACGACCTGAAATAGACGACTGCCGCGTACTCGAGTGAGCCCCCTGACTACGCGAGATTCTCGCCGGTGGAATCGATGACTTCCTCCGGTCGAAAGTACGTTCTCGAGTTTCCGATTAGTTGACGCCACGACCGCCTCGAATTCGGCCAGAGAACGGCTGATAGTTGCAGCTATGACAGTTCTGGAAGGCATTACATTTAAGAAGAACCGTGGAAAATGAATGCATATGGACGAAATACTTGCCAGAAACCTCATAGATAAATCTATCATTGGAACGGACGGAACCGACTTTGGAACCCTCTACAACGTCACGATGGGGATCGAATCAGCGGATCTACGGAATCTGGTTATCAATCCGAACGAGGACCTCCCCCTGCAATCGGTCGATTTCGAAACCGACGACGACGGACGGCTCCTCATCCCGATGGATCACATCTCGAGACTTAACGACCAGATCGTGATTCAGCGCTGACGCCGACGATCGAGCAGGTTCCTCTCGGGGCTCAAGCGGACGAACTGCTCCCGATCCACGAGAGGCAGCGGGCCGGTTCCAACGGAGCCTCACCGGAGCACTGAAGGGGTTGTCTGCACGTTTCGTTGATACGGGAGGATATTCATGGAAATACCAGATGAGTTATTGTGCGTCTTCAGCGCAGAAGTAACTGAGCAGCAGGATTCATATTGCATCGAAGTTCCGAAAAACGAACTCGAGGTCGGCGACGTCCAAAACGGTGAGGTCTACCGTGTCGCGCTACTCTCGACCGAATCGGGTGGCGAATCACCGTCGGAACCGAAATCGTCACAAAAACGGAATCGAGGCGGTCCGGAACCGCCCGTCGAGGAAGGTGAAAGCCGTACAGTCGATATCGAAGATATTGGAGAGCAAGGGGACGGAATCGCACGAATCGAGCGCGGCTACGTCGTCATCGTGCCAGACGCAGAGAAGGGTGAACGCGTGACGATCGAGATCGAGGACGTCACGGAGACCGTCGCCTTCGCGGAGGTTATCGAGCGAAAAGATTACTACGAATAACAACATCTTGCGGTACTGCTCTGACCGTATTCAGCATCGAACGAGCGGTATTGATTGTGGTCCGAAATACTCTGTCGATAGTGTAAGGACTGTAATTTCCTATAACAGGACATTCACAGAGCGAAAGTGGAATGGTACAATATATTAACGGAATTGGTTACCTATGTATGAACTATTTCGCCGATATCATCGATTAATAGACTACCACATGGATATTCACATATGATTCGTCGTGAAAACCCCGTTTGGTGTAGATACTGGAGATATTAAGCAGATCATCAGGGACGAGGATATACCGCAACATATACAAGACTGCTTCGTCTATTGGCCATCCATCTTCCCTTGGTGGTAGCAGATTAGCTTCCGATATCCGTTAGAGAGATATGGACGTGATATCGCTGACACTAAGAAGAAACCAACACGTGTCAGAGATAACGTGATGGTACAGTAAGGATGGTTCCACGCGTTTACGACGGTCGAAGCCGGTCGAACACGCCCCGAACGAATTAGTCGTCGATCTCGAGTGGTCTGTCCGCCGGCCCGAACGTGATCCGGTTCGCCCGGCGGTAGTGGACGAGCGACGAACACGAAAACACGAGCAGTATCCCCGCAGTGAGAAGCGGAAACGAAACCGCATCGGGAAGGAACCCAGCGATCTGTAGTCCGAGAAGGAATCCCGAGATAGCGCTCAATCCGAGATAGTAGAGACTCCAGGGGAGGTCCGATTCGGGCACCAGTTCGATGTACAGATCGAGGTTCCGCGCTTTCTCCGTGCAGTCGATCGACTTGTCGTCGACATCGATCAGGCCGGCTCCCTCGAGTTTCGAGAGGTGGTGTTGCTGGAGGGACGTGTATACGCGCTTGTGTTCGGCGGGCGTCACCTCGGTGATCGGCTTGTCGTACTCCCAGGCGGCGACCTGGTCCGCGATGACTGACAACGCTCGGGGACCTTCTGTCTCGAGACACGCGTACAGCGCATACCTGCTGCGGTGGCTCCCGAGCGCATCGAACAGGTCGTTTTGCTCTTCGTGCCTTTTCGGTTGGATCGTCTCGTCGTGGTTCTCTCGGATCATGGCTCTGTCTCGTCTGTCTCCCGCCCGGCAGTCGCGCCCGACCGGGACGGCTTACTGCTGGTCGAATCCGTCTCGGTCCGGGCTCTTCGTTCTACTGGCGAGTCCGTCGATTCGATCACCCTTCTGCATTCGATTCGCGTGTATCGCTCGTCGGAGGCCGCCTCGAGCGCCCGCTGGAGGAGCGACGGCGTCCATTCGGGTTCGTCGAGTCCGAGGTCGTCGGGAGGCGTTCGAGTGACATCCTCGATCCACCCGTAGCGGCGGATCGGCATCGGCTCGAGCGCGTGTACACGCCGACGCCCCGCAGTACCGAAGCCAACAGCCCCGCCATCGTCAGCGCTTCTCCCAGCGTCAACGCTCGTTCCAGACTCCACGTTCATCCCAGACTCCGCGTCAGCCTCGGTCGTATCGGCGGGGCGTTGACGCGAATTCGGCAGTTCCGGTTCCCACGGTGGTGGCCGAACGAATCGGCTGTCACGCGGTGAAACGAACGGAAGGCTCCGCCGGAGGTGCGCTCCCATCGATAGCCCCCGCGAACGAGACCTGAGTCGCATTCGGCCCGTTCCGAGGAGACCGATTCCGAGGAGTGTGAGAACGGCGACGACGGGAACGTTGATCGCGAACAGCGCGACGACGGGGTGGACGGAATGTAACGCGCCGATCACCGTCGGCGGGAGCACCATCGCGTACCTCGTCTCTTCGACGAACCGGTAGTGTGTTCCGGTCTCCTCGGGTGCCTGCATCGTGACCGAGGCGCTTTCGGTCGACGATCTCGAGAGGTGATACTGGTGTTTTTCGATGGTGACTCCCTCGCTCGCAGGCTCGAGAATCACCACCATTGGGATCTGCCCACCGTTGGTAAGCGGGTACGGAACCGCCGCGGAACTCCCCGCTTCGATCGTCTGTTCCCCGTCGCCGGGGGCGTTTGAGCTCACGATTTCGTACTGATAGACGCCGGAGGGGAGCAACATCGTGAGATTGAGCGGTACCAGCACGACCAACAGGAGCACGACGATGACGACCGCGCCAGACCTGGCGCCTTCGCGCCGCGATCGACCGGTAGTCGTCTCTCGCCCGAACGTGTCCCGCGCCGAAAGCGCGAGGTACGCGGTTACGCTCAGACCCAAGACACCCAACGAGAACGCTCCCGATCCCGGCGGTTCGAGTCCGACCGACGAGAAGAGCCGATCCTGTATCGTATCGAAAACGCCGGTAATCGTTTCGACGACGGCGCCCAGTCCGGGAACGACGACCAGGTCCCCGCCGACCTCGAGGCCAACTGACCGAATCTGCTCGTCTTGAACCAGCGGTTCCTCGTCTTCTTGATCCGTAAACGGGTTCGCATCGCCTTTCGTGATATACCCCTCGTCCGTCACAGCGTCCACGCGGTGAGTCGTCAACTCGCCGTCGTCACCGAGTTCCTTGGCTTCGAACAAGATTACGTCCCCTTGTTCGATTTCGCCGGCGAACATCTCCGGAACGGCGACGTATCCGTCACCCGGCTCGAGCGTCGGCTCCATACTTCCCGTTTCGACGAAGACGAGCATCGGTTGCCCGAGCAACGAGAACAGACCGACGAGGACGACGAGGACGACCAGAGCGAACTGGAGCCACCGTCCGAGCGAACTCATCGTTCCCTCGGCGCGACTCGAACTGGCCAACGACCGAGAGGGGTCAGACGGTAATCTGCGCCCATTGACCGGGAACTCGCGTCGACCGCAGAGCGCACTTTCTCAGAAATCATTGCTCTCGAATTCGTCGATCGTTTCGTCGGCGAAGTTCAGCAACCAGTCTCTGGCCGGGGAGCCCGGATGAACGTATATGTAGCTGTACTCCTCGTCGAGCACCGTGCTCACCCCGAGCTGTTGGTCCTCGATCACCCGTTTGTTCGTGTCGATTGCAACGTCGATCAGTCCGGTGAGGTCGTCGACGAGGATGGTCGATTCGTACTCGCGTTCCGAGGGGAACGTGCCGGTCGTGATCCACTCGTCGAATCGCTCGCGTTCGCGTTCGAATCGCAGTCGTTGCTTCTCGTCGTCGGTTATTTCGATGTAGTTTGTGTTGCGTCCCGCCAGAAGCGCGATAGCCGCCGCGAGCGCAACGGCGAACACGAGGATCGAGCCGATCGACTCGAGCGGCGACGGCTGAACGGGCGTCTGGATCAGTTCGGTCGACCGTTCGGGTTCGTCGACTGTCTCAAGGTCGCCAACGCTGAACGTCGACGATCCGATATCGATCGGCATCTCGCTGTCGTAGGTCGTCTCGACCTGCTCGCCTTCGATCTCACCGGCGATTTCGCTGGTCGAAACGACTCGCACGTCGACGGTACCCTCGCTCGCTCGCAGCTCCTCTTCGAGATCGGCTATCTCCTGTCGAACCGCCTCGATATCGACCGTGAACGCGGTCGAATGCGCCTCTCCGGGGGCAAGCGAATCCGTCGTACGCTCCTGAAGCGGTTCGGACGTTTCCCAGTAGATGTCGTCACCGTTTTCGCCGACACCCCGCACGAGCAGAACTGTCTCAGTCGTCACCTCGAGTGATCCGTTCGCCGCCGAGTACTCGTAGGAATACGACCCATCCAGTTCTGGCGAAACGGCCGTATAGTACATCGGCCGGTCGGTCAATCGCTCGCCGGACGACCAGACACCGGTGTCGTCGGTGACGACTGCGCTGTGGTTGTACGTCGTCGACTCCCGCCACTGTTCGATGACTCGATCCTCCTGTTCGAACTCCGGAACGGCGTTTACTTGATATGCCCAGACTCCGCCAAGGGCCGCAACAACGAGCACGCACAGGAGGACGGGGAGAAACCAGTCACTCAACAATGCGCGAACTCGTATCGACCAATCCCCCCTGTTCATTGCGACCCTCTCACGAAAACACCCAACTCGAACGCGTTCGTGAGCTTGGACGTAAATTATCGTTCGGCTTATTTATATTTCCCGCCCAATACACGTCCGTGAGCAGTTTGTACGGAACCGACAGGTTATCCGGTCCGCACGGCGCCGGCTATGGATGGGGTATCGTCAACGCCTAGAATTTCGATCTCGGGACGGACGGACGCGCTGCGGTGATCGAAGATATGTAAGTTAAAGACGATTCGACTCCAAGCGTGGGTGAGAAGCTGCAATGTCCAATCAAACTCGAGTGCTCTACGTGAACGATACGCCGGAATCGTTACGGACGTGGGCCGATTTCCTCGCAGATCACAGCGAACTCGCAGTTACGACCGCAGCAAGCGTTTCGGAGGGAGTTACCGCGATTTCGACGGGCGAGTTCGACTGTGTGCTAAGTGATCTGTCGATGACCGACGCCCGAAATCTCGAGTTTCTAACGGAAGTCCGAACGCGTGATCCCGAGATTCCGTTTATCCTCTTTACGGCGGACGAACAGGACCGAACGATCAACGAAGCGATCGAAAAGGGGGCCGACGATTACCTGTCGAAGTCGCTGGCGATGGAAACGGAGGACGTGCTTCTCCGTCGAATCCGCCAGTTGACCGAAGACACCACGACGCAGACGGCAAACGGCGACGTCTCGAAGCCGATGAGCATCGATATCATCGATCTAGATAGAACGGAGACCGGTCACGGCGGTGTCGAGAAAGGAGAGCGAAATCTTTCCGGGCGGGCGAATCACGAATCGCTCGGGGAGCCTGTCGCTATCGGAAGCGAACCGAAACCGATCAGGTACGATCCCCCGGACGTAACCAGCACGCTGATTCAAGCGGATACAGCAACCAAACGAGAACGTGCGTCCTGTCAGGACATTCTCGCCACGGCGCGCGGCGAAGCGCCAAACGTCGTACTCATCAGGTACAAGCGAATCGGCGAGAGCGCCCTCTCGGAGATCGTAGCGCGGGCCAACCGGACGACGATCATCTCGATCGGCTACACGCAGCCGACACCCAGCCGTCTCGAGAGCGACGTCGAAATCATCCGAATCGACAGTCCGACGGACCTCACTCGCCTTGGCATCGTCACGACCGGTATCGTTTCGGGGTGGAAATCCCAGCCCGCGAAGTCGATTCTCTGTTTCGATACGGTGAGCGTATTGTTACAGTACAAGACGGTCAAACAGGTGTTTCAGTTCCTGCACATTCTCCTCGCGAAGTTACGCTCGGCTGGAGTCACGTCGTACTTTCACCTCGACCACACCGCCGAATCTCAGCAGGACGTAAACTCGTTGAAGCCGATATTCGACAATATACTCGAGGTGAGCTCAGATCGTGTTGATGTCGTAAGCGAGACACGATAACCGCCCACAAGCAGTCGACAGCGATCGCCTTAACGGCGACCGGTTGGTGTCCGTGAGCCCGGACGGAACCTATCGCCAGTACTATTTATACGCTCGGTCGACAAGGACCAACCAATATGGAGTCAACCCCCACAGTTCTCATCGTCGAAGACGAGCAGATGTTGGGTGATCTGTTCGCGACCTGGTTAGAGCCGGAGTACAACGTGCGGGTCGAAAACGACGGGGAACAAGCGCTCGAGCACCTCGACGGGGAAATCGATATGGCACTGCTCGACAGACGGATGCCCGGCCTGTCCGGAGACGAGGTGCTCGATGTGATTCGCGAACGCGGCTTCGAGTTTCCCGTCGCGATGGTGACCGCCGTCCAGCCGGATTTCGACATCGTTGAGATGGGGTTCGACGATTATCTCGTCAAACCAGTCGACCAGGACGCGCTGCTATCGCTCGTCGGTACCCTCATTTCGCTTCCTTCCTACGAAGACGCAATCCAGCAGTACTTCCAGCTCGCATCGAAAAAAGCGGCGCTTGAGGCCTCGAAATCCGATTCCGAACTCGAATCGAGCGACGAATACAGCCAACTTCTCGAGCAGTACGCACAGGCAAAGCGCCAGGCTGATCAGAAAATAGAGACCATCGCCGACGATATCGACTTCTCCGAACTGGACGACGAATTCGATTCCTGAAACGAGTGGCGAGCGTCGATCACCATTCAATTTCTAGATGGCGTTCGGGATACGGACGGTAGCGGCGCTGGTGCGGAGTTACAGGCGGTGCCAGAACGCACTACAGGGGAGACCTTCCGGTGTTCAGGGACCACCGGTGACGAAAAACGATACTCTAGTATAAAGTGACCTTCACCGCAACTAACTACTATATGAGAATTACTCGACGAAACACGCTACTTGCCCTTGGTACGTTCGCAGGCGGGGTTGGACTGATCGGCGGAACGGGCGCGTTCGATACGGTACAGGCGGATCGTGATTTCGACGTCGAACTCGACGACGACGCGAGCGCCCTCCTCCAGATGGTACAAATCGACGAAGAGTACGTCGAACTGCGCGGCGACGATAACGAGATCCTCGAGATCAGTATCGGCGCGGACGGTTCGGACGACGAGAACAGTGCCGGAGTCAACGACGAAGCGCTAACGACGTTCACTGATCTCTTCGCCGTCGGAAACAACGGAACTGAAGACGTCGACGTCTGGTTCGAGACCGACGGCGTCGACGGAGTGACGTTCATAAACAGCGAAGGCGAGAGCATCACGGGAGCGGACAACTCACAGGAAGTCGAACTCGGTGACGTCAGCGAGAACCCGGAAGACGCAGATCTCGTCGTTGGTCTCGAGATCGATACGCGATCGGAGAGCGACGAGACCTACACCGGCGATGACAGCCCCTACACGATCACGGTTCACGCGGAAACCGACGGCAACTAACGGAGTACTCGCCCAGTCACCCAGAGAATGACAGATTACACCATTCCAGAATCCACTCGCTAATGCGACGACGAAACGTGCTCCTCGGAATCGGCTCGGTCGTGTTTGCCAGCGGGAGTTTTATCGTGAGCGGTGCGTTCGAGACCCAAGCCGACGCCGAGCGGGGGAACTGGGTGCAGGCGAATCGGATCGACGGCGAAAGCGGCGGCGAGGTCAGCGTGAGGACGATCGCAAACCCCGACGCGATGAAGCGTCGGTTTCGGGAGGATCTCGGAGACGGCATCGGTGTCACTCGCTCGAGCGTCGTCCAGGCTGACGATAACGGATTGCTCCGGGGAATCGAATTCGAATCGGTTAACGCGGATTCGCTGACCCGCGTCGGCAGGTTCGACGGAGGAACCGTCGATCCGTCCGCGGCCGCGTTCCTCATCGCGAACCACAGCGGAGTCGACGCCGACTCCGGGATCGGCCAATCCGTCGAACTCAGCCTGAGACTGTACGACGGAACGCCCCTCGAGGAGAGTGCCGTGGTGCAAGCGACCGACGCAGTGGCGTTTCCCTATACGCTCCCCGAACGGGAACAACACGGCGAACTACTCGAGGAAGACGGCGTCGTCGTCGCAGCGGGTGAGACTGTTTGTGTCGCGATCGAACTACGCGCCGGCGAGACCGAACGCTACGAGCAGATCGAAGCGGTCGGACTCACGATACGGGAACCGACGGGCGAGTAACGGGGACGAAATCAGCGCGTGTGATGCCCAATCCGCAGCGGCCCGTCCAGATGGTTCGATCCAGTTCGTGTGGGCACCTGAGAGGGTGCTCAGATCCTGTGATCGTATCCCAGGTCCTGAAATTGTGTCACGGTATAGACGAACGACGGGCCCTATGGACTGAATAGAAGTTAAAAGTACTTACTCGAGGATAAACACTGGAAGAGGGTTGTAGAACGCAGCACCGCGTACCACGGTATCGAAGTATCGGCGGGAACAAGCTTGTGTGGCCCTATTGATAGCGAATCACTGGATCCAGAGATCACTCGTGACCAAGCGAGTTGAAAACGGGAGAGGAGAGCGCGTTCAGAACGATTCGATTCGCCTCATCGACAGGAGAAAACGGGAGGGATAGATGTATTCAGAAAAGCCCGGACAAGAGACTGCCACGCCGAGATGGAAGCGAATCATTACGGATCGTCGAACGGACGGACACGAACGGTATCCACCGGGAACACGCGTGTGAACAGCGACTCCCGATATACTTCGTAGTCTGTTTGGATGAGATAATTAGTGATTGGTTAGGTTGAAAAACGGTTATGAAGGGATGAGAGTGTATGAGAAGATACTTTCAATAGTCTAGCCAAAGAGGAGCCCTCGCGTACACTGGCTACGTTATGAACTCGCTCAGCGATTGGATGGTGAGGCGTCGCAGATTTAATTACAATCATATGTGTGTAAATTTGTGGCGACGAAAACGAGGGATGTGTTGACGGTCGACCAGCTCTGTCCCACGATACAGAACGATCAGGAGTGTTGAATATTGAGTTCGATGATATTCGCGACGCCGAGGGCCTGATCCGGCAGTTCCGTTCGAAACCGATCCCCCTGCATCCGGTGGGTTGGACCAGCGACGCTAATGGCGCCGATTACCGTATTCGTTCCATCGAGGATCGGCGCTGCGACGCTCCGAAGACCGTTCAACCGCTCTTCGTCGTCGAACGCGATCTTGCGCTCTCGAGCCACCTCGAGTTCCTCGAGCAGTTGGTCGCGGTCGGTGATCGTGTTGTGGGTGAGTTCCACTAACCCGTGTTGATCGAGGATTTCCTCGACGCGCTCGTCAGGGAGAAACGCCATGATGACTTTTCCGAGGGCGGTCGTGTGAAGCGGTGTTCGATCCCCGATGTGCGTGTCGATTCGCGCCGCCTCTGACCCGCGGCCCCGATAGATAAAGACGCCACGACCATGCTCTTCGGTCATTAGTCCGGAGATGTCGCCGGTCTTTTCGGCGAGCTTGTCGACTTCGGAGCGCGCCACCTGATACAGTTTGTGCTGGTTTCGAGCGATTTCGCCGGTCTGGAGGAACTTCAAGCCGGTTCGATACTCGTCGCCTCGTCTGACGATGTACTCAGCAGACTCGAGGGTGTTCAGGTGGTTGTGAACGGTGCTCTTGGGGAGGTCGACGTATCGCGCGAGCTCAGAGACGCCCGCGCCGTCGAGTTCGTTCAGGGCTTCCACGATGGTGAACGTACGCTCGATGGCTTGAATGCCGTTTTGGCGGGTGTCTGTCATGGGAAATCGGTACGTGCTGGACGATATTAAATGTTCAGCATCGTAGAACGCGTCGGATCGACTGAGTAAGGAATACGCGACTCTCAAGCGGTGTGGTTTGCAGGGATGGCCAAAACTCGCCCACTATCACGACGAACGGACAATACTCGAGTCGCCAGCAGATTCGTCCTGAACAAGCGTCTATCCGGCCAATTCGGGCACCGTCCCACGATACGAAACGGAGAATGAGATAGGATAACACATATACAGCTTGCTCTCTTTCACTCCCGTATGAGCGAAACAGACCCGTGGGGCGTAACTACCCTCGAACTCTTCGAACTGCTCGAGGAAACCCTCGGGGGACCGGTCGAGCAGGCCGTCGCGACCGTCGTGGGTGTGGACGGCTCTGCCTACCGGCGACCCGGCGCGAAGATGATACTCGGAGAAGACGGGTCGACCTACGGCGGGATCACGGCCGGCTGCCTCGAAGGACCCCTCCAGGACGTTGCGCGAGACGTCATCGCGGCGGGGACACCGGAGTTCGTTACCTTCGACCTCACTGACGACGATGACGGGTGGGGGCTCGGACTCGGCTGCGAGGGCGTCGTGGACGTACTCGTCGAACCGGTCGACGAGCGCTGGGCTGAGCCGGTCGAGGCCTACCACCGCGGCGAATCGCGAGCGCTCGTCACCGCAATCGACGGGACGGATGCGGTTCCGACGGGTTCGAGAACCGTCTTCACGCCCGACGGAGCCGTCACTGAGGCGGACGGCGAGCGGTCGCTTCCCCCGGAAGTTATAGCGCAGATCGACGAAACCGCACGAAAACGTGCGAGCGAGGGCAACTGGTGTAGACGAACCGCGGCGACCGACGACGGCGACCTCGAGCTGTTTATCGACGGGATCACGCCCGCGACGCGGCTGGTACTGTTCGGCGGTCAGCCCGACGTGCGCCCGGTCACGAGACTGGCTCGAGACGTTGGATTGCACGTTACGGTCGCGACGGCGAGGGGCGGACAAGCTGACGAATCGTCGTTCCCGCGGGCAGACCGGGTCGTCGCAACCCGCCCGACCGACCTCGGTGAACTGGTCGACCACCGAACGTACGTCGTCGTGATGTCGCACAATTTCCTCGACGATCGGCTCGCACTCGAGAGCCTGCTCGAGACGTCGGTGCCGTTTATCGGACTAATGGGGCCTCGAGAACGGTTTCGTCGGCTTCGTGACGACCTCGAAGCCGAAGGGGTACGGTTCTCGGAGACCGACTTCGAGCGAATCGCCGCTCCTGTCGGACTCCACCTCGGCGGCGGCGAACCCGTCGAAATCGCGCTGAGTATCGTTTCGGAAGTCGTCGCGGTGAGCAACGGAAAAAGCGGCGGGCGGCTCCGTAATCGGGGCGGCCCGATTCACGACCGGCCGGTATCACAGCCGGACTGACGGACGCTCCAGAGATCGGTCCTCGTGTCGATATCGACGTGGATACCAGGATCGTTTGTCGGCACCCGACGAACGTCGATCTTCTCGAACAGCTCGCGGCCGCCGGTATCCCCCGCAAGAGACGCCAGTTCGTCGAAGTGTGCGGCATCGAACAGCACCGGATTCCCGCGCCTGTCATCGTAGGTCGGAACGACCGCGCCGTCGCCCGCAGATCGATACGCGTCGACGAGTCGGCGAACGGTTTTCGACTCGACACACGGCATGTCTCCGGGAAGAAAGAGCGCAGCATCGGCAGTGGTCTCTCGAGCGTACCGCGCACCCGCTCGAACCGAACGGCTCTGTCCGCGTTCGTACTCGTCGACCTGAATCGTTTCGTCGACGTGAGGATCGACCGCACGCCGAACGGCTGGCCCGTCGTGACCGAGGGTAGCGATCGTTCGGTCGAGGGAGGCGTCGGCTATCGACCGAGCGGCGCGACCGACGATCGGTTCACCCTCGACTCTCGCGAGTAGCTTGTTCCCGTCCTCGAATCGGGTTCCGAGGCCGGCCGCGAGCACGACGCCGACGAGTCCGGTCATGCTTACTCGAGCGCGACGCCTTCCGGACCGCGTGGCAGGTACTCGCGTCCGCCCGGTTCGGCGAGCAACTCGCCGTCCTCGACGACGACCTCGCCGTCGACGATGGTGTGTGTCGGGAGCCCAGTGAGTTCGTCGCCGTGGAACGTCGAGTATCGCGGCTCCATCGTGTGGTAGAAGTCGTCATCGACGACCGCGCTCTTCTCCAAGTCGACGATGACCATGTCGGCGTCGGAGCCCTCCGCGATCGCTCCTTTTCGGGGGTACAGTCCCCAGCGTTTGGCGTTATTCGTCGAGCAGACCTCGACGAGCCGTTCCATGCTGAGACGGTTCTTGTTGACGCCCTCGCTCATCATGACCGGGAGGAAGTACTCGATGCCGTTGTTGTCGCCGGGAATCGCGTCCCAGATGTCGCCGTGCTTGCCCGTGTCCTTTTCCTTGAACTCGATCTTGTGCGGACAGTGGTCGGTCCCGACGTAGTCGACGACGCCGGTTCGGATTCCCTCCCAGAGCCGCTTTTTGCTCTCCTCGCCGCGCAGCGGTGGAGAGATTTTGCCCCAGATACCGAGGTCGTCCTGTTCGTACGTGTGACTGAGGAAGGCGGGCAGCGTTTCCGCGTGCAGGTTGACGCCCTTGTCCTGGAAGCGTTCGACGACGTCGACGCCTTCGCCGGTACTCATGTGGACGATGTAGGCGCGCGAGTCGGTGTACTCCGTCAGGCGGCCGATCTGATCGATCTGCATCGCCTCGGCGACGTTCGGCGAGGCTTCGGACCACGCCTCGAGGTCGTTGCGACCCTCTTCCTGGAGTTCCTTGCGCCGTTCGATCGCCAGGTCCTCGTTCTCGGCGTGGAACATCACGACGCCGCCGGGGATATCCGATACCTTGTCGAGCACGCGGTAGGTTCGACCGGCGTCGGAGTGATCGATGCCGAGTTCGGGCGAGGCGTGTTTGTACCAGTTGAAGAACACCTTGTACGACCGGACCCCGGAATCGGCGAGCGCCTCGATCTCGTCGACGTGATGGTCCTGGTGGACGATCGCGTGATAGCCGAAGTCGATGTAGGAGTTCTCCTCGCCGGCGCGCTTGAAGAAGTCCATATCCGGCACGTAAGGCTCTTTCTGGAGCAGGAAGTTGACGACGGTCGTCACACCGCCGTGAATCGCCCCGCGCGTCTCAGTCTCGAAGTCGTGCTCGAGACCCTCGTGGTAGTCGAATTCGTACCTCGAGAGGCCCCAGTGAACGTGGGGATCGATGAAGCCGGGAATGAGGTAATTCCCTTCGGCATCGATCTCTCGATCCGCGTCTGGGAGGTTCGATTCGTCGCCGACGCCGACGATGATGCCGTCTTTCGCTACAACGCCGCCGCTGATCGTGCCGTTCGGCGTGACAACTCGCGCATTCGTCACTCGAAGGTC
Organism: Halostagnicola larsenii XH-48; assembly: GCF_000517625.1. Classification (GTDB taxonomy): domain Archaea; phylum Halobacteriota; class Halobacteria; order Halobacteriales; family Natrialbaceae; genus Halostagnicola; species Halostagnicola larsenii. The sequence continues at coordinate 50,692 of NZ_CP007056.1, read as the reverse complement.
TCCGGTTGTGTCGACCATACGAATACACGTAGCTCATCCTACTTGAGTGTACCCGATCAGTCGGTACAATCGACGGTGTGACGAGCGTTCGTGGGGGTGAAAATCGTCCGTTGGCAACACAACGCTTATGCCTCGGTCACGGGTTAGTGTAACTATCACATGAGCATCGATAGCACAGATGGAACCGATGGCCCCGCTTCTCAAGAGGTTACGGTCACGGTCGACGGCGAAACGATAACCAGACAGGTCGAACCGCGGCTCAAGCTTTCGGATTTCCTGCGCTATGAGTGCGATCGCAACGGCGTCCGGGTCGGCTGCGAACACGGCGTCTGTGGCGCGTGTACGGTCCAGCAAGACGGAACTAGCGTCAAAAGTTGTCTATCCTACGCCGTCCAGGCCGACGGTGCAGAAATCGAGACAGTCGAGGGCCTCGACGACGACGGCTCGCTTCACCCGATTCAGGAGGCGTTCCACGAAACGCACGCGCTCCAGTGTGGGTTCTGTACGAGCGGCTTCGTCATGGCGACGAAGGAACTGTTAGAAGAGAACCCGGATCCGACGAGAGAGGAGATCGAGACCGGGTTAGCCGACAACATCTGCAGATGCACCGGCTACCAGAACATCTACGAGGCGGTCGAACGTGCCGCCGAAAAGATGGAGGACTAACGCATGTCCAGTTCACACCCAACGGATGTCGGGGCCGATCCCGAAACGGAGTCGGAATCGTTTACGGGACAGGGGCTGCCCCGAGTCGAAGATCACCGGATTCTGACCGGAAACGCCCAGTACATCCACGATATCACGCCGGAGAACTGTCTGCACATGGCGCTCGTGCGCAGCATGCACGCACACGCGGAGATCGAATCTATCGACACGGACGAAGCCGAAGCCCACCCCGACTGCGAACTGGTCTTGACCGCAGAGGACCTTAAGGCCGAATACAACCCGATGCCGACCGGCATCGATAGCGTCGAAACCGAAGACGGCGTCGCCGACCTGTTCGAATGGTCGCTGGCCGACGAGAAGGCTCGCTTCGTCGGCGAGCCCGTCGTCGCCGTCGTCGCCTCGAACCGGTACGCCGCAGAAGACGTCGCGGATCTCGTTACCGTCGAGTACAACTCCGTCGACGCCGTCGCGGACGGGATGGCCGCTCGAGAGAACGACGTGGTCGTCCACGAGGATGTCGGAACGAACGTCGTCGATCACGAACGCATCGAGTTCGGCGATCCGGCGGGCGCGTTCGAGGACGCAGACAACGTCGTCGAAGGCGAGTACTCGTGGGGTCGCATCTCCGGCGTTCCACTCGAGACCGCGGGCGTTGTCTCGAGCTACGACGACGAGGGCGATTCGTTCGACATCGACTGCAACATCCAGTTGCACACCCTCGTCGACAACATGATCTACGAGACGCTCGGGTACGAATCAGACGACGTTCGAGTGAACGTCCCGGCCGACGTCGGCGGCAGCTACGGAACCAAAATCGGCATCCACCGCTACTGCTGTCTGACCGCGATGGCGAGCCACCAGCTCGAGCGGCCCGTAAAATTCGAGGAGGATCGCATCGAGAACCTCCAGGGCGGAGACATGCACTGTTCGGATCGAGACTACGAGATGCGCATGGCCGTCGACGACGACGGCACCATTCGCGGGCTCGAGGTCTGGTTCGTCGACGACTTCGGCGCGTACCCGCGGTATCCGGTCAACCAGGTACTCAAACCGCTGTCGGTGGTCACCAACTCCTACGATATCGACGACGTGACCTACGAGTACGACCTGGTGCTGACGAACAAAACCTCCCAGACGGCCTACCGCGGCTTCGGCGTCGATCCGCACATCTACGCGCTCGAGATGGTAATTGACAAGGCCGCCCGAGCGATCGACATGGATCCGACGGCGTTCCGTCGGCACAACCTGATCCAGCCCGAGCAGATGCCCTACACCCTTCCCTCGAAGAACATCTACGACTCCGGGGACTATCCCGCGACCCTCGACCGGATCGAGGAGATCATCGAGGACGAACGCGACGGCGGCCTCCTCGACCCCGAGGTCGTAGAAGCAAAACGCGCGGAGGGCAAGTACCGCGGCGTGCAGCCGAGCGTCATCATCGAACCGGGCGTCAGCGGCTCCGACTGGACCGACCGCCAGCGAAGTGACCGCGAGGCGCTCGAGGACCGGGACCGTGACGACGTCGAGGAACTCCCAGAGCACCTCCGGGCGACCCTCGAGGACGACGGCACCGTAACGGCGTACCTGGCGACTGACTCGTCCGGCCAGGGCCACCAGACGCTGGTTTCCCAACTGCTCGCCGACGAACTCGAGATCCTGCCCAGCGACATCGAAGTCGATTATCTCGACAGCATCGACGCGCCGACGGAGTACGGAAGCGCGGCATCACGGATGGCCGTGATGCTCTCCGGCGCGACCGTCGGGCTCGCAGAGCGGTTCGTCCAAACCGCGACCGCCGTCGCGGCCGATCACTGGGGCATCTCCGAAGCCGACGTGAGTTACCGCGACGGCTCGGTCGAACGGATCGATACGGGCGATTCGCTCTCGCTCGCAGATCTCGCGGCGGTCGACACCGACGAACGACGGCTCACCCAGGTCAGCTACAACTACGAACACCCCGCGACCGAGTTCGAGGAGTTCGACGAGGCCTTCTCCCGGAAGTTCCCGGTCTACCCGACCGCCGCCTTCGGGGCGAACGCGCCCATCGTCGAGGTCGACATCGAAACCGGCGAGGTCGACATCCTCACGTTCCACACGGTGCGTGACTGCGGAACGATGTTGAACCCGATGATCGTCGAGGGCCAGGCCCACGGCGGCATCGCCCAGGGAATCGGCGCGTCGCTCCTCGAGGAGTTCGGCTACGAGGACGACGGCCAGCCCCAGGCGATTACGCTGTTCGATTACCTGCTCCCGTCGATCGAGAACGTCCCGGAGATCCAGATGGAACACACCGAGACACCGTCGCCGTACACCGAAACCGGCGCGAAAGGCGTCGGCGAGGGCGGGATGATCGACGCGCCCGCGAGCATCGCCACGTCGATCAACGCGGCGCTCGAGCCCCTCGGTATCGACGAACCGGCGGATCAGATCCCGGTCGCGCCGGATCACATTCGTCGGAGCGTTCGAGACCTCGAGTAATCGGCCGTTTGGAACTTCGAGTAACCGGTTCGATCTCCGTTTTCGTTCGACGAATCCACCACACTGCTCAAGAAGCGTCTACGCGCGCAACACACCACGGGTCATTCTCGGGTGACCAGCGCAGACTGAGTGAAGTACGGAACTCCGGCGGTGGAAAACGGTGCTCTCGACTACGATTCGATTTCGACGTCCAGATCGTCGGTCGCGTCGTCCGGCGCTTCCTCGAGTTTCGATTCGGCGTCCCGCCCCTCCTCGATGATCGCCTGCATGTCCGAGAAGTACTTCTTGACCAGCCGGTTGGTCACGCTCTTTAACGCTCGACTGCCCAGGCTAACGATCGTTCCCGAGACGTCGGCTTTGGCCTCCCAGTCGACGATCGTTCCGCCGTCGTCCTGTTCGATCAGCTCCATCGTCGCCGTCATCTCGAACTCGTTTCGCGGCGCCTGTCCGACCGCGGTCAACTCGAGCACCTCGGGGTACTCGATGTTCGTCACGACCGCCTCGACCTCGAACTCGGGTTTGACGCTTCCGACGCCGACCGCAAGAACCGCGGTGATCTCATGGGGAGACTCGAGGATCATCTCCTTACAGCCCGGCGCACACTCCGCGAGGATATCCGGGTCGGTAAAGTAGGGCCACAATTCTTCTCTCGACTGTTCCATCTCGTTTTCGCCAGTGAATTCTAACATGTGTGATTGGTATGCTGCGACGGTAGTTGGTTGGTAGTGGTGTGACGACTACGAATCCGACGCCGCGACGGCGTCGTCGTAGGCTTGCTTTATCGAGCGTTTGGCGTACTCGCCGGCGACTTCTTCTTTGTACTCTCGATCCGCGTGCATCTCGCCCTCGGGGGTGACCGATCCGGAGACGATCTCGGCGACTTCCGCGAGTCCGTCCTCGGACAGCGGCGCTCCCTCCAGAACCGATTCGGCGTCTTCGACTCGAAGCGGGATATCCGCCGCGTTCGCGAGTGCAATTCGCGCGTCCTCGATAACGGGCTCGTCGGCGGTCGGGTCGTCGACGCGAACCGACGTCGCCGCGCTGACCGTCGGGAACGTCTGGGCGGCCCGCTTGAGTTCGACGAACGCCATTCCCGTTCGCTCGGGCGGGAACGGCTCGGTCGGAACGGAGACGCTCTCGATGAGTTCCTCCTCTCGAAGATCGGTAAACATGTACGCGATAAAGAACTCGCTGACGGGTATCGATCGGGTCCCCTCGAGCGAGTGGAGCGTGATCGATCCATCGAGCGCGAGCAGCGCCGCCGGGTAGTTACCCGCCGGGTCGGCCTCACCGAGGCTGCCGCCGACGGTGCCCTGATTTCTAACGGCGGGGCCGGCGATCTGTCCGGCCGCATCGGGCAGCATCGGCAGTCTCTCCGCGAGTCGTTCCGAGCGCTCGAGCGTTCGGTGGGTCGTCATTGCACCGATCCGGACTTCGTCCTCGCTCTCCTCGATGTACGCGAGGTCGTCTATCCCGTTGAGATCGACGAGGTGGTCGGGCGTCGCGAGCCGATTCGCCATCACGATGCCGAGCGACTGATTGCCCGCCATCAGCTCCGCGTCCTCGAGCTCTTCGAGGAGTTCGAGGGCCTCCTCGATCGTCTCCGGGCGGTGGTGTGTAAACGGTGCTGGTTTCATAGCCCCTCGAATCGGCGTCCACTCCCGTCACGGGGCTCCCCTCGGATTCGCGGCCGTCCGCTCGAGGCGAACCGGCGGGAGCGCCGGCGGGCCGGCGACTGGTGGGTAGATTCGAGTCCGTACTGGGCGGTGGTTCGTATAGTCATCTGTCGGTCACACGGATACCGTACAATTATTCCAGCGGTACTAATAAGTGTTGTTGGCAGTTGGCATGCCCACAAATGACAGGAGCGCGGGCAGAGAGGCCGGCCGCTCGAGTCCCGCGGTACTCGGAAAGTGGGAAGCGTCTCGACCGCGGATTGTGTCACACGTCTCGATCTGGATCCGTTCTCCCGTTCACGTAGCTTTAAGTGGCGGGGCCGGCTACCTTCAGGTCATGCTAGACGGCTATGAAATGTACGATCTGACACAGCCATGGTCACAGGATACGCCTGCGTGGCCCACGTACGACAATCCGAAGGTGTGGTACGAGAAGAGCCTCGATACCGAGAAAGTCAACGGACAGAAAATCGAGTTCATGAACCACACCGGGACGCACCTAGACGGGGAGAAACACTTCGTCGCCAGCGGCCGGGACATCGAGCAGGTGGGTCTGGACGAACTCGTCGGCGACGCGGTCGTCGCGGACATCTCGGACAAGGTCGGCGACTACGACGTCTACACGAGCGAGATGATCGAAGACGTCTGTGACGTCCAGAAAGGCGACATCCTGTTCATCCACACGGGCTATCAGGAGTACGCCTGGCACAAGGAAAACGCCAATCCGGACCGATTCTTCAGCAAGCACCCCGGCCCGAACCAGGAGTTCGCCGACTGGTGTAAGGAGATGGAGATCAACTACCTCCTTCTCGACTGCGGAAGCGCGGACCACCCGATGAACACGATCATCCGCGACATCCGTCCCGACCTCGCGTCGGAAGCCGAAGACGCCCTCGGCGTCGACGACTTAGACGAGATCTTCCCGCCGGAGGGCTATCAGCTCATGCACAACGAGCTGTTCCCGGAGGGAATCATCCACGTCGAGAACGCGCAGGTCCCCGAGGAACTGCTCAACGAGCGCGTCCAGATTGGTACCTTCCCGTGGCGCTTCCGCGGCGGCGAGTCGAGCGTCTGTCGCTGCGTCGCGTTCAAATAAGGGACCGACCGCTTTTCACGTTTTATCGCGAGTAACCCACCGACCGCAGAATTGCCCGTCAGCGGTGGAAATCGATATCGCGTTCGGTCTGGTTCCCACCGTCGCCATCGCGGAGCACGCGCGTCTTCGCGGGTTCGGTGCGAGCGATTTCCCGACCATCCTTGAGGACCAGCGTTCGCGGCGCGCGCGTTCGAAGCGCGTTGAACGGGTCCGGCGCGTCGTAGACGACCAGCGAGCCTGTTGCGCCGACGGAGAGGCCGTAGTCGTCGACGCCGAAGACCGCGGCGTTCGCCGTCGTGAGCATCTCCCAGAGCGGCCCCACGTCGTTCCGCCCGCTCATGTGGGCGTAGTGCAACAGGACGAACGCCGCATCGAGCTGATCGCCGCGCCCGTAGTGATACCACGGATCCATAACCGAGTCGTGACCAAGCCCGACAGTCACGCCCGCCTCGAGTAGCTCGTCGATGCGAGTGTGGCCGCGACGACGCGGGTAGTCGTCGTACCGTCCCTGCAAGACCGCGTTGTCCGGCGGATTGGTTATCACGCTGGCACCGCTTTCGGCCAGCAGCGAGATGACTTTCGCCGCGTAGGCGTTGGAATAGGAGTGCATCGCCGTTGTGTGACTCGCCGTGACGCGGTCGCCGATTCCCCGTTTGATCGACTCGCTCGCGAGCACTTCCGTGAATCTCGAGCCCGGATCGTCCGTCTCGTCGATGTGCATGTCGACCGGACGGTCGTACCGCTCGGCGAGGTCCATCGCGAGTTCGACCGAGGCGACGCCGTCCTCGCGGGTGTGTTCGTTGTGCGGGATCGCGCCGACGAGATCGGCACCCATCTCGAGGGACTCCCGAAGCAGGTCCTCGTGGGAGTCTGCGGTAAAGACGCCGTCCTGCGGGAAGGCGACGACCTGCAGGTCGACCAGATCCGAGACCTCCTCGCGCAACTCGAGCAGGGCGCGAACGCCCGTCAGCGACTCCTCGGTCGTATCCGCGTGCGTCCGAACGCGGGTGATGCCGTTTGCCGCCATCCACTCGATGGCCCGCTCGGCTCTGTCTTTCACGTCGTCGGTCTCGAGCGTCTCCTTTCGGTCTCCCCAGATGCCGATTCCCTCGGCGAGGGTGCCCGATTCGTTCCAGCTCGGTTCGCCGGCGGTGAGCGTCGCGTCGAGATGGATGTGCGGTTCGGTCAGCGTCGGCGTCACGAGCCTGCCGTTGGCGTCGTACCGCCGATCCTCGGGAGCGACCGACGGATCGATCGAGCCGGCGTCCTCGATCCGGGAGATCGTGCCGTCCTCAATCGCGATGTCGACCGCGGATCCCTCGAGCGTCGTCGCGTCGGTGATGAGCCACGTGGTCATGTCCCTACGACTGTCGCCCACCCCGATAATAGTTCCGTGGGTGCCAGGCCAGAACCGCTTGGCGGAAATCATTCGCATATCAGAAATTATGCCACGAAGCCTTGGTCAGTTGTCCAAAACATTCATTATCTCGGGGTGAGCTGTCATGTACCATGGCAACACGCGACGGTGGCTTCGACTGGCGGCGTATCGTATTCGGAGACGAGAGCCTCCCCGACCCCGACTATCCGCTCGAGCACGTTCCGAAGGACGAACGAAAGGGGCTGGTCAGTCTCTCGGCGGTTCTGCTCGGTCTCGTCTTCTTCGCGGGGACGATGTGGGCAGGGGCGGAGGTCAGCGCGGCGATGGGGTTCCAGGAAATGCTCTCGGCGATGGTCGTCGGCCACATTATCCTCGGGGGCTACGTCGCGCTGCTCTGTGCAATCTCCGCGAGAGCCGGATTGACGACGGTCCTGCTGGCCCGGTACTCCTTCGGCCAGATCGGCGCGAAGTGGGCCGATCTCCTGCTGGGTGGGACCCAGGTCGGCTGGTTCGGCGTAACCATTCCGATGGTCGCGGTGCCGACAGCGACCTACCTAGGACTCGAGAGCGCGGCGATGCTCAGCGGGTTAATCGTCGTCTGGGGGTTGATGCACATGCTGACCGCGTACTTCGGATACGACGGGATGGAGAAGCTGTCCTATATTGCAGTGCCGTTCCTCGTGATCGTCGGCGTCCTCTCGATCGTCCTCGCGCTGGGCGACGCCGGCGGTATCGACGGGCTGCTGTCCCAGGTTGGGGGCGGCGAGATGTCGTTCGGCCTCGCGGTGACCATCGTCGTTGGAACGTTCATCAGCGCCGGCACGCAGGCCCCGAACTGGGCGCGCTTTGCGATCAACTCTCGAGTCGCGTTCTGGGCCGGGTTGATCGCCTTCCTCGTCGGAAACAGCTTTCTCTTTCTCAGCGGCGCGGTCGGCGGGGCCGTCTACGACGTGACGCCATCGGGCGATCTCTACGAAGTGCTGGTCGCACAGGGGCTGGCGACCGTCGGCCTGATCGCGCTGATCTTGAACATCTGGACGACCAACGACAACGCGGCCTACGCGTTCAGCGTCGCGGGGGCGGAAGCCTTCGACTTCGACCGAAAGCGGCCGTTCGTCATCGTGGGCTGTTTCGTCGGGATCGGTCTGGCCCTCGCGGGCGCGGACAGCCTCCTCCTGCCGTGGCTCGAGTTGCTGGGCCAGTACGTCCCGCCGCTCGGTGCGATCATCATCGTCGACTTTCTGCTGTGCTGGCGGGGAGCGATTCCGCGAATGAGTGACGTCCGGTTCACGAGCATTCGGTGGACGAGCATCATCGCGTACGTCGCCGGCTGTCTCGTCGCCGTTCTGACCGCCGGGTCGGTGCTTCCGGGGCTCACGGTCGCGGCACCGCTTCCCGGAATCGCCGCACTCAACGGGATGATCGCGGCGGCGGTCGTCCACGTCGTCGGCTACTACGCCCTCGAGAAACCCGGCCTGCTTCCCGCCCACGAGATCCCCGAGGACGCCGACCGGGTCTGAGCGGGCGAAAATAGACGGCAGAGTTCGGCGGCCGTTTTCGAACGTTCCTATCGAGCGACCAACACCGGCACCGGCGACCGCCGCGTGACTTTCTCCGCGACGCTTCCGAGAAGCACCCGCGCGAGGCCGTCTCGACCGTGACTGCCGATGACGATCAGGTCGTAGTTACCGTCCTCGGCCCGTCTGACGATCAGGCGGTCGGGGCGTCCGCGTCCGCGTTCGGTCTCGATCTCGACGCCGTGTTCCTCGCCGCGCTCGCGAGCGGCCTCGAGGATCCCCTCGGAGCGTTCCAGTTCGGCCTCGTCGCCGGGAACGTCCCCCGTCATCGCGGAGAACGTGCCGATGTCGCCCTGTCCCACTTCGACGACGTGCAGCGCCGTGATCTCTGCGTCGGGAAACGTCTCCATCGCGTACTCGAGCGTCTCGTCTGATCGGTCCGATCCATCGACTGGAACCAGAATTCGGTCGGCCATACGCTCTATACGGACCGCAGTAGTATTATACTTTCACCGACAGTTAGGGAGGCGAGAAAGAAGGGGAATGGCTCTCACCCGGGGGTAACGCTATTAGCCTCGCGCGAGACACTCGGACGTATGAGTATGAAAGCCTGCGTTCTCGAGGAGTGGGGCGGATCGCTCTCGGTCGAAACGGTGCCGGAACCCGAGCCCGGGCCGGGCGAGGTTCGAATCGACGTTCGCGCCTGTGGCGTCACCCGGACGATCGAAAACGCGATTCAAGGTGGGCTCGTGGACGATCCCACGCTCACCCCGCGGATACCGGGCCACGAGTTTGCCGGAATCGTCGACGCGATTGGCGACGGCGTCGAGGGGGTGCGGCCGGGGGATCGCGTCCTCGCGTACTTCTATCTCTCGTGTGGCGACTGTAGCGCCTGCCGGCGCGGCGAGACGAATCAGTGTCTGGACGTCGAGGGCTGGTACGGCGTGAACTGCGACGGCGCGTACGCCGAGAAGGCGGTCGCCCCGGCGACGAACGTCCTTCCCCTGCCCGACGGGGCGAGTTTCGCCGCGGGAGCGATCGCCACCGACGGACTCGCGACGCCGCTTCACATCTGCCGGCGAACCGGAATCGACGACACCGACACCGTCGTCGTTATCGGCGCTGCAGGACGGGTTGGTATTCACCTCTCGCAGCTGGCCGCCCGGCGAGGCGCTCGAGTGCTCGCGGCGGACATCGACGACGAACGCCTCGAGCACGTCGACCGCGTAACCGGCGGGATGGTGACGCCGATCGACGCCCGCGGGGAGGGGTTCGCCGACCGACTCCGCGAGGCAGCACCGACCGAACGCGGCCCGACGGTCGTCGTCGATACCGTCGGTGATGTTGAAACGCTCGAGGCGGCCTGGGAGGCCCTGGGAATGGGCGGCCAGATCGTCACGCTGACGACCCACCACGAGCGCTCGTTCGCGCCGCTGCTAAAGGAGTTCGTCGTGAAAGAAGGAGCGCTGCTCGGGTCGCGGTACGCGACGAAAGACGAGGTGGTCAGAGCCGGCGAACTGTTCGCCGCCGGTCGGATCGATCCGATCATCTCCGAACGCATCGGCCTCGAAGAGGTGCCCGCAGCCCACGAGCGGATTCGAAACGGCGAGAGTCACGGGATGGTCGTTTTCGAGCCCTAGTCGATGCTACCCCGATGACAGAGAGAAAAACAGCGTATCTCATCTTCTCGCGGTTAGTCGGACATCGGCGTCTGACTCGACCCGCCGCCCAGTCCGCCGTCGCCGGGAAGCACCAGATTGAGCACGAGCGCCGTAACCCCGCCGACCAGCAATCCGGAGCCGACCAGCACGCTCACGGACTCCGGTAGTTGCTCGAGTATCTCGGGCGTGGTTTCGACGCCGACGCCGAGGACCACGGAGGCGGCGATGATCGTCAGGTTCCGTCGCTCGAGTTCCACGCGGTCCGCCACGATCCGGAGTCCGATCGAAAAGATCATCCCGAACAGGACGACCGCAGCGCCGCCGAGAACGGGATCGGGCATCGCGGCGGCGACGGCAGCGACTTTCGGTACGAGTCCGAGGATCACGAGGAACACGCCGCAGATGCCGACGACGAATCGACTGGCGACGCCGGTAAAGCCGATGAGCCCGACGTTCTGGGAGAACGAGGTGTTGGGGAACGCGTTGAACACGCCGGCGAGCATGCTCATGACGCCGTCTGCGATGAGGCCACCGCTCATCTCGTCGGAGGTTGCGCGTCGATCGACCGTCCCCGTGGTCCCCTCGATGTCCCCGATCGTCTCGATCGAGGTGATAACGTAGGCGAACGCGGCGATCACGATCGCGCTCGGGTGGAACTCGACGCCGAACTGTAGCGGCGTCGGCGCTTCGATCCACGCCGCCTCGGCCACGCCCGAGAGGTCGAGCAAGCCGAGCGGGTAAGCGACGAGGTAGCCGACGACGACCGCGATCAGGATGCTCGAGATCGAGACGAAGCCCTCGAAGTACTGATTCAACCCGATCGCGAGGACGAATACGAGCCCCGCGAGGCCGAGGTTGTGCAACGCGCCGAAGTCCTCGGATCCGACGCCGCCCGCGGAGTACTCCATAGCGACCGGAATCAGCGTCAGACCGACGAGCATCACGACGATCCCCGTCACGAGCGGTGGGAACAATCGACGAAGGTCTTCGTAGAAGTACCCGATAACGATCTCGACGGGCGCGGCGATGATGACCGCACCGAAGATAGCCCCAATGCCGTAGGTCCCGCCGATGTTGATAAGCGGGGCGACGAAGATAGCGCTCGTGCCCATTACGATCGGAAGCCGCGCCCCGACCGGACCGATCGAGTAGACCTGCACGATCGTCGCGACCCCGGCGACCAGCAGCGCCATCTGTACGATAAACGTTGTTTCAGCGCCGTCGAGGCCGATCGCACCCGCGATCACGAGCGGTAACGCGACCGTCGAGAGGAACATCGCCAGCAGGTGTTGCATCCCCAGCGGAATCGCCTCCGCCAGCGGCGGCTTGTCTTCGATGCCGTACTCGATCAGTTGGTCATCGTCCGGCGCCGGACGGCGTTCAGTGTTACCATCCACCATGTGTCCAGATGCGATCAGGTACGTATATAGCTTACTCCGGAGTCGTCGCGCGCAGGGTCAATTACTCGTCGATCACCGTCGCCGCAATGCATTTAGTGAGGTAACGGGTTGGACACGTCAATGGCAACCGCGAAGGAGACGGCGACGGGTAGCCAGTCGATCCCGTGGCGAGCGGTCGGTGCCGTCGGCGTCGGACTGTTCGGCCTCGGGCTCGCCGTTGGCTCCTACGGGACATACGTGACGCTGCTTATCGCGAGCGGGGTCGGGCCCGATGCAGCCGGGTTCGGCATGTCGTTGTTCTTGCTCGGCCAACTGCTTGCGGTCGTTCCCGCCGATCGGCTCACGCGAACGATGCGGGTCGAACGGGTCGGCGCGCTCGGCCTCGCTGGAGCCGGCGTCGGCATCGCTATCGGGGCCGGCGTGACACTCGAGACGACGTACCTCTCCCGGCTCCTGCTCGGTCTGGGGCAGGGAACGGCGTTCGTCGCCGGCATGAAGTACGTCGGGCTTCGGACGACCGGAGCCGACACCGCGACCGCCCAGGGGATGCTCGGCGCGCTGTTCACGCTGGGTCTGGCCGTCGCCCTCGCGGCGAGTCCGCCTGCAGTCGATGCGCTCGGCCCGATCGCACCGGTGCTCGCCGCGGCCGCAAGCACGCTTCTCGGGGCCGCGTTGACCCTGCGGTTAACACCGGTCACCGGAAACGCGATCGCTCCCTTTCGGGCGTACATCGAGCCCTTCACGTCGGCCGGCGGCCTCGCGCTCGGTCTCGGAAACATGGCGACGTTCGGCTTCCTGATGGTCGCGGCGACGTGGTACACGGAGGTCCTCGCCACCGCGGCCGTCCCGGCAGTCGCCGTCCTCGTCGGCTTCGCGCTGGCGACGGTGCTGGGCCGCGGCCTGGGCGGGTGGCTGTCTCGAGGCTACGGCGAGCGGGCCACGGTAGCAGGGTCGTTGCTCGGCCTGACGATCGTCCTCGGCGGCCTTGCAGCGTCGATCGCAGCGCAGTCAGCGATCGGAATCGCCGCGGGACTCGTCCTGACCGGTTTCGGCTTCGGGATTCCGTTCGGGCCGCTGTTTAGCCTCGCGTTCTCGGAACTGACCGACGACTCGGGCGTGACGCTTTCGGGAATGTTACTCGTCGGGAACGCCGGAGCGCTCGCGTACCCGTGGCTCGTCGGCCGATTGCTGACGGCGACGGCGGGATACGCGGCGGGCTTCGCGGCGATGGGACTCTCGGTCGGTGCGATCTGGCTGCTCTGGGTTCGAACGATCGGGCACTGAAAGCGCGTACCCGTGTACCAACGAGAGTCCAACGGGGCCGCGTCGGGGACGGAAACCGGAAGAAACTGGAGCGGTTACCGCGGCTGGACCGGCAGTTCGATCCGCGTCGCGTACTCGCTGTCGTGGTGGACCGTGTTGGTCGCCACGTTGTACTCGCGGTCGCCGTAGAGCGGACCGCCCGTGTTGTGGTTCACGTCGAAGCGCGGGTAGTTCGACGAGGAGATATCGAGCCGGATCCGGTGGCCTTCCTCGAAGACGGTCGACGTCGGGTACGGCTCCATCTCGAACGCGTAAACCTCGCCGGCCTCGAGGAAGTCCGGTTCGTCGCGGTAGCCGCGATACCGGCCGCGACAGATCGAGTCCGAGACGTTGACCGCGAAGCCGTTGGGGAAGTCCTCGCTTGCCGGATACTCGTCGATCAGCTTCGCCGTGAAGTCGGTGTCCGGCGCGTCGGTCGACCCGTAGACGGTTACGTTGATCGGGCCCGTAACCTCGACCGCCTCCTCGAGCGGCGAGGTGCGATAGACCAGCACGTCGCTTCGCTGCTCGAGCGGGCCGTAGGGTTCGTCGGCTCCGAGCGTGTCGGGCCGGGTCCGTTGATCGTAGCCGCCTCGACCGGTGAGGTCCTGCAGTTTGCGCTGGGCGAGTGGATACTCGAGGATGTTCTCCTCGCGTTGCTCGTAGGTGATGTACGACGAACAGTTGCCGCCGAGCGTCGGGACAGGGTCTTTGGGGTCGAACTCGTAGGTGGTCGAATCGTTCTCTGCGGTCGGCTGCTCCGTCGAGAGCGTCCCGTCGCCGTGGACGTAATAGGTCTCGAACTCGGTATCGGGGAGCGGCCACGCCGACGCCGAGCGCCACTCGCCGCCGTGGAAGAGTCGGTCGCCGGACCGGGAGCCGTCGCCAGTCCCCATCTCGAAGTACTGGACCGTCGGCTGGTCCGACCAGGTGTCTTCGCCCTTGAGGTAGTGATCGAAGAATCGCAGCCTGGTCTCCTGGTAGTCCCGCAGGGCCGCCTCGCCGAACTCGAGTTCTCCCGAGTAGGACTTGTTCCAGGAGGGCAGCGGATACGTGTTCCAGCCGTGGGTCCAGGGCCCCATCAGCAGGTAGTGGTCGCTGTCCTTGCGCTCGGCCAGCGCCTCGAAGTTGTCACAGGTCGCCTTCGTGTAGGAGTCGTACCACGCGCCCGAGTAGACGGTAGGCACGTCGGCCGACTCGTCGTAGAACGCCTCGAAGTTAAAGCCAGGTTCCTGCCAGAGGTCGTCGCTGGCGCTTCCCTGCGTCATGATGTCGAAGGCCCACTCCTCGTAGTCGGGGATGTGCCGCAGCGGCGACTGTCCGCGCTGAACCGGGCCGTTCTCGAGGACGTCGCCGACGTCGACGTTGGCCAGACGCTGCTGGACGTCCTCGTTCTCGAGCGCGCGTTTGGCGAACCCGCCGCCGAGGGTAAAGGCCCAGGCGAGCCAACGCAGTTCGAACGCGCCGTTGTGTCGGAACGTCGCCTTTCGGCCGTTCGCCGCGCCCTGATTGACGAACATGGCCTCGAGGTGGGGCGGGTCCTGGGTCGCGAGCGCGCTCTGGACCCACGCGCCGTAGGAGGTGCCGAAGGTGCCGACCTGCCCGTCGCAGTAGGGTCGTTCGGCGAGCCACTCGACGGCGTCGTAGCCGTCTTCGGGTTCGTTCTTGAAGATGTAGTACTCGCCCTCGCTGTCGAAGCGGCCGCGACAGTCCTGTATCGCGACGACGTAGCCGCGTTTGGCGTACCACTCGCCGTGTCGTTCCATGCGCCCGCGCTTGCCGTAGGGCGTCCGGTCGAGCAGGACCGGCTTCGGTTCGTCGATCGGCTCACCCGTCTCCGGGTCTGCGGGACGGTAGATATCGGTCGCGAGGTGTATTCCATCGCGCGTTTCGACCTGTACGTTCAACTCGGCGTGGACCGCGTACTCCGGATCGGAAACCATTACATCGTATGAATTTTCCCGAGAGGTATTAGTTCATTCCCCACGGACCCCATCGTCGGAACTACCGTTCAGGTCGATCCACCCTATTTCTGGTCGATCCACTTGCTGTCGATCCACACACCGTGCCAGCGACGGCGCTAATCGCCGACAGACGATTCGAAAGGGTTGTTCAGGCAGCGAACCGCTCGAGGTCGAGGCGCTCAAGCGTCTCGTCGGTCGGGCGGCCGTCGTCGTCCCAGCCGCGGAACGCGTAGTACTCCTCGAGCATGGCCTCGAGTTCCTCGGGCGGACAGAACATCCCGGCGGCCGGTCCGTCCGGAATCGCCTCGTGCATGACGCGGTAGGGGAGCGTATCGTCCTCGCGGCCCGCGATCCCCCGCTGGACGTTGACGAGCCGTTCAAGGTTGTAGATTCGCTCGCCGATGCGTTCGATGTCGTCGACGTCGAGGTCCCACCCGGTCGCATACTGCACGGCCTCCGCGTAGCGTTCGTTAAGCCGCTCTCCCCAGCCGCCTTCGCTGACGAACCGACACTGGGTCAGCGAGTCGCCGACGGCGGTGAAGTGTTGGGAGCGGGCGGCGAACTCGGCGGTCCCGTCGGTCGTCTCGTCGTGTTCCGCCTGATACTGGAGGGTCGGACGCGTATCGTGGTGCGAGCCGCCCCGCGTCGAGGTTGCGTACCCGATCGCCATCCCCTTGAGACCGCGCGGGGAGTGAGCCGCGAACTCGAGCCCCTTCGCGCCGTGGAGGTACCGCGTCGCCTCCTCGGCGTCGAGTGATTCGGCGAGCCGGAACGATCCCGCGGCGAGGCGGTCGCCGATGCCCTCGCGCCGCGCGGTCAGTTTCGCGAGTTCGACGAGCCCCTCGGCGTCACCGAACTCGAGGTGGGGGGACGCGTCTTCGGGAAGCAGTCCCTCCTCGTAGCACTCCCGGGCGAACGCGACGGTCACGCCCCAGCTGATGGTGTCCATCCCCAGCCGGTCACAGAGGTCGTTCGCCTCCATGACGCGTTTGACGTCGTAGACCTCCTGCATCGTGGCAGTCCCGAAGAGGCTCTCGAACTCGGGGATCTTCGCCTCGGTGATTCCCGCCGACTGGACGGCGATATGCTTGCCGCAGGCGACCGCGCAGTTAGCACAGGTGGTGTCCTCGGTGACGAACTCCTCTCGAAAGCGCTCGCCGCTTATCGCTTCGGCGTTCTCCGGGGTCGTTTGCTCGTAGCGGTTGTTGTGCTGGCCGAGCTTTCCCATCTCGTTTATCGGGTTCACGAGCCCGCTGGTTCCGTACTCCTGAAGCATCTCGGTCCCCTCCATCAACGGCTTCATCCGCCCCGTCGCGAGTTTTCGGAGGCCGTCGGCGTCCGCGAGTTCGGGTTCGAACTCACCCTCACGGATCGCGACGGCTTTGACGTTCTTCGATCCCAGTACCGCTCCGCTGCCGCCCCGACCGGCGACGCCCTCGCGACGCTCTGACTCGTGTAACAGGCAGGCGTAGCGCACCTGGTTCTCGCCGGCCGGCCCGGCGGCGATGACGTGGGTGTCGTAGCCGACGCCCTCGCGTTCGCGAACCGCCTCGCAGGTCTCGTAGGTTCCCTGGCCAGCAAGGTCCACAGCGGGTTCGACGGACGCGCCGTCCTCGGTGATACGCACGTACGAGAGTTCGTCGGCGGCTCCGTGTAACGCGATGGCTTCGAACCCCGTCGTCTTCTGGGCCCGCGGGAACGTCCCGCCGAACGTGCTGTCGAAGAAGCCGTTGGTCATCGGACTGACGAAGCCGACGACCCCGCGGCTCGTGCTCTGAAACGGGGTGGCGTTCATCGGCCCGACGGCGAAGACGACGACGTTGTCCGCGTCGAACGGGTCGGCCGACGGCGGGACGCGGTCGGCGACGAGTTCGACGGCGAGCCCGTTGCCGCCGAGGAACAGCCGTGCGTCCTCGAGCGCGAGTTCCTCGCGTTCGGTCTCGCCGCTATCGAGGTAGACGTGGAGGATCTCCCCACCGTACGTCGATGGCAGGTCGCTCATCCGTTAGTCCTCCATCGCGCCGTCGGCGTGCTCGAGCGCGATGTCCAGCGCGTCGACCCCCTCGTCGACCTCCTCGGTCGTCAACACGAGCGGCGGCGCGATGATCAGCGTGTTGATCATGTTCGCCACGTAAACGCCCTCGTCGGCGGCGCGAGCAGCGACTTCATCGACGACGGTAGTCCCTTTCGAGACCTTGTCCTCGCGGTGACCGAACGGAACGCGTTCGGTGGGAGACTTCGTGAGTTCGATGCCGCGGAACATCCCGATGCCCCGAACCTCGCCGACGCTCGGGTGGTCCGCGCCGAGTTCCTCGAGGCGGTCGCCGAGGTAAGCGCCGGTCTCTCGGGCCCGTTCGATCAGGTTCTCCCGTTCGTAGGTCTCGATGGCAGCGAGGCCGGCCGCACAGGCGACGGGATGGCCGGCGTAGGTGTGGCCGTGACAGAACATGTTCTCCTCGAAGTGGTCGGCGATCTCGGGGGTGACGATGGTCGCCCCGAGGGGCTGGTAGGCGCCGGTCAGTCCCTTTGCCATCGTCATGATGTCGGGGGTGACGTCGAAGACATCACAGCCGAACCACTCGCCGGTGCGGCCGAACCCGGCCATCACCTCGTCGCAGATGAGCAGGGCCCCGTGATCGTGAGCGATCTCCTTGAGCCTGGGTAGGTACTCATCGGGCGGGACGAGGATGCCGTTAGAGCCCACGATCGGTTCGACGAGGACGGCCGCGACGGTGTCGCCCTCGAGTTCGAGCATCTCGTCGATGTACTCTATGCTCTCCATCGGCTCGAGCGTCGAGCCGTAGGCGTAGGGATCTGGGGCTTTGATCGTCCCTGGAATACCGGGTTCAGCCGCGAGTCTGCGGGGATCACCGGTGACGCTGATCGAACCGTAGGTCGCGCCGTGGTACGAGCGGTACCGCGAGAGGATCTTCTGCTTGCCCGTATAGAAGCGGGCGATCTTGATGGCGGCCTCGACGGCTTCCGTGCCGCTCGTCGAAAAGAACGTCTTGGAGAGGTCACCGGGCGTCACCTCGGCGAGTTTCTCGCCGAGTTTCGCCCTGGCTTCCGTCGCGTACCCGGGTGCGAAGTACGCGCCCTCGCTGGCCTGTTCGGCGATCGCGTCGGCGACCCGATCCGCGGAGTGGCCGAGGTTCGAGCACATCAACTGCCCGGAGAGATCGAGGTACTCCTCGCCGTCGGCCGTCGTGAACCGGGCACCGTCGCCGCTGACGACCTGCGTCGGACTCACCTCGCTCTGATAGGACCACGTCCCGAAGACGTACCGTTTGTCCGTGCGTTCGACATCGTTGAGTGTCGATGACTCACTAGCCATATCATCCCGCATGGAACGCGAAGGTAAAAGCTATTCCTATAATATCGCATAACATTGGTTGAAATCCAACTAATAGGGAGTTGGCCTATATGAAAAACTAATATCTTGGCCACCCGGTGACGCCAACCCGTTGGGGAGCGGACAGAACCAATTCCGTTATCCAAACCTCCCTCGATACAACTGTGCGAGCACACGCTCGAGCGAATCGTTCTCGAGAATACTGATGGTCGCGAGAGACTACCAAGAGTGCGACTCGAGACAGCGCCGTCTCTCACTCCGACATATGAGGTCGGAACGCCTCGTAGGCGGCCTCGGAGTGTTCGGGGTAGACGATGAGCGGTTTCGAGCGCCCGGTTACGTTGAACGAGAGTTTCCCGCGCTTTCGGTAGGTCAGGTAGAAACTACCGACGCCGGCGGCGGCGAATCCGAGCCCTCCGAGGACGTTCTCGGTCGTCGAATAGCCGCCGAACAGCACGAGTATGACGCTGAGTACGGCGAGAAACCAATCGAACGAATCGTACTGGACTTCGACGATATCCTCGAAGGCGAAGCGAATCGGCGTATCGTCCCCCCGGTCGACGTAGACGTGGTCGTCCGCGAGCGTGAGCGCGTTGCCGCGGCGAAGGGCAAACGTCTTCGTCGCGTCGACCCCGTCTGGCGCGTTTTCGGTAGACACGAGTACACCATGATCCGTCACCGCCGTTACTGTTGTGGTCGAAACGACGGGCGAACTCGTGTCATCTGGCTCGCGACCGATGGGACAAACCCTCGAGTGACGGACCGACACAAGGACTTTGAGGGGGGCCCGCGCTTTTCGGTGTATGGACGAACGCGATGCCCAAATCCTGATCGCCATCTCGGAACTCGAGACGAGTAGCTCCGAGCGGATCTCCGAGGAGACAGACATTCCCACGTCGACCGTCCACTATCGGATACAGAAGCTTCGCGAGCAGGGCATCATCAAAAACGACCTCTACGAGTTCGATCTGGCGGCGGCCGGCCTCGAGATCACCGTCATCTCGGAGGTCATCGCGGTCTACGACGAAGAGTACCACAACCGCGTCGGCGAGCAGATCGGAGCGGTCGAGGGCGTCAAGCAGGTCTTTTTCACGATGGGGGACGTCGACTTCGTCGTTATTTCCCGGCTCACGGACCGCGACATGGTCGAGCGAATGTTCTCGCAGTTCGAGGCCATCGACGGCATCCAGCGGACGATGTCGAACTTCGTCATCTCGACGATCAAAGACGATTACGACTCGTTCGCTGGCTACGAGGTGGAGACGCTACGTGACGCCGACGACGTAACGGAGTAACTCAGACTGGCTGAACGAACTCCACGACGTATCCGTCCGGGTCGTAGACGAACCCCGCGCGTCTGTCCGCGGCGTCGAACGTCGTCGGCTCGAGGAAGACGTCACACCCCGATTCGTCGACGACCCGTTCGAAGGTCGCGTCGACGTCGTCGACCGCGAACGCGAGGTGGTCGATTCCGGACGGCTCGACGTCGTCGTCACCGTTTGGATCGTACTTGAACTGGAGACTCGCGCCAGCGTCGGTTCCGACGTAGTAGTTTCGGACCCCGTCCTCACCCGTGAACTCTCGCTGGTACGACAGGCCGAGAACGTCCTCGTAGAACGCGGTGGTCGCTTCGAGGTCGCTCACCTGGACGGCAGTGTGGGTGGCGTGCATGCACCTCCGGACCCTCCCCGTCCACTTATAGCTTGGCTCGATCCAACTCGAGACCGAAATAGCGCAATCAGATCCGACAATCCGAGCGTGTGCGGATATACATCCAACAATAGAGCCACGGCTGGACAATAGTTAATATGTGTCGCACTGTCAGTGGACGTATGTCGATCGAGATTGACAGGGAGCGGTTTATCGAAACGATGAAGGAACAGGCCGATATCGGCGCTACCGACGGCGGGGGACTCCACCGGCTGGCTCTCTCCGACGAGGACAAGGCGATTCGGGACTGGTTTCGCGATCAGCTCGAGGCGCTCGGCCTCGAGGTCCGAGTCGACGCGTTCGGCAATATGTTCGCTCGGCGCGAGGGAACGGATCCCGACGCCGATCCGATCCTGATCGGTTCGCACCTCGACTCCCAGCCCTACGGCGGGATCTACGACGGAGCCCTCGGCGTGATCGCACCCCTCGAGTTGCTCCGCACCCTAGAGGAGGAAGGCAGGGTCACGGAGCACCCGATCGAGATCGTCAACTGGACCAACGAGGAGGGATCGCGCTTCCAGCCGGCGATGCAAGGCAGCGGCGTCTGGGCCGGAGTCCACGACATCGACGCGGAGTACGACCGGACCGACGAGAACGGCGAGCGGTTGGGTGACGAACTCGAGCGTATCGGCTACCGGGGGGACATACCGGTCGAGCCACAGAACGACTACGAGGCGTACCTCGAGCTCCACATTGAGCAGGGTCCGTACCTCGAACTCGAGGAAAAAGACGTCGGCGTCGTCACGGGCGTCGTCGGCTTCTACTGGGGAGCGATCACGTTCTACGGCGAGGCAGATCACTCCGGGCCAACGCCGATGCACTATCGCAACGACGCGCTAGTCGCGGCCGCGGACGTGATTACTCAGGTTCGGCGGATCCCAGGAACGCTCGGCGACCGAACCGTCGGGACGGTCGGCTACGTCGACGCACAGCCCAACTCCATCAACATCATCCCTGAGGAGGTAACGATCACGTTCGGGTTCCGCGACCCGTCCGACGAGATCGTCGCGGAGGCCAAAGAACGGGTTCTCGCCGAAGCGCAGACAGCGGCACAGCGCGAGGGGCTCGACTGGGAGTGGGAGCAACGCCACCAGTCGGACAGCGTCGAGTTCGCCGACACGTGTATCGACGCCGTCCAGGCATCTGCGGACGATCTGGGCTACGACAGCATGCGCATCTTCAGCGGTGCTGGCCACGATGCCGTCCATCTGACCGACATCTGTGACACCAGTATGGTATTTGCGGTGAGCGAGGACGGCAAGAGCCACAACGAAGATGAATACACCAGCTGGGACGACTGTTACTCGGCGGCGAACACCATCGCCAACGCGGCCTACCGCCTCGCGACCGACGAATAAGCAGAAACGATTCGGACGACCGAGAGCCCTCCCACCGTACCGTCGCAATTCTCGATTCCCAGCGTTGGGACCGCCGATCAGAACTCCCAGTCGGGGAGGTCGCGCTCGACGAACCGTCCGTGTCCCGGCTCGCCGACGATCTCGCCGTCATCGGCCACGAGCTCTCCTCGCACGAACGTCTTTTCGACGCGACCGGTGACCTCCCGCCCCTCGTAGATCGAGAAGTCGGCGACGCTCGCGTTGTCCTCGGCCGTGATCGTGTAGGTCGCCTCGGGATCGAACACGAGGACGTCGGCGTCGGTTCCCGGCTCGAGCGTCCCCTTCTCGGACAGGCCGAACACTCGAGCCGGGTTCGTACACATCGTGCGGACGAGAAACGGGTACGAGTAGTCGCGCTCGTTGATCGCTTCGTCGTGAAAGACCGGGAGGCTGGTCTGGAGGGCGTTCGCGCCGAACTTGCTGTCCCACCAGTTGTCGACCTGCTTGCTCTCTTTCGTGTAGCCACAGTGGTCCGTCGAGACGACGTCCAGCGTGCCGCGCGCTAAGTGCTCGAACATCGCGTCGTTGTCAGCGGGTTTCCGAATCGGCGGCGCGATCATCGGAAGGAGACCCATCTCCTCGAAAATCGAGTCGTCCAGCGTGGTGTAATGGGTACACGTCTCCGCGCGAACCATCTCCTCGCCGAACGCTTCGCGGTACTGTGCGAGCACCTCGGCGGATTTCCGGCAGGTCGTGTGGATTCCGTAGTACCGACAGCCCGCCTCCATCGCCATCCGGACGGCGTCTTCGGCTGCCATCGCTTCCGCGTAATCGGGCCGGGAACGAGGATACCACTCGGGATCACCTTTCCCCTCCGCCTGGAAGCGGTCGGCCAGGTAATCGAGGAGGTCGGCGTCTTCGGAGTGCAAGACGGCGATCGCGTCGTGGTCTGCGAGTTCGCGAAACGTCCGATCCATGAAGCCGTTGCGCAGTCCGAACTCGTAGGCGGTAAAGAGCTTGAACGTCGGCACGCCCGCCTCGATGACGGCTTCGATTTCCTCGAAGACTGACTCGTCCTCTCGAGTGATCGCGCCGTGCAGTCCGAAGTCGACGACGGGCTTCTCCGCTTTGTCGCGCTTTCGTTCGATTCCCTCGAGAATCGTTCCCGGCTCATCCCACAGGCTTGTTTCGCCGACCCAGGCCTCCCAGGCGAAGTCGATGAAGGTGGTCGTGCCGCCGAGGGCTGCTGCTTTCGAGGCACTCTCGTACGTGTCGAACGAGAACATGTCGTCGATGTGGACGTGCGGGTCGACGACGCCGGGTAAAACCAGTTTGTCCGTTGCATCAACAACCGTCTCGGCCTCGCTCATCTCGGTTTCGTCCCCAACGGTAACGATCCGTTCGCCCGTGATTCCGATGTCGGCCTCGAACGTGTCACTTTCCGTGACAACCGTGCCACCGCGTATGAGTGTATCTACCATGTCCAATCATATGTGATTGGAAATAACAAATATAGGTTTCGGTCGGATATAGGCTAATATCTGTCGTATTCAATGGCCCATATTCAATGAATTTCATAATTTTCGAATGGGTCATACCCCCTATCTTGCAATAGACTTAAGTAATAGTCCTTGAATTATGAGGCGTACAGTTCACGGATGAGATTCACACGCAGTATTAGAGACACGTTATGACAGACAACAATCCACCGACCGACGACGGCATCGCGGCAGCGGAGGGGAACGTGACGCCGCCGGAGGAATCGGATTTCGTCGAGTACAGCATCGAAGACAAACCGCCGCTTTTGCAGTCGATCGTCCTGGGGTTCCAGCATTACCTCACGATGATCGGTTCGACCATCGCAATCCCGTTGGTGCTCATCGGAGCGATACAGGCAGCGGGCGGCGGTATGCCCGAGGCGGATCAGGCACAACTGATCGGCACCTTCTTCGTCGTCTCGGGTATCGCGACGCTCGCCCAGACGACGATCGGTAATCGGTATCCGATCGTCCAGGGCGGGACGTTCTCGATGATCGCCCCCGCGACGGCGATCATCGCCGCCCTCGGCGCCCAAGGAGTCGGATACGAACTGATGTTACGCGAACTGCAGGGGGCGATCATCGTTGCCGCGCTAGCAGAAGTGGTGATCGGATACCTGGGAGTGATGGGGACGCTAAAGCGATTCCTCTCACCCGTGGTCATCGCACCGACCATCGCCCTCATCGGTCTCGCACTGTTCAATACGGGACAGATCACGAGCGCGGGCCAGGACTGGTGGCTGTTCGGGCTCACCCTGGTGCTGATCATCGCGTTCTCGCAGTACCTCGATAAGTACCACAGCGTGTTCCGCCTCTACCCGATTCTGCTGGGAGTCGGATCTGCATGGCTCATCGCTGCGCTGCTGTCAGTGGCTGGGGTCTACGGCAGCGGTGCGGCCGGATTCATCGATTTCGGAACCGTTACCTCGGCGTCGGCCATTCAACCGATCACACCGTTCCAGTGGGGAGTACCAACGTTCACGACGTCGTTCATCATCGGGATGTTCGCCGGCGTCGTCGCGTCCATGCTCGAGAGCTACGGCGATTACTTCGCCGTCGCTCGACTGTCGGGGATGGCCGCACCCAGCAAGAAACGCATCAATCACGGTATCGGCATGGAAGGTCTGGGCAATCTCTTCGCCGGGATCATGGGAACCGGAAACGGATCGACGTCGTACTCCGAGAACGTCGGCGCCATCGGTATCACCGGCGTGGCTTCCCGATACGTCGTCCAGATCGGGGCGATCGTCATGCTGATCGTCGGCTTCGTCGGCTACTTCGGCCAACTGGTCGCTACCATTCCCAATCCGATCGTCGGTGCGCTGTTCCTCGCAATGTTCGGGCAGATTACCGCGGTCGGTCTCTCGAACCTGAAGTACGTCGACCTCGACAAGAACCGCAACGTGTTCATCGTCGGCATCGCGCTGTTCTCGGGACTCGCAATTCCGAACTACATCGCCAACGTTGGCGCCGTATCCGACTTTCAGGCTGGACTCGAGGGCGTCGCCGTCCTCGGCCCGGTGTTAGGAACTGAACTCGTCGCACAGACGTTGTTCGTCATCCTCGGCACCGGAATGGCCATCGGGGGCATCATCGCGTTCGTCCTCGACAACACCATCGAAGGGACGACCGAAGAGCGCGGTATCGACGCCTGGGACGAACTCTCGGAGGACGAAGACGATTTCGTCACGTTCTTCGAACGACTGGGTTCGGACGACAGATCGAAGCCGGTCGACCGCGCCGACTGACCGCCTCGGTAGTTCGGGACGCCACAGCAAGTTCGAGACGGGGGACGGTTGTGTTGCTGTGGTCCGTTCGTCGCTACCCTTTTTTCGGTTCGACCACGATAACCGCCATGGACGACCACGACGATCTACTCTGGAGACGCGAGGCCGTCGACCGCACGCTCGCCGTCCGGGAAGCGTTCCTCGAGGAGCGTGCAACGAGATCCCGCTCGGTCGATGACCTCGCCGGGTGCCACCTCGCCGAACCGATCAGCGCGCCCGCCGATCGACCCGCCGACGACCGGGCGACGATGGACGGCTACGCCTACGCGTCGGACGACGAGGGCCCGCTCGAAGTGGTCTCGAAATCGAGCTTCCCCGAGTCGGATCGGCCATCGATCGAGCGGGGAAAGGCGATCGAGATCGCGACGGGCGCACCGCTTCCCGAACGGGCGGACACGGTGGTTAAGCAAGAAGACGTCGTCGTCGAGAACGGAACGTTCGACGCGCCGTCGCTCCCGGCGGGAACGTACGTCTATGAACGCGGGTCGAACCTCGTAGCGGGCGACCGGCTCTACGAGCGCGGCGACCGGCTCTCGGCGCTGGATGCGGTCTTGCTCCGCGACATCGGCTACGAAACCCTCGAGGGTTTCGAGCCGTTTTCCGTCGGCGTGCTCGCGACCGGGACCGAGATTCACGAGGGGAAACACACCGACCTCGACTCGCCGATGCTCTGTAATCTACTGCGTTCGTGGGGCCACGACCCCGTATACGAGGAATCGGTCCCCGACGAGGGAGACAGCGTCGAGCAGCGGATTTCGGAACTCGCTCGCGAACACGATATCGTCGTGACCACGGGCGGAACCAGCGTCGGCGCGAAGGATTACGTCATCGACGCGCTCTCGAGTCACGGAAGCGTGGAATTTCACCGCGTCCGAATCCGCCCCGGCAAGCCCATCGCCGTGGCTCGGTTGCCAGACCACGACGCACTGGCCGTCGCGATTCCCGGAAAGCCGATCGGCGCGTACGTCAGCGCGGTGCTCGTCGCTCGAGTGCTTTTCACCGGCGAGGAGACGCTACCGACCCTCGAGCGAGAGTTTACCCACGACGTCGGGCTCGGCCCCGAGGGCTTCGAGTACGCGATTCCGGTCACCCTCGAAGGCAGAACGGCGACCCCGCTCGGCCACGTCGATTCCCCGCTCGCGGTCTACGAGGACACGTTCGATCCGAGCGTCCTCTCCTCGAGCACGCGGGCGGCGACGGCCGACGGGTTCGTCCTGACGACGAGCGATATCGCGGCCGGCGAACGGGTGTCGGTGGTTCAAACGTCGACCCTCGAGTAGTGCAGGGCCGTTATCGGTGATCGCTCGGGGCGGTTGGGGGCCCGACGGGCCTCCCGTTTCACACCGAACGAGTTGGTCCAGTCGGCGTTACACCTGATAGGAAGCTTTTTGCCGGGCCCGATCCGATTGTCATGACATCACATGACTGGCAGCGATCGCATTTTAGACGGCGTGAGAGTCCTCGATCTAACGACGTTCGTCACCGGCGGCTTCTGTTCGCTGATGCTCGCGAATCAGGGCGCGGAGGTTATCAAGGTCGAACGGCCCGAAGTCGGCGACGACAACCGCCACTCCGGACCGCCGTTCGTCGACGGCGAGTCGCCGTACTTCTGGTCGGTCAACTACGGCAAGAAGAGCGTCGAACTCGATCTGAAAAGCGACGCGGGCCGAGAAGCGCTCTACGAACTCGCGAGCGAAGCGGACGTTTTCATCCAGAACTATCGACCGGGAACCGCAGAACGGCTCGACGTCGACGAGGACGCGATCCGCGCGCACAACGACGACATCATCTACTGTGCGATTTCGGCGTTCGGCCAGACCGGCCCCTGGCGGGAGCGCCCCGGTTACGACCTGTTGATTCAGGGGATGAGCGGCATCATGAGCGTCACCGGCGAAGCCGACGGCAAGCCCGTGAAGGTCGGCCTCCCGATGACCGACCTCATCACCGCGATGTGGGCCGCGTTCGGCGTCTCGAACGCGCTCTATCGTCGCGAGCGAACCGGCGAGGGCGAGTACATCGACCTCGGTATGCTCGACGCAACGTTGCCGTGGCTGACGAAACAGGCCGGCAAGGTCTTCGCCGGCGAATCGCCCTCGAGGATGGGGACCAAAGACCCCGTCCTCGCGCCGTACCAGACCTTCGAGACCGCCGACGGCCACATCAACGTCGCCTGTCTCAACCAGAAGCTCTGGAAGGGTCTCTGTGCGGCCCTCGAGCGACCGGATCTCCTCGAGGACGAGCGGTTCGAAACGAACGCCGACCGCGTCGAGCACATGGGCGAACTCGAGGCGGAACTCGAGGAGACGTTCCGCGAACTGACCACCGACGAGTGGATGGTCCTCCTCGTAGAGGAAGCCGGCATTCCCGCGGGGCCGGTATTCGAGCCCGAAGACGCACTCTACAACGAACAGACCGAGGCCCGAGAGACGGTTACGTCCATCGAGGACCCCGACCGCGGCGAGATTCCCGTCATCGAGCACCCACTCAAGTACGACCGCTCGAGCAGCGGGTTCGAGTCGCCGCCGCCCCAACTCGGCGAGCACAACCGCAGCGTCTTCGCGGCGCTGGGCTACGACGAGGATGAACTGGACGACCTCGAGGAACGCGGCGCGTTCGGTGGGGAATAACCCGCGATGGACGTCTTCATCAGCGGCGTCGGCATGGTTCCCTTCGAAAGCGCCAGCGGCTCGAGCACACTGGATCTCGCCGAACGCGTCGCCTGGACCGCCCTAGACGATGCCGACATCGAACCCGACGGCGTCGAATCGGTGCACGTCGGAAACATGGCCGCCGAAGCGTTCGATCGGCGAACGGGAATCGAGAACGCCCTCTGTGGCGCGCTTGGGATCGAGGGCGCGATGGCGGACCGAATCGAAAACACCAGCGCCAGCGGCGCGAGCGCGCTCCTTCGCGGGGTCGATGCGATCTGCGCCGGTCGAGCGCGGACGGCGCTCGTCGTCGGCGTCGAGACGATGTCCGCAGTCGACAGGGAGGTTTCGACGGACGTTATCAGCAGCCTCGTACACGACCGCGAGTACCAGCAGGGGATCACGCTTCCCTCGTTCGCCGGGCTGGCGGCAGACGCCTACCTCGAGCGCTACGACGCCGATCGTGCCGGACTCGCAGCGGTTGCGGTCAAGAACCACCGGAACGCGGCCGCGAATCCGTACGCGCAGTTTCAAAAGGAGATCACGGTCGACGAGGCCCTCGAGTCCCCGCCCGTCGCGGAGCCGCTTCGATTGTACGATTGCTGCCCGACCAGCGACGGGGCCGCCGCCGTCGTGCTGTCGGCCGACGACGGCGACGTTCGGGTGTCCGGAATCGAGAGCGCGACCGGAACGCACGCGGTCGCCGAACGGCCCGATCCGCTCGAGATCGAGAGCGTTTCTCGAGCCGGCGAACGCGCCATGACGAGCGCCGGCGTCGAACACGATGACATCGACGTCGCGTGCATCCACGACGCGTTTACGATCCTCGAGCTGCTCGAACTCGAGGAGTTGGGCTTCTACGACAGCGGCGACGCCTGGCGGGCGACCATGGCCGGAGAGACGGACCGCGACGGGGTGCTCCCGGTCAATCCGGGCGGCGGGCTGAAGGCCCGCGGACACCCCCTCGGCGCGACCGGTATTTCGCAGGTGATCGAACTCGTCTGGCAGCTACGCGGCGACGCGCCCGGAACGGACCGGCAGCTCGAGGATCCGGAGACCGGACTCGCGATCAACGTGGCCGGCTTCGGCAACAATTCGATCTGTACGATCGTAGAGAGCACATGACTGAAATCAAAAACCCGATGGCAGGAAGCGACGGCATCGATCGAGCGTTCGAATGTGAATCGTGCTCGAACCGCTGGTATTACACCCGCGCTCGCTGTACGGACTGCGGATCGACAGCGTTCGAGACGTACCCGCTCGAGACGGGGCGGGTGATGGCGACGACGACGGTTCACGCCACGCCGCCGGGCGTGCGAGCGCCGAACCGGCTCGCGTTGGTCCAGTTCGACGGCGGAATTCGCCTCATCGCACAGGTGCGTGGACCCCCAGTCTCGAGCGGGGATTCGGTCGAATTCGGAGACATCGTCACGCTTCGAGCCGGCGATTCGGCAAGTGCCGGTCCGAGTCTGCAGCTTGAGTAGCGAATAACTCATCGCGCGTCTGCGAGAACAGTCGCTTCGGATCGGACGCTATCGGCTCACTATCAATTTCGGATACTACTTTGAAAGGAGATATTTCAGCTACCGCTGCGAGAAGGCGACGAATCTCCGTGAAACGGAATTTTCCTCGTTCGCGGACGACTACCGGGTTTTAAAACGGTTTTCGACGGAATATCATTTTACTGATTTAATCTCGAGGTACGAGGTCTTATATCGACGCTTTTGGACAATATCCCAGCCACGTAGGCCGTTACCGATAATATCGGAGGGAATGAGTCCAACCGACTCGCTCGCCGCCAAACGTAACAACTTTCGAATTAGAACCAAATCGTGTCTGGTTTCTAATTTCTCTCCGTCGAGACGGCGCAGTTCAATCCGCCGTCTGGATGCTCTCAGTCCGCCGGGTCGACGGAACGCCGACGCCGGACAGGGCCATCATGAACAGAACCAGCGGGGAGAGCAGGCCGAACAGGTAGTAGGGGGCGTACTCGAGCGTCGGGACGCCCGTCGCGCTGGCCATGAAGACCCCGCCCGCGTGCCACGGGATGAGCGCGCCGGTGGGGGTCCCCGCCGCCTCGACGGCCCGCGAGAGTTGATCGCTCTCGAGTCCGAACTTGTCGTAGAGGTTTCGGAGCGTCATTCCCGGTAGCACGATGCTCATGTACTGCTGTGCGGTGAGCGCGTTGATGAGGATCGCGGAAATGCCGGTCCCGGCGATCAGGGCTCCCGAACTCCGCACTCCCTGCGAGAGTCGGTGAGCAAGCACCGCGAGGACGCCGGTCTTCTCGAGGAGTCCGCCGAGGACGAGCGCCGCGACGACGACCGCGATCGTCCACGCAGATCCGGTGAGACCGCCGGTCTGGAGGAGTTCGTCGACGAGGTCCGATCCGGTCGCGGGTGCCGTCCCGGTGAGGAACACTTCCCACGCGGGGACGAATCCGCTGCCCTGGAACAGTATGGACGTACCGACGCCGACGAAGACGCCGAGGACGAGCGTCGGAAGCGCTGGATACCCTCGAAGGGCGAGGGCGAAGGTACTCACGAGGGGAAGAAACACGAGCGGCGAAACGTCGTACGTTCCGGTGAGCGCGGTCTGAATCGTCTCGACCTGACCGGCCGGGACGGCTCCGCTGGACTGGAGACCGAGGATCGCGAACCCGATAATTGCGATCCCGAACGCGATGAGGGTTCCCGTCCGCATGCGATAGATGTGGTCGTACAAGGGTGTGTTCGTCACGCCGGCAGCGAGGTTCGTCGTGTCCGAGAGCGGCGATTGTTTGTCACCGGCGTATGCGCCCGAGATCACCGCGCCGACGGTCATGGGACCGGGAACGCCGAGACCCGCGCCGATACCGACGAACGCGACGCCGAGCGTCCCGACCGTCGTCCACGACGAGCCGATCGAAAACGCGACGACGGCAGCGAGAACGGCCGCTACGGGGAGGAACACCGTCGGAGACAGTAACTCGAGCCCGTAGTACATCATCGCCGGAATGGTGCCCGCGTCGACCCACGTCGCGATGAGCGCGTAGATGGTGAAGATTATGAGCAGCGCCTGCAGTCCCATCAGCAGAGCGTTCGCGATACCGTCGTAGAGCTCGGGCCACGAATAGCCGAGGTACTGTCCGAACGCGCCGACGAAGACGATACTCCAGAGGAGCGGAACGTGCGGATCGAGGCCGAGAACCGCGGATCCGATCCCGAGAAAGACGACGACGGCGAGAACCGGAACGAGTGCGAGGCGAACCGACGGACGCCGGTCCGGATCCAGTTCGTCGACGGTCGTCGGCGTGAACTCGAGTGTCATTGACCGCCGTATGTCCTCGGGGAATAAAAATAGCGCGTTTGATTACTGTAACGTATGTTTCACGGTACCGCGATGCACAATACCACAGGTCGTTCAGAATGAATCACGATACCACTACAGGAGCCGTTACGGGCGTTACAGGCGGAGTTTCAGCAAGAACCTAGTTGAATCGTTCACCCCAATATCGACTGTTGAATCAGTATTTGTGTACTACCAATATGGTTTTTGTAGACAGATTTTTATAATTGATTCGCCTGTGACAACGTATGACGGTTGGACCGCCGATCGAAGACCTTCACTTCGAAGATGCACCGAACGTCGGCTCCGTTCCCGGGCCAGAGACCAGGCGACTGCTCGAAAAGCAACGGAAAATAGACAGCAGCGCCGTCGCCTATCCCGACGACATTCCGATTGCGTTCGAGGAGGGACGGGGTGCGACGGTTCGAGACGCAGACGGGAACACGTACATCGATTTATTCGCCGGAATCGGCGTTCTCAACGTCGGCCACTCGAATCCGTACGTCCTCGAGGCCGTCCACGAGCAGGCCGACAAGTTCGTCCACACGGTCGATTTCCCGACGGAGGCACGCCTCGAGCTGATCGAAAAACTCGACGAAATCGCGCCAGCAGGATTGCGGGGGAACAATCGGGTCGTCTTCGGCGGCCCGACCGGCAGTGACGCCATCGAGGCCTCGATCAAGCTCGCGAAGTACAACACGGGCGGCGACGGACTCATCGCCTTCCGCGGTGCCTACCACGGCGCGACGACGGGAGCGATGAGCCTCACTTCGAATACGAGTTTCAAAGAACACTACACGCCGTTGCTCTCCGACGTCGTCCACGCGCCGTATCCGGACCCGTTCCGACAGGAAACGAACTCGCAGGAGGCCGTTGACCACGCCCTAGAAGAGGTGCAAGCGATCGTCGAAGATCCGTACGGCGGGCTGGCCAACCCGGCCGGAATCGTCGTCGAACCGATCCAGGGCGAGGGCGGTATCGTGACACCGCCAGAGGGGTTCCTCCAGGGATTGCGCGACATCGCGGACGACAACGATATCGTCCTCGTCTTCGACGAGATTCAGAGCGGACTCGGTCGAACCGGGGAGTGGTGGGCCTGCGACTGGGAGGGCGTCACGCCGGACGCGATGACCTCTGCGAAGGCCCTGGGCGGGGCCGGCTTTCCGCTTTCGGCGACGATCTACCACGAAGACCTCGACACGTGGGGTCCGGGCGACCACGCGGGCACCTACCGCGGCCACGTCGTCGGTATGCGGGCCGGAACGCGAGCGATCGAGTACATTCAGGAACGCGACCTGCTCGCACACGCCCGCGAACTCGGCGAATACGTTCGGGACCGACTCCGCGAGGCCGCCGACGGTACCGATCGTCTCGCGGATATCCGCGGTCGCGGCCTGTTCATCGGCGCGGAGTTCGTCGACGAGTCGGGCGACCCTGACGGCGACGCGGTCGACGCGATCCAGCAGTACTGTTTCGAACGCGGCGTCCTCGTCTGGACGGCCGGTCGACACGGCAACGTGCTTCGATTTCTCCCGCCGCTCGTGCTCACCCACGAACTGGCCGAAACGGCGCTCGACATCGTCGTGGACGCTATCGAGCACGCGACCGGAGCGGAGTGATCCGCGATGGCGGATACCGAACCCGTCGAGACCGACGAGGCCCCGAACAACGACAATCCGTACTCTCAGGGCGTTCGCGACGGCGACACGCTCTACGTCTCCGGCTACGGGCCGGTCGATCCGAAGACGGACGAAGTCGTCGACGGGGATGTCGGCACACAGACGGGTCAGGTCCTCGATAACATCGCCGCCGTCGTCGACGAGGCCGGCGGCAACGGCCTCGAGGATCTCGTCAAGGTGACCGTCTATCTCACCGATCTCGAAGATTACGAACGAGTCAACGACGCGTACGGTGCTCGGTTCGGCGACACGCCGCCGGCTCGAGTCTGCGTCGAAGTCTCCCGGCTTCCCGAGGACGTACGCGTCGAACTGGACGCGATCGCGTCGCTCGGCTAGCGATCAACGGCGGATCGTCGACTCCAAACGTCGATGGACCGGCGGCCCGATGGATCGGTCCCTACACCGATCGCGATACTACCGTATGCGATAATCGACCACGATTAAGTATCCCCGATTCGTACGCGTAGCCGAGATGGTTCACGAAGGGCGGACAACCCTGATCGGGCTCCGACGGTCGTTTCATCGCTACCCGGAGCCGGGCTGGTGTGAGTTCCGGACGACCGCTGGGATCGTCGCGGAACTCGAGCGAATCGGGGTGGACGAGATCGCCGTCGGTCAAGAGGCGCTCGCCTCGGACGCCCGGATGGCCGTTCCCGACGGGGAAACCATCCGCCCTTGGCTCGAGCGAGCGCGTGTAGCGGGGGTTCGGGAGGATATCCTCGAGCGGACGAAAGACGGCCATACGGGCGTGGTCGCAGTTATCGAGCAAGAGCCCGACACGCCGGAGGGCAGCGTCGAGCAACTGGGCGAGGAGTACGACCGCGACGAGAGCGCCGACGGTACAGACTTCGTGAGCGAGCAGGACAGCGAACGGCGACCGGGGCCGTGTGTCGGATTGCGAGTCGATATGGACGCCCTCTCGTTACGGGAGTCGGACGAAGCCAGTCACAGACCGGCTGCGGAGGGGTTTCGATCGGAACACGACGGCTACATGCACGCCTGCGGTCACGACGCACACATCGCGATGGGACTCGGGACCCTCGAGGCGGTGAAAGAAAGCGACTTTACGGGCACGTTCAAGGTCTTCTTCCAACCCGCGGAGGAGATTTCCGGCGGCGGCCGGGCGATGGCTCGAGGCGGGTACCTCGACGACGTGGAGTATCTGCTCGCCGTCCACGTCGGCCTCGACAACCCGACCGGCACGGTCGTTGCCGGAATGGAAAAGCCACTGGCGATGTCGCACCTGACCGTGACCTTCGAGGGGGCGAGCGCCCACGCGGGTACGGCCCCGAACGCGGGGGCGAATGCGATGCAGGCCGTCGCGAGCGCCGTCCAGAACGCCTACGCGATTCCGCGCCACAGCGACGGGATGACGCGGATCAACTTCGGTCGCATCGAAGGCGGCACCGCGAGCAACGTCATCGCCGAAGAGATCACCCTTGAGGGCGAGATTCGCGGCGAAACGACGGCGCTGATGGAGTACACGAGAACCGAACTCGAGCGAGTGCTGTACGCCGCCGCGGAGATGCACGACTGCGACGTGACGCCGCGAGTCATCAGCGAGTCGCCGAGCGTCGACAGCGATCCGGCGCTTCGAGACCTCGTCAGCGAGGTCGCGAGGGGCGTCGACGGCGTCGATTCGGTCGTGCCGACCGACGAGTTCGGCGCGAGCGAGGACGCAACCTACCTGATGGAACGGGTCAGCGAAAACGGCGGGCTCGCCTCCTACGTCCTCGTCGGGACGGACTCGCCCACGAACCACCAGACGCCCACGTTCGACATCGACGAGGATAGCCTCGAGATCGGCGTCTCAGTGCTGTCCGAGGCGGTACTGGCATGTTCGGAACGGTACGGCGATCGCACGTAGGGTCCCGTCAACTAACTCGAGGGTGTAACGGCGCGTTTTGCGACGCTGTTCGATTCTCGAGCACGGAGAGTCACTACAACGACGGATTTCCTGGAAGCAGTGGCCGTTTTCGACTACTTTTACAGATGTCCACGTACGACGGAAGTGTTGATCCTGTATCACATATAACGGATCAGAAGCATTAATTCGCGGGCTATCCGTGTTCAGTGTATGAGTCAGGACGTGAGTCAGGAGGAGATGCCGGAGTCGCTTCGAACAGCGGCGGACGCGGATCGCCCCCGTGGGATCCTCACACCGTCGGATCGCGACTTCTTGCTCGGGCGGAAAACGGATTACACGGATCACTCGAAAAAACAGAAACGAAACCGCATCCGTCGGCGGGTCCGAAACGCGGTGCTCGATTTCAGTATCCTCTTCGAATACTTAGAAGAGCGCGACCGGAACACCGTCTTCGACCCCGACGACGACGAACGGGACGCCTACACCCAGGGAATCACGGATATGCTCGCGTTCTTGCACCTCGGGACGATGGGCTATCACACCCCGTTCAAGGACATGCTCTCGGAGGGAGTCGGCAAGGCAGAACAGCGTCTCGCCGGATCGAACTACCGGATGGTCAACGTCGAGTTCAACGTCGATCCGGTGGGCCAGATCGACGTCGACGACGTCGTCGAAAAACTCGAGGACGAGGAGTTCGCCCAGCTCACCGACGAGGAGCTCCGCGCGTTCGTCCGGCTGTTGACGATGTCAGACGACTTCTCGCCCGACGAGACCCGCGAAGAGATCAAAGACCGCGTCGACGAGTACACCCAGCAGGTCAACGAGAGCGCCGAGACGCGCGAACAGAAACTCGAGGAACTGACGAATTGACCGGTTCCGACTCGAGTGCCGTTTTCGCGGATCGAATTGCAGTCCTCCGACCGACCGGTCGGTATTGAATGCGGCATCAGGATGATAAATGTCGGTTAATTCGAGCGAGTGAGCCACATCGTGGTCCGATTCGTTTCTTTCTCCGATGATCCTAGCAAATGATTTGTAGATAGGGTTATTTATCCACAGATTGGCGTTCCTAGTTGCTGTCGGTCCGCCGTCGCTTGACGATTTCTAATAAACATAATCTGTGTATGTCGGTTACAAAAAGGAAATACTTATACTGGATACTCGCATCCACTACGGTATGCCATTGCACAGCATGGTAGATGGCAACCGAGGTCGGTGCATCGCAACGGCGAGCCATCGGTCGGGTGAAGGGGGTGAGCGGTCGTGAGCAGCGACGAAAAGGGGGCCGTCGGCACGTTCCTCGAGGAGATCGACCTGGTTGTGTTCACGTTCGGGGCGCTGTTGACCGTCGGCGTGATCGCGGCGTTTTTCATTGATCAGACTGCAGTCACGGATACGATCAATCTCGTCTACGGCCTAGTAGTCGAGTACCTGAACTGGGCGCTGTTGGTGATCGTGTTCCTGATCGTTCTCTTTCTCCTGTTCTTGATCGTCGGGCCGTGGGGCAAGATCAAGATGGGAGACGAGGATCCGGAGTATAGTTTTCTGTCGTTTTTCGCAATGTTGTACTCCGCCGGGTTCGCAGCGGGCGTCGTGTTCTGGGGACCTACCGAGGCGTTGTTTTACTACGACAATCCATCACCGTTGTTCGGCGTCGAGGGTGGCACGAGCGAGGCGGTACCTATCGCGGTCCAGCAGACGCTGTTCCACTGGGCGCTGCCCCAACTGGCCGTGTTCACGATCATGGGACTCGCGATCGCCTACTTCGCGTACAACTACGAGAGTGTCCCGCTTCGGGTCTCCTCGGCGCTGACGCCGATTCTCGGCAAGGAGAACCTCGACGGACCGGCCGCGAAGGTGGTCGACATTCTCGCCGTGTTCGCGACGATCGGCGGCGTGGCGACGTCGCTCGGCTTCATCGGGAGCCAGTTCATCGCCGGTCTCAACTACCAGTGGGGGATTAACCTCGGGGACGTCGGCATCCTCCTCGTCGTGACGACGATGACGCTGCTGTTTACCATCTCGATGGTCCTCGGCGTCG
Source organism: Halostagnicola larsenii XH-48 (assembly GCF_000517625.1). Lineage (GTDB taxonomy): Archaea > Halobacteriota > Halobacteria > Halobacteriales > Natrialbaceae > Halostagnicola > Halostagnicola larsenii. Next base: position 14,268 of record NZ_CP007056.1, on the reverse strand, counting down.
ATCGGGGGATCCGCCGGCTCTCGAACTTCAACATGATACTGTTCGTCGCACTCATGCTGGCGACGTTCATCCTCGGTCCGACGCTGTTCTTGCTCCTGCTCGGTTCGCAGGCGATCGGCGGAATGATCGCCGACTTCACGTCCATGAGCCTCTACACGGGAGCCGGCACCGATGGCGGCACGCAGTGGATGAACGACTGGACGGTCTTCTACTGGGCGTGGGCGCTCTCGTGGTCGCCGTTCGCCGGCCTGTTCATCGCCCGCATTTCCAAGGGTCGAACGGTCCGCGAAGTCGCCTTCACCGGAATCGGCGCGACCTCGGCCGCGACCATCCCGTGGTTCACCTTCGTCGGCGGTACCGCGCTGCGATACCACCACAACGGAACGGCCAACTTCTCGAGTGTAATCGAACCTCCTATTGCCCCGGAGATTTCGGGCTTCATCCTCTTCGACGCCTTCCCGCTCGGAACGGTGTTCATGATCGCCTTCATGATTCTCGTGACGACGTTCTTCATCACGTCGGCAGACTCCTCGACGCTCGCCGTCTCGATGATGACGACCGGCGGGAAAGCGAGCCCCTCGACCATCAATCGGGTCTTCTGGGGGGTCGTCCTCGGTATGACCGCGGCGATCCTCATGATCATCGGCGGCGAGGGCGGAACGACTGCGCTCCAGAACGCGGTCATCATCACCGGCGCCCCGTTCGCGTTCGTCTGTTTCCTCGCGATGCTCTCGCTGATCAAGGACTTCGCCTCGAGCCACGGTCGGGTGTTGCTGCAGGACGAAACCGTCCTCATCGGCTCGGGCAGAAAGCCGGATACGGAATCGCCGTCCGGTCCCGGCGGCGCCGTCGAATCGGACGACGACTGAACCACTTTCGGCCCTCAGCCGCGCTGGTCGTCATGCTATTCAGGTTTTTGCGGGCAGTTCACTCGCGGTTCGCGCCGCACTCTCCGCTGACCAATAATGTCACTTGATGTACGAGATACAAATGCATAGAAACTATGTATGAATGGAATACTGTAGAACCTGTTCCCAGGGAACAAAAATGGATTTTATAAAGACAGGTGCTGCTGAACTGGACGTAGACAGGTTCCTTGGACGACACACATATGATTAAGTATTTGGACTAGATTAGACATCTAGATGCTAATTAGAGAAATCGATAGCAATCTTTTCGGTGCAAAGCAAGGTATTTTTCTCTGATTGACAATAGGGCCCTGGACAACCACTATCGTATATGAAATCACCAGTTACCGTCACCTTGAGCGCACATACAGGGTAGTCAATATTTGAATAGACTGGATTATTTACATTAAATTGGAGCCAACCGGTATTTGAATCGTTTTCATAACCTCCTGCAGATACGACCCGATCCCCAAAGTTATATGATATTTTCTTTTCCTGCCTATCTACCGATGTCTGATCGCCTCCTGCTGAAAACGAGATGCCAATGCCAAGACCCATATATCCAGCACTGACACCAAAGGAATCTACATAACCGTCTTCCTCGGGTGCATTCTGCAATGAAGCATACGGATCCAGGAATCGCCACTGGTCGTTTATACTGCTGGAATCGCTAATAGTGACTTCAACCTCAAGATTACTAATTTTCTTGGTTGCTTTTGATCCTCCTCCATCATTAACGTGAGCAAGCCAATTCACAAATACAGGTCCAGGAGGATTTGTATAAGGAGATGCGGTTACCGATGAGCCGATTGATAGTTCAGCTTCAACTCCTTCGGCCTTATCCATCGTATGTGACGTATAGTCTCCTTCACTTGTGGTATTAATTACTTGAAACCCTCCTCCCTCAGGAGGCCTCCAATCTGTAGCTGAAGCCGAATTTGTGATCGCTCCTATACTTGTTAAAGTGGCCGAGGCAAAGACACCTTTCCGCAATACGTTTCGTCGACTGATTAGGTCTTTCTTCTTATCCACCATATTAGAACTATATTTTAGTGCTGAATATAAATCTTCCTATACTTAATATATTAAATTGAGGTTAGATATAGTAAATGCCAGTGAGTTTTTCAACAAAAGGGAGACGATTGGCGGTTCAAATCGAAAGACCGTCGCCCGACTTAGACCGCCACCCGGTCCCAGCAGGCCCATCGAAACCGACAACGATTGAACGATGGTTACGACCCAGTTTTCGCGACTCAAATCGATTCGCTCTGCGTCGATTTCCGATTGGTTCGGGAGTCGCGATGGCAGATCTCCCCTGCACCTTATACCAAGATTTAATGTATGACGTACACATTATCTGTGTATGGATAGGGACACTGCCAAACCGGACGTGGATGTCTTCCCTGGCCCCAATGCTCGCGAGTGGGTCGAGTTCCACGGGGCCAACGCGGCACCGAGTGAGTACTCACACGAGTTCGTCTGGGACATCACCCGCGAAGCCGACGGCCCGTTCGTCACGGATGTCGACGGCAACGTTCTTCTGGATTTTACGTGTCACATCGGCGCTGCACCGCTCGGATACAACAACGAGAATATTCTCGGGAAGCTTCGGGAGTTCGACCTCGTCGAACCGATGAAGATCGCCGGCCAGGACATGTACTTCGGTGCGGGGCCGACCCCCGACGAATCGGACGTTCCCGGCTCGAGTCACCTGATGGAGAAACTCGTCGAGGTCTCGAGTCAATATGGAATGGACACAGTCTTCCTCTCGAATTCGGGCGCGGAGGCCATGGAGAACGCGATGAAGATCACGAACGACTACCGCGCGCCGTCGAAGTACGGCGTCGCGTTTTCGGGGAGCTTCCACGGCCGCACGCTCGGAACGTTATCGCTGACGAAATCAAAGGAGGTCTACACGCGTCACTACCCCGAAATCAGCGGGATCGAGACGGTGCCGTTCTGCGACGATCGGGGCTGTGACGCCGAGAGCTGCGACTGCGGGTTCTTCGCGGGCGGCGGATCGCAGCTCCGATCGATGCTCGCGCCCGAAGGCGGCCACATCGATCCCGACGAAATCGCCTTTCTTGCGCTCGAGCCGATTCAGGGCGTCGGCGGCTACCGCTTCCCGAGCGAGACGTTCATGCAGGAGGTCGCGGACGTGACCAAGACCTACGACATCCCCCTCGTCGTCGACGAGATCCAGTCCGGAATCGGACGCACGGGCGAGATCTGGGCGTCGGATCACTATCCCATCGAACCCGACGTCATCGCCAGCGCCAAAGCGCTCCGGGTCGGCGCGACCATCTCGCGGTCGGACGTGTTCCCCGCCGAAAAGAATCGACTCGGCTCGACGTTCGGCGGCGGCGACCTTCTCGGTTCGATGATCGGCGCGTTTACCCTCGAGGCCATCGAGGAGTACGACCTGCTCGCGAACGCCACCCGCCGCGGCAGGCAGGCGAAAGAACTGCTCCGCGACGACGCGCCGGACGCCGTCGAGGACGTACGCGGTAAAGGGTTGATGCTCGCCGTCGAATTCGACACGGCCGACCGGCGGAACGCGGTCGTGAAGGCGAGCCTCGAGCACGGTTTGTTGACCCTCGGTTGTGGCGAGAAGACGATCCGGCTCCTCCCGCCGCTTGACTCGAGCGAGCGAGAGATCGAACTCGGCGTCGGGCGCTTTCTCGAGGCGATCGATTCCGTCGGAACGAGCCCGAGAGCGGCCTGAAAATCGGTGTATCAAAGTAGAAGACGGGGATCGGAACGCGACGTACCTACAAGACGGGCAGCGTCTCCGAATCCGCTTCGAAAACCCCACAAATACTCATCGGGTTCTGGCAGTTACGCTAAAACGTGCCGTAAATAGCCTCATAGTCGCATTCCCACTCAGTGGGGATCGGCGGCAGAGTCTATACTTCCATGGGGCCAATCGAAAACTACCCGTGGGCGACATGCGCCCTCCACACACCCCATCCCCACTCAGCCTTCATCTCCACCCCCTCGTCCCATAGGCATCCCCCGGGCATCCCACGGGCTTTTCACGATTCGAGAGCGCTCAGCGGTGTCCTCGACACATTCGCGTAGAATTCTCGAGAGGTACTGCTCGAGAGCACCGTATGAACGTTCCAGACCAGTATAGCTGGGGAATGTATTAATATTCGTGGGAAGGATTTTTACTGTTCCCACAGTAGGTGAGACTACCATGAGCAAAACAGCGGAGGCCGACGATCGTGGACGAATCGTCATCCCGCAAAAGATCCGAGAGAAACACGGTGACCGATATCGTGTCGTCGAACTCGACGACCGGGTCGAACTGATCCCGCTCACCGATGACCCGATCGAAGGGCTCCGAAATGCTGTCGGTGACGCCTTCGACGAAAAATCGATCGAGGAGATAAAACGGGAATCGCGCGAGGCTGCTCGAGAAGACGCCGTCGACGAAGTGAGCGAGTAAGAATGATCTACGCCGACACGGACTTCTTTATCGCACTCGTGAAAGACGACGACTGGCTCCAGCCTCGCGCAGCCGAAATCGCACTCGAAAACGAGGGGAACATCTACACCTCACGAGCGACGTTGCTCGAACTCCTTATGATTTCGAATCGGTTTGAATTCGATCGGATGAAAGCACTCACCTACGCACTCGAGATTGCTTCGGTCCCCGAAAACGAAGACGTGCTGTTCCAGGCGGCGGACTATATGGAGCAGGACGGACTTACCGCATTCGACGCCTACCACGTTGCCTACGCGGACGAGGACCCACTCATTTCGTCCGATCAATCGTTCGACGGTGTGACAGCGGATCGAATCGCGATAGAAGAGCCGGAGTGAGAAACGAGAGCTACTGCGGGTATTCGAGTACCGACACGTCGTCGAGTTCCGAGAGGGTATCGAGGACTGCACTCAGGTGCTCGGGGCCGCTCCCCTCGAGTCCGATCGTCACCGGAACGCGGTTGGGCTGATCGACGCCGCGGCGTCGAGCGCGCTCGAGAACGTCGAGTTCGGCTCCGTGATCTTCGACCGTCTCGAGGACATCGCCGAGGGCCGTCGGCCAGCCGTCGACGGCCAGTCTGGCTTCGACGTACCGGCCGAGTTCACCCAAACCCGTTCGAGTCAGTTCCGCGTGTTCAGTGAGATTGACGTTGCCGCCGGAGATCACGAGGCCAACGTGCTCGCCTTCGAGATCGATCGAATCCGAGAGCGCGGCCGCCAGCGGTGCGCCACCGGCGCTCTCGGCGACGGTCTTGGCCCGTTCGGCCAGAAGCGTCACGGCGACGGCCAGTTCGGTGTCGGTAACCCCGACCACGTCGTCGACCACTTCTCGAGCGGCCGCGAATGTCGTCTCTAACATCCGCGTGTCTGCGATCCCTTCGGCCACGGTGTCGACGGTCTCTAGTTCGCGGATTCGATCGTTCTCGAGCGAGGGCTTCGCGTGAAGCGCCCCCTCGGGTTGAACGCCGACGACGCGAATATCCGGATCGACGGCCTTCATCACGGTTCCGATGCCGGAGATGAGGCCGCCGCCGCCGATTGCGACGAGGACCGTGTCGAGCTCGGGGTACTGCTCTCGCAACTCGAGACCGACCGTTCCCTGACCCGCGATGATCGCCTCGTCGTCGAAAGGGTGGACGAACGTTTCGCCCGTCTCGTCGGCCCGTTCGAGGGCGTACTCGTAGGATCGTTCGTAGATCTCACCCTCGACGACGACGTCCGCGCCGTAGCCTCGCGTGGCCTCGATTTTCGCGGCGGGCGTCACGTCCGGAACGACGATGGTGGTGTCGATATCGAGCAATTCTCCGGCGAGTGCTACTCCCTGCGCGTGGTTGCCAGCGCTCGAGGAGATAACTCCTACGGCGCGTTCGGCCGCCGAAAGCTGGGCCATCCTGTTGTACGCGCCGCGAATCTTGAACGAACCCGTACGCTGGACGTTCTCGAGTTTGAGCCCGACCGACGTGGCACCGCTCATATCGGCGAACGTTCGGGATCTATCGAGCGGCGTCCGGTGAACGACGTCAGCGATGCGCTCGCCGGCCGCCTCGACGTCCTCAAGTGTGACCGGAGTCGTGCTCACGGCTCGTCCTCCGGGCGTGCGAGCGGGTGTCGGTGCTCGAGTTCGCGAATCGTTTCGAGCAGGACCGATAGGCCGTGATCGAGGCTCGACTCGTCGACATCGAACGTCGGGGTGTGGTGGCTCGTAGGGTGGTCGGTTCCAACGATCAGGTACGATGCGAGCCCGCCGTTTTCCTGCACGCGCTCCATCAGGAAGGTCGCGTCCTCGCTCGCACCGAAATCCGCCGTCGGCACGAGCGTCTCGGTTCCGCTCGCATCGCTGACCGCATCGACGATCAGATCGACGAGTTCCGGGTCGCTATCCGCCCGCGGCGACTCGCTGACCACGTTCACGTCGGCCCGACAGCCGTGCATCGTTGCGGCCGATCGCATTACCCGCTCGAGTTTCGTTTTCGCGTACTCCATCAGTTCCGTCGTTTCGCCCCGCGCTTCGGCCTCGAGGTGGGCCCGATCGGCGATGACGTTGCTCGCGGTTCCCACCTCCGCGCGGCCGATGTTCACTCGGGTCATACCGCCGCTGTGACGCGGGATTCCGTAGGTGTTCTCGATCGCGGTTCCCGTCGCCTGCATCGCGTTGTCACCCTCCTCCGGTGCCTTCCCCGCGTGAGCGGACGTTCCCTCGATCGTGACGTCGACGTGGCACATCGCGAGCGGTTTTTCGATTCCGGCGACGACCTCCCCCGACGGGTGGTCGAGGCCCACGTGGATCGCAAGCAGGTAGTCCAGATCGTCGACGAAACGACTCTCCGCCATCGGGCAGCCGCCGCCGCCGACTTCCTCTGCGGGCTGGAAGAAGACGACCAGCCGACCCGCGAAATCGCTGTCCGCGATCGCCTCGAGAACCGCCAGTCCCCAGGTCATGTGGACGTCGTGACCGCAGGCGTGCATCGTTCCCTCGATCTCCGAGCGAAAGCCGGCCGCGGCCGGCGCGTGCTCGTCGCTGGTCGCCTCCTCGATAAACAGGCCGTCGATATCGACGCGCAGACCGATCATCGGCCCGTCGCCGCGGTCGAGGACGGCGACCGCACCGGTGTTTCCGCCCGCCATCCGATCGAGCAGCGCCTCATCTGTGCCGCGTTCGCGAGCCCGATCGAGCCAGGGCTCGAGTTCTTCGTCGTCGGGAACGGCCATTCGATCGTCCGGATCGTAGGCGTCCGGACCGACGGCCAGTTCGTCGACGCCGATCCGCTGGAGTTCGTCGACGAGTCGAGCAGTAGTGACGAACTCTCGCCACGCCGGTTCCGGGTGGCGGTGGAAACTCCGACGCACCGAAACGAGTCGATCCTGAATCGGTTCGTTCATGCGACTAGCTGACGCGCCCCAATCCCTTAATTATACACAATTGTCGTTGATGTCGAATACACATAAAGGATAAGAACGTCCGTGAGAATCCTGATGCAGGCGCATCACACCGGTGCGACGGATATCGTTATGAGCACGAACCCCGACGTCGTCGTCCTTCGAGAAGGGACGGAAGGACTGTCCATGGAATCGTACGCCGAAACGCTGCGCGAGCAGTTACCATCACTCGCTATCGAACACGCGCGGACGCCTCGAGAAGAACGAGACCTCATAGAGCAGGCGCGGATCGCGACCGGAATCACGATCGACGAAGAACTCGTCGCTCGGGCCGACAACCTCGAACTCTTCGCGTGCACGTTCGCCGGCACCGAGCACGTTCCCGTCGAGACCCTCGCCGAACACGGCGTCGCCGTGACGAACGCGGGCGGCATTCACGCCCCAGGAATCGCCGAACAGACGATCGGAAACGTGCTCGTCTTCGCGCGGAACCTCCACGAGGGCTGGCGACGAAAGAGGAACCACGAATGGCGTCACTTCCAATCCCAGGAGTTAGCCGGCAGCACCGTCGCGATCGTCGGCCTCGGCTCGATCGGCCAGGAAATCGTCAGGCGACTCGAGGGGTTCGACGTGGACACCGTCGGCGTCCGATACACGCCCGCAAAGGGCGGCCCGACCGACGAAGTCGTCGGCTTCGACGAAAACGCGATTCACGACGCCTTCGCGCGCAGCGAGTACGTCGTCCTCGCCTGTCCGTTAACCGACCTGACCCGGGGACTCGTCGGCGAGGCGGAATTAGCGACGCTTCCGCCGAATGCCGTCGTCGTCAACGCGGCTCGAGGGCCCATCGTCGACACCGACGCGCTCGTCTCCGCGCTGCAGTCGAACAAAATTCGGGGGGCCGCACTCGACGTTACCGACCCCGAACCGCTCCCGGCCGATCACCCGCTCTGGGATCTCGAGAACTGCCTCATCACACCCCATACCGGCGGTCACACGCCAAAACACTGGGATCGACTGGCGGCGATCGTCGCGCACAACATCGACGCGCTCGAGTCTGATGGGGAACTGGAAAACGTTGTGTCTTGATTCCGACCGGAAAGAGATCTTTCGCTTGATCGGCAGAGAATGCACTCGTAAGATGCGAAGTCAAGTTTGGCAGTTATACAGATTCGAGGAGAATACCTGCGGCAAAAGCCGCAGGATGAATCCGACAACACAGAATCAATCCACGTACAACAAATCGCTCGAGATCTCAGTCCGCGTTTTTAAGTGTCAGGGAATTATACCGTGGAAGTAGGAATCAGGCTGGGAACGGAGCGATTCCGCCTAGTCCTACGATGGCGGTCTGCCCGCCCCAAGCAACCAAGCAATAATCGGAACCAGTCGATGACCGCCCGATTCTTCTCTGAATCGATTGCGGAGTTGACTGCTGTGCGCACGACTCAAAGTAACTCCAAGTCCGTTGAAGTCTGCCGGACTCCCCGTGGCAAAAACAACACTGGGGGTCCGAAGCCGATGGAGGATAGGAGTACCGGGAGCTTGGCACTCCCAGCAGTCCCACCGCCAAAGACCATGAGCATCCCCACGGATTCTCACCTTCGGATGCTCGGTGAGGTTGTAAACCTGAAACCTCCAACGCTCAGGATTCCTGTGCCTTCAGGCGCAGGAGGATGTCAAGAATTCGCTACGCCATCGCACCGCAAATACACTCGTGCTCCTGTCGAGACCGGCCAGTAACGTATGTGTGAATCTCGGTGGCGAGTTCGTACATCGCTTCGGCACGCGCTGCTGAGGCGAGTCCATCCTGATAGTACGTCTTTGCTCGGTGGTCGCGCCAGAGATCTGCGAGGTTCGCGGCCGTCGATTCCCCGAAGACGCCGACTGCTGCCGCCTCTCGGTACACCCCAGGATGCGTGCCGGGAAGATCATCTGGTTTCATCGTCCCACGCTCAAGGAGCCGGAATTCCACGGTTCGTTCGATAGCAACAAACGACGCTTCGATCACGAGCGGGTAGTAGTTGGCATCCCGGAGTGCCTCTGCACCGGCGAGTAAGCGACAGGCCTTCCGCAACTGGAGGAGAGCGGCGGCGTCGACATCGAGTCCGGCTTCGATCTCTGCCGGGCAGCGGTCGAACGCTGCTTGTACGTTGTTGATGAGTTGCTCGATTCGCGTACTACTCATCGGCGACGACCTCCTTTCGAAGCGAGTCAAGTTGGTCGCTCCCGGACACCGTAACTCCCTCCGCGAAGATTTCGCGGAGTTTTGAGCCGGCTCTGCGTGCGCTCTCTGCGGATTCGATATACGGCTCGAACACAAACCGGTCACCGTCGAAGCGTTCGGACTGGAGATCAGCACCGACATCGGTAATCCGACGGCGGGCCGTCGTCCGGTCGCCATCGACGACAACGAAGCAATCGATGTCGCTCTGACGGTCAGCCTCGCCACGAGCGACGCTCCCGAAGACGACGATACCGAGTAGTTCGGTGATGTCGTCGGCATCGGTGATCGTTGCGTGCACGCGGTCAACGAATGCTCGAATCGGCGCGTGAAATTCCGACTGTGGAATAGCGAGGATCGGGTCGTCTTTCTGGAGTCGGTCCGGGTTGATCGCGATATAGTTTCGTTGTGGTGTCTCTCGAATTTGTACGGCACCGATGCTGTCGAGGAGGTCGACGGCTCGCCAGACAGTCGAGCGGGTGACACCCGTGGCGTCGACGAGTTCAGGGATCGTAAACTCCGTGTCGTGGGCGTCGACTAGCAGTCGGAGGATGTCGTCCGCGGCACCGATACGAAACACGTCGGTGTCCGCGTCGAGATACGCATCGATACGGACTGTTATATCCTGTTTCGTTGTTTCAGACACTATCTGATTTTGTGCAACGAGGTATAAAGAAATGGCGGCGATATGCAGCAGGCGCTATGCTACGCGAGTGATTCAATTAGAATTCTGTCGGCTGCAGCGTGTCCGACTCGATGTTGATCCGGAGACGACATGTGCTGTCCGTGATCGATGCGTTGTTCGTTGATTACCAGGCCACAGTCCTTGCAGAAGCTTTGGTGGATTGTCTCATCATAGAAGTACGTCGCATGCTCGCCGTCGTGATGTGACTCTCCCACTCCGTCCGCTCACGAGCAGTTTCGAGCAGTTGTGCACCGTTTGCAGAGATTATGTCGGAACTCGAGCTACCTACGTCGTGAACAGTTTTCGCGGGAACTCCGCAAGCGTCTCCGCTCCGTCGCTGGTGACGTGAAACGTTTCGCTGATCTCGACGCCGTAGTCGTCCAGCCAGATGCCGGGGATCATGTGAAAGGTCATGTCCTCCTCGAGAACGGTTTCGTCTCCGGGGCGGATGCTCGCCGTGTGTTCGCCCCAGTCCGGCGGATAGCCGAGCCCCATCGAGTAGCCGATTCGGTCTTCCTTCTCCATGTCGTGTTTGGCGATCGTCTCTCGCCAGACCCGTTCGACGGACTCGCAGGTGACACCGGGTTCTGCGGCGTCGAGTGCGGCCTCGAGCCCTTCGACGACGACTTCCGCAGTGTGTGCGATCGCTTCCGGCGGCTCGCCGACGAACGTCGTCCGCGCCAGCGGTGAGTGATACCGGTGCCGACAGCCAGAGAGCTCGATGATAACGGGATCGCCCCGTTCGAACGACCGATCGGTCCACGTCAGGTGCGGCGTTCCGGTGTGATCGCCAGCCGGCATCAACGGAACGATCGACGGGTAATCGCCGCCGAACGCGTCGGTTCCGGTGATCAGCGCCTCGTATATCGCGGCGGCAGCTTCGTACTCGGGGACTCCCTCCTCGATCGTCTCGAGGCCGGCCCGCATCGCCAGTTCCGAAATCCGAGCGGCCTCGCGCATGTACTCGAGTTCCCGTTCGGACTTTTTGACCCGAACCCAGTTGACCAGTAACGTTCGGTCCTCGAAATCGGCCGCCGGAAGGTTCTGCTGGAGGCGCGTATAGGATTTCGCGGTGAAGTACGCGGCGTCCATCTCGAGGCCGATGCGGCCGTCTTCGACATCGAGGTCCTCGAGGACTTTCGCGACGTAATCCATCGGGTGCAAGTCGTACGGCGAGTGGACGTGATCGTCGCTGTAGGATCGAATGTTCGGTTCGGAAAGCCAGGCCGTCGCTCGCGCCCCGTTGGCGTCCATCTCGCGGCCGACCCAGACGGGTTCGTCGTTCTCGGGCGTGACGATGACGGCCTGATGGACGTAAAACGACCAGCCGTCGTAGCCGGTCAGATAGTTCATGTTGGCCGGGTCGGAGACGACGATTGCATCGAGACGTTCCTCGCGTAGCCGTTCTTTCGTTTGTTTCACTCGTCGTTCGTATTCGGATTCGTCGAAAACATCACGAGACATGATAACAGGGACTCTAGTGAGAGGGTCCACCAGCAGAACTAAAAAGTTTTCGTGTATGTCGATAACAAATAGTGTGTATAATATGTGGCTTGAATCGGCTTTCGGTAACGGGGTCGGCAACAGTCGAACAGTGAGACGTTCTCGAAAGTCATTGCTCGGCGTCCACTAAAACGAGGTCAGCCGATCGAAATCAACCCGTCACCATCGAATAAATTCCCCACAGGTATGGAGTTTTCGACACCACTATGTCCGCTGTTAGTGCGGTCGATCGCCCACTCGCGGTCCGCTTCGTCGAGAACGTGTTCAGATCGGAACAGTTAGGTATACCCCTCGAGAGAACCGCCGCTACTCGAGAATTACTCCGGACACACTGGTGTTGTGCTGCGAAGATAGTCGTCTCGAACGGGCCACCCAGCCGAGGTAATTTCGAACGAGTTGGCGGCCTACTGAAATTCCAACAACGAGGTGTCACCTTCCGGAGACTCGCCATCCGACAGATACCGCTTGACAGAATCGTGGATACCGACATCCTCGAGGACGTCATCCAGCGCCGAGAGGATCAGTTCGATGTCCATATCGAGGGTGTACTCTCGATACGTTCCGCCCCGGCGTCCCTCGTTTCGCTCCGTCACGGAAACGAGACCGAGCATCGCGAGCTCCGAGAGATGGTCGCGCATTCGGCGCGGAACGAGCGGATCGCGTCCGGCTCGCTGGGCGAAGTTGGTGTATCGTGGCCGGACATCTCGAGACCGGATCGGGGTTTCATCCTGGAGATGCAGGGTCAACAACGAATACAAGACGAGATGGCCGTGCTGGGTCAACCCATTGATGCCCTCCTCGATGCGACCGCGCTCGAGATCGTGGCGACCCGCTTCGACGTGTGCTTCGGTGATGACGATCTCATCCGGTTGTTCCTGGGTAACTTCTTCCTCGCGAGCCAGATCGCCCGCTTTCATCAACAGATCGATCGACTGACGGGCATCGCCGGCGTCTTTCGCTCCGTAGGCAGCACACAGCGGAATAACCGCATCGTCGATGACGCCGTCGTGGAACGCAACCTGTGCCCGCTGCTCGAGGATCTTCTGTAGATCCCCCGCATCGTACGCCGGGAAGTGGATCTCCTGTTCACAGAGCGAACTTTTGACCTTCGGCGATAGATCGTCCCGGAACGAAAAGTCGTTCGAGATCCCAATAATACCGATCTTCGCTTCGGAGAGGTTGTTGTTCGCACGCGCCCGTGGGAGCTGATAGAGGATCGAATCGTCTTCGACGTGATCGACTTCGTCGAGAACGATCAAATTCGTTCCCCCGAGCGCGTCGAGATCGTCCCACAACATTTCGTAGACGGTTGCTCGAGGATACCCGGTCGTGCTGATCTGGTTCGTCTCTTCGCGAAGTTCGTTGACCAGACGAGTCGCGATTTGGTAGGAGGATGTGAGACCGTCGCAGTTGAGAAAGGTTAGATGAAGATCGATGTCGTCGTACTGGCTTGCGTCTTCCTCGAGATGAGAGAGGAGATATCGCGTCGCCGCCGTTTTTCCGACCCCAGTTTTCCCATAGAGAAAGACGTTGTTGGGTTGTTCCCCGTTGATGACCGGCTGGAGCGATGCCTGGTACATCTGGATTTCTTCGTCACGGCCCACAAGTTCCTCGGGTTGATAATCTTCGCGTAGTGCGTCGCGATTTTTGTAGATTTCCGTATCGCGTTCGAACAAGCCCATTCGTTTTCTTGGGATAACTGTTATCACGACAGTTTATAAAACCACCGTGTCCGGAGTGTCCGCTGTTGTTGTTTTTATATACTAATCGGCGGGACACACCCCCTCCATGATGTCCGCTGTAATAGGGTACTAGTGTGGGATGGGGTGGGTTGCGGAGTATTCTGTATAGGGGAAGTTTTATAATCTTATGCAACAAGCTAGTCCGTACTAGGTCTTCATAGAATAATACAACAAGGAGGAGAGGAATATCAAATTGAGCGGCGGGATAATATATCGACGATCGAATCTCGATCCCTATCGCTCAGTTTCCCCCACCCATCATTTGTGAAGAACAGCGGACAAAGTGGGGTGGGTGTGTCCCACTGAATTCCGAACTACCTCATCCAGTCATCTGCTTCGTGAACAAATCTTCCAAATTACTTCGTAACCTCTTGTACGCCGATGTCATCACATAATTCTGTACTATCGGCAACGAACCGAACAAGGGTGTCTCGTGTATCCAATGGGTTCGGATCTCCTGCTCGAGAACTCCTCTCAGTGACTAATTCCCCGATTTAAATTCAAGCGCGATTCCTGAACATCACACACCACTATGTCCGCTGTTCTTGTCAGTTGGATTCTTCAGCACGTAGAACAGCGGACGGGGTGGTGTGGTACTAGCCAAACTCCCCATCTGAATTTTCTTCCCCTTGGAAGTCTAGTCACTCATGATTTCACTCATCCGAGAATATCGATCGATCAAAATACCGATTACTCGAGGCCAGGTTTTCTCGAACTCACATCTATTCGTGATATGCTGTAGTCTCTACGTGATATACTGTTGTGCTCGGCGTTTGAACACCACCCTGTCCGCTGTTATATGTGCGGGATTGACACCACTTTGTCCGCTGTTATGGTCCAGTT